>NZ_JAFZ01000001.1:1033731-1378308 GCF_000526395.1 Aminobacterium mobile DSM 12262 | reverse complement strand
AGAGGGATAAATGAGAAATAAGGTAATAAGGGCATACGGTGGATGCCTTGGTACCAACAGCCGAAGAAGGACGTGGCAAGCTGCGAGAAGCTGCGGCGAGGCGCAAGCGGCCTTTGACCCGCAGATGTCCGAATGGGGCAACCCACCTGGAGTAGTCCAGGTATCCCGTAAGGGAAGGAACCCGGAGAAGTGAAACATCTCAGTATCCGGAGGAAGAGAAATCGAAGAGATTCCCTAAGTAGTGGTGAGCGAACGGGGAAGAGCCTAAACCATATACATGTAAGGCTGCGGTCGTTGTGTATGTGGTGTAGAGGGGCTTTTCATGCTTAGTCCGCAGGCTAGGCGCGGAGTTATCAAGATACTTTTTAGCAGAACTGTGTTGGGAAAGCAGGCCATAGACGGTGAGAGCCCGGTATGCGACAGAGAGTATCCTCCGAGAAGAGATCCCGAGTAGGCCGGAGCACGTGGAATTCCGGTTGAATCAGGGTGGACCATCATCCAAGGCTAAATACTGTTGGTGACCGATAGTGGATGAGTACCGAGAGGGAAGGGTGAAAAGCACCCCTGGCGGGGAGTGAAATAGACCTGAACCCGTATGCCTACAAGCAATCGGAGCAAGAGATGCCGCGAGGCATTGAATGTGACGGTGTGCCTTTTGTAAAATGAGCCGGCGAGTTATTAGACGTAGCGAGGTTAAGGTGCGTATGTGCACTGGAGCCGTAGGGAAACCGAGTCTGAATAGGGCGCAAGTTTCGTTTAATAGACCCGAAGCCGCACGATCTATCCATGGCCAGGTTGAAGTCCGGGTGAAGCCGGATGGAGGACCGAACCAGTTTCTGTTGAAAAAGATTTGGATGAGCTGTGGATCGGAGTGAAAAGCTAATCGAGTGCGGTGATAGCTGGTTCTCCCCGATATGCATTGAGGTGCAGCCTTACGGAATTGAGATATGGGGGTAGAGCACTGGATGGACGCGGGGGACTGGGGTCCTACCAAATTCAACCAAACTTCGAATACCATATTTTGTACCGTAGGAGTGAGACTACGGGTGAGAAGGTCCGTGGTCGTGAGGGAAACAGCCCAGACCGTCAGCTAAGGTCCCAAAGCGTATGCTAAGTGTGGCAAGGATGTGAGAGTGCCTGGACAGCCAGGAGGTTGGCTTAGAAGCAGCCACCCTTTAAAGAGTGCGTAACAGCTCACTGGTCGAGGACTTTTGCGCCGAGAATGTAGGGGGCTAAGCATACTGCCGAAGCTGCGGGATATGTGCAAGAGTGTATATATCGGTAGGGGAGCGTTCCATACGGGGTGAAGCAGAGCCGTGAGGTCATGTGGACTGTATGGAAGTGAGAATGCTGGCATGAGTAACGCGAAGTGCGTGAGAAACGTACTCACCGGAAGCCCAAGGGTTCCTGGGGAAGGTTCATCCGCCCAGGGTTAGGCGGGACCTAAGGCGAGGCCGAGAGGCGTAGTCGATGGATAGCAGGTAGATATTCCTGTCCCAGCCAATGAGCGTTAATACCGAAGGGGTGACACAGAAAGCTAGGTGATCCGGGTGATGGAAGTCCCGGTCCAAGGGTGTAGGGAGTTTCCGCAGGCAAATCCGCGGGAATAATTCTGAGACCTGATGGGGAGGCCCTACGGGGTCGAAGTCATTGAAGCTCGGCTGTCGAGAAAAGCCTCTAGGGAGTTTGTTGGTTGCTCGTACCCGAAACCGACACAGGTGGGCTAGCTGAGGAAGCTAAGGTGAGCGGGAAAACCCTCGTTAAGGAACTCTGCAAGTTGACCCCGTAACTTCGGGAGAAGGGGTGCCACTCTGGTGAAATATAATCATATGGAGCTAAGGGTGGTCGCAGAAACCAGGCTCAGGCGACTGTTTACTAAAAACACAGGTCTCTGCATAAGGCGTAAGCCGAAGTATAGGGACTGACACCTGCCCGGTGCTGGAAGGTTAAATGGAGAGGTTAGCGTAAGCGAAGCCTTGATATGAAGCCCCAGTAAACGGCGGCCGTAACTATAACGGTCCTAAGGTAGCGAAATTCCTTGTCGGGTAAGTTCCGACCTGCACGAATGGTGTAACGATCTGAGCACTGTCTCAACGAGGGACCCGGTGAAATTGTGGTACTGGTAAAGACGCCAGTTACCTGTGGTGGGACGGGAAGACCCCGTGGAGCTTTACTGTAGCCTGATATTGGATTTTGGTCTGTCATGTACAGGATAGGTGGGAGGCGTAGAATGGAGGGCGTCAGCCTTTCAGGAGCCGTTGTTGGGATACCACCCTTGACATACCGAAGTTCTAACTGTTGAGTCTGAATCGGCTGGCAGGACATTGTCAGGTGGGCAGTTTGACTGGGGCGGTCGCCTCCTAAAGAGTAACGGAGGCGCGCAAAGGTCACCTCAGGGCGTATGGAAACCGCCCATAGAGAGCGCAAAGGTATAAGGTGGCTTGACTGTGAGAGAGACATCTCGAGCAGGAACGAAAGTTGGTCTTAGTGATCCGGCGGTACCGAGTGGAAGGGCCGTCGCTCAACGGATAAAAGCTACCCCGGGGATAACAGGCTGATCTTGCCCGAGAGTTCCTATCGACGGCAAGGTTTGGCACCTCGATGTCGGCTCGTCGCATCCTGGGGCTGAAGCAGGTCCCAAGGGTTGGTCTGTTCGCCCATTAAAGCGGTACGTGAGCTGGGTTTAGAACGTCGTGAGACAGTTCGGTCCCTATCCACCATAGGCGTAGGGTATTTGAGGAGATCTGCTTCTAGTACGAGAGGACCGAAGTGGACGAACCTCTGGTGTACCGGTTGTAGCGCCAGCTGCATAAGCCGGGTAGCTATGTTCGGGTCGGATAACCGCTGAAGGCATCTAAGCGGGAAGCCGCCTCCAAGATGAGATACCCCATTCCGAGAGGAAGTAAGGTGTCCTGAAGATGACAGGATAGATAGGCCGGGAGTGTACGAGCTGTGAGGCTTTGAGCTGACCGGTACTAATACGCCGAGGCCTTATTCTCATTTATCCATTGGTTTCCCTTTTATTTTCATGTTGAAGAGCAGGGAGCATATAGATTTTGGATCTCTGGTGGTCAGAGCGGAGGTGTTACACCCGGTTCCATGCCGAACCCGGAAGTTAAGCCCTCCAGCGCCCATGGTACTGCAGAGGCTATCTGTGGGAGAGTAGGTCGCCGCCAGAGATCTTTTTTTATGCCTGCATCACGCCTTCACGTTCTGGCATTTCATACACCACACCGGCAAAAACATAAATCTCATCCAGAGTGTAACAATGTAACGCCTCTCCCTAATACTCTTCCTTGACCTGCGATACAAGAGAGCTTTCGAGTGAAGACAGAATGTCGGTGTATTCTACCTTTTCGTTGCCACTTACGAACACGCTTCCAATGCGCAGTTTCGCTTTGCAACATTGAGGCAAAGGCGTTCCCTCTGCCTGACATCTGACTTACCTTCTGGAATGGTAGAGAACTGACAAAAAGCGTGTAAAGAAACGAAAAGAACAAAAAAAGTATTCCCCTTCACTGAAACGATCATTATATAAGTACTACTTCCCTTAAGTCCTCCTATCCCATGTTTTCTATAAAGAAAATAATCTCTTAATATGTTATTCTTTATTATATTATTTATAGCTTTTCTATATCTTTCTTTACATGTGGTGATATTGTGTTTTTAGATGGGAGAACATGGAAAAACTTTTCTGCTTTTCTTTTGAAAGACGAAGTGATAGGACCTCTTATTAAGAATAATTATGAAAAATATCGTCGTACATCCTTTTCTATTGCCGAGTTTTTACATCTTTCGCCAGGGTTAGAAGATCGCCTTCTTGCTCTCATGCGAATGTTTACGCAGCTTCCTATTGTTTTTTTGCCTCTTTCCCCTCCTAATAAAGAGGCGTTGGCTTTTTTTACTATGGAACAGATAGAACGGTTAGACATTCTTCCTCTCTCATGTATTCCTGAAAAAAATGAACTTCAAATAGCTCTTTTTGACCCTTTTAACTCAGATAAACTCCGTTATATACATAAAGCGACCCATATGAACCTTAAACTTTTTTTAGCTCCTCTCTCCCAGATCCGCAAAATCGTTTATGGCCTCCAAGGTAATAAAGAAGGGGAAGTAAGCTTATCATCTCCTAACTCAGTTGTATGTTTTGTAGATTCTATTATCGAAAAAGCTTTAACAAGTAGAGCCTCTGATATACATGTAGAACCTTTCGCAGATTTTAGCCGCATCCGTTATAGAGTTGATGGATGTTGCTACCCCATGTATGTCTTTTCTCCTGATTTTCACCCATCTGTGATTTCTCGAATAAAGTTGCTTGCATCTATGGATATAGCAGAAAAGAGACTTCCTCAAGATGGCCGTTTTTGTCTCCATCCATCTCTGTCCATGCCTATAGATGTCAGAGTTTCCTCTTTACCGACGCTCTACGGAGAAAAATTAGTTCTTCGTCTCCTGGACCCATCGGTATCTCCTGAGAATATTGAAAAATTAGGACTTGGCAGTAGTGAACTCGATCAACTAAGAAATATTCTCAATAAAGGAGAAGGAATGTTTCTTGTTACAGGACCTACTGGGAGTGGGAAATCAACAACTTTGCACGCTTTAATTGACGAAATGAATGCCGATGTTCTGAATATAACAACTGTGGAAGATCCTGTAGAACGTACACATGAAGGTGTAACACAAGTACAGGTAGACGAAAAAACAGGTCGTTCTTTTCATTCTATTTTGCGCTCGATTCTGCGACAAGATCCTGACGTTATTATGGTCGGTGAGATTCGGGATCCTGAAACAGCGCAGCTTGCCATGAGAGCAGCACTTACGGGGCATTTCGTTTTATCTTCTCTTCACACGGAGGATGCAGCAAGTGCTCCTTTGCGCCTGATGGAAATGGGAGTTCCTCCATTTCTAGTTGTATCGGCTCTAAAAGCAGTTCTTTCTCAGCGACTGATACGTCTTCTTTGCCCTTATTGCAAAGAAGTTCTTTCTGATATAGACGCGGGTAAAAAATACACAGCGAGAGGATGTCATTATTGTCAAGGGACTGGATATAAAGGAAGGACTGGAGTTTTTGAACTCATGTTTATAACTCAAAATGTACGTCGTCTTCTTTTGCAAGAAGAGCCGACGCAGTTACTTCATGTTCAGGCTAAGAAAGAAGGAATGAAAACTTTGAGCGAGAATGCAATGGAAAAAGTGTATTTAGGAGAAACGTCCGTGGAAGAAATTTCTCTGCTTTAAAGGGAGGTTAAGAGAAAGGTGATTTTCCGGTATCGTGCTCGTTCGACTTCAAATGGAGAACGAATTTCGAGTGGCTCTATACAAGCTTCATCAAAGAAAGACGCAGCACAAAAACTTCAAGCACAAGGCCTTATGCCTGTCTACTTGAGGCGACATGTATCAGCGGAATTTTTTTCTTTCCCTTCAAGGGGTAGACGCCGTCTTTCTTCTCGTTTCTTAGCAAACTTTTTTTCTCAACTTTCCTCTATCCTGCAAGCAGGGGGGAATATCTCATTAGCTCTTGTTGTAATAGAGCAAGAGTGCTCCAAAGCTTCTTTTATTCCGTTTATTAAAGATTTGAGAGTAAATTTAGAGAAGGGGTTGGCGTTCAGCGATAGCTTATATGAAAGTGCTTTTTTGCCTCCTGGAGTTGTTCCTATTGTAAAGGCCGGAGAAGAAAGTGGAGAACTTCCTAAAATGCTATCGCAATTGTCGCTTTTCTTTGAACAAAAGATTGATTTTCATCGGAAGCTTTTTACAGCATGGCTTTATCCCGCTTTTATAGGAATTTTAGCTTGTTTTGTCTTTGGAATTCTTTTTAATAAGGTCTTACCTGAAATAGAGGATTTTTTAAAAAGACTGAATATCCCTCTTCCTAAAATAACGAGGCTTATTATTTTTTTATCAGAGAGACGGAAATTTATAGGGCTATTAACGTTGATGTTTTTGGTATTTTCTGTGGTTATCTGGCACTATTTCAGAAAAGGGTTTCCCTTTGATCGTTTTCATTATCAGAGATTTTCTATCAGTTTTTTTAGGAAAAAATTTTTATTGGTCCGAAGCCTGTATATATTGGCAGCTCTTTTAGAGGCGGGAATGCCCTTGTTAAAAGCTATTCACTTGACAGGAAATGCTACCGGTCATGAGGGAGTCCAAAGAATCTGGGAGGAAGTGGCTCAGAAACTTGGTCAGGGAGTCCCCCTGGGGAGAGCTCTTCGAGAGCACTCTTTTTTCCCTTCCGCCTTTGCTCCGCTGGTTTCTTTAGGGGAACAGACAGGCACTCTGCAATGGGTGATTCAAAAAGAAGCAGAACAAAATAAGAAGAGCCTCGCTACAGATTTCAAGAGGGTTGAAGTCCTTATGGAGCCTGTCCTTACACTTGTAATCGGCATTTTTGTTCTCATTATGGTTGTAGCTCTGTTTATGCCTCTTATGAGAGCTGTGCATAGTCTTGTGTTGTAACAAATTTATAGGGAAAGGAGCGAATATAGCAAAGTGAAAGGATTTAAAGGAAAAACAGAGGGGTTTTCGTTAATAGAACTGCTTGTGGTTCTCATGATCATGGGGCTCTTATCAGGGGGGGTAATGATTGCAGCTTCTCGGGCTATGGCTTCTGCGGAGGCGATTCGAATTATATCTGATTTAAGATCTATTAAAGTTGCTTATCTTATGTTTTCTATGGAAGAAGATGCAGAAATTAATGATCCATCTACTTTTGATATAACGTGCCTTGAAACGTATCTTGATAGAAAAATGCAGGCCGAATCTTTTTCTTTGTATGGAAATGAGGAAAACCTTTTTATAGGTTGCGGTCCCATAAAAAAGAAAGTTTCTCGGTACATAGAACAACGGGCGGAAGAAAATGGACTATACGGCTCATCCAGCTCTTCGGAAGAGCCCCAAACACCCTATGTAAGTGGTGAAGAACCTTGGGTATGGATAAGGGTTATGTAACTGAAGACGAGAAAAAGTCTGAAGGTTTTATCTTTGTCGAAGCCTTAATAGGTCTTTTAATAGGTTCTCTTCTTTTAACGAGTGTGTTTTATACTCTTGCCAATACTATGGCTTTCATTTCTCGAAACCATAAATCTTTCGTTGGTTGCTGGGCTGCTCATTACGTAGCGGAATATGGCTGAGATGAGGACAACTTTTCCTCTCCAGATTTAGGCTTTTGGATTGAGAAGAAGCTTGTAAATTCTTGCAATATCATAGTTTCAGTTTTTTCTTGCTCATTTGTAGAAGGGGACCTGAAAAATCATGAAAAAATTTATGAACTTTCAATCTGGAGATAGAAGGAAATATTATGGTTTATGTCTTCCGGAAGTTCTTGTGGCCCTCTTCGTAGGAGCGATGGTAAGCACAGCTTTATTATGGGGCTGGCGAGGAATGTCTGATTGTGTGTCTCTTATGGTTTTAGAAAGAAAAACGCAAGTAAAGACGGCTCATGCTATAGCTCTTTTAATGCCTAAAGTTCTTAATGGAGCCTTGGGGATTCCTGGAGCGCCAGAAGAGTACCAAAAGACCTTTAGTGATATACCCGCTCTTGGAGCATGGAGAAAACCAGTAACTATTGTTCCGAACAATAGAGCTCAGAACCTTGGCATTGACTGGGGAGATGAGCTTCGAATAGTTTATGCCGTTCCTACTGCCAATAAAGTACAGTCAGTTTTTCCAGAAAAACAAGAGGTGGTTCTCTCTGTTCCTCCTTCACCTAATAAGCTTAGAGGTACGACAGGAAAAGCAGGAAAAACTTTTAATTGGGTGATTTTCCCAGGAGCTTCCCGCCCTTTGCGATTGAAGGGAATACGGGGAAGAATATTACAATTATCCGAATTGAGTGAAGATGTTGCAAGTATCCCAGTTGGTGCTTCCTTACATTTGCTTAGAGCTGCCAAAATATATGT
This sequence comes from Aminobacterium mobile DSM 12262, assembly GCF_000526395.1. Classification (NCBI taxonomy): domain Bacteria; kingdom Thermotogati; phylum Synergistota; class Synergistia; order Synergistales; family Aminobacteriaceae; genus Aminobacterium; species Aminobacterium mobile. Next base: position 1,370,404 of record NZ_JAFZ01000001.1, on the reverse strand, counting down.
AAAGATGGGACCAAGTGGAGGTCCAGAGCTATATTGTCACGATGTTACATATCAAAACTCGCAACCAGTGGTAAGCGGCATAGAAAAAGCATCTTTTGCTTATAACGAGGAGAAAGGAGTTCTAGAAGTTTGCTTTTTAGTAAAGCACAAAAAAAAGAGCCAAGAAGTAAACACTGTCTTTCGACTGCGCAATATGCCTCTAAAAGCGGAGGATTTGTAGTAATAGTGATATTAATCTCTTTGACTTATTTTTCCATGTTAATCCCTTGGTTCTATTCTTTCTTGGAAGACAATCTATGGATGACTGATGTTGTGGATATCTGGGTAAAACTTTATCACAGCTCTCTTTTTGGAGTATATCAAGGAATTCACTGGATCAAAACATATTACCAACAAGGGAAAGAATGGATTTTTTATGCTAGGAAAGAAGGGGTACCTCCTTATAATTTGTTACCCCCTGAATATGAAATTTTGCATCTTAATGGAGTAGAGGTACAAGTTGTAGCTTTGGATTGTGGTGTTTATTACGAAGATCGTGAAAAATGGATGCCTCCATATTTCGGATCATCTCAGGATGATCAATATATATGGTTTTGTTCTAAAGGGAGGAAGGGATCAACAGCTATAAAGGTGGAGTGTCTAGTGCATTACCCTACCTGTAGAAGTATCTATTGGTCTTTTGGAAACCTTTAAAGAGAGGTGATTTTTTTGTGGAACTTCCCTTGGGGGAAAAAATGGAAGAAAATTCCCCTAACTGGGGTTTCTATAGAGAAACGGGTGGTTCGATATATTCATCTAGACTGGGAAAAAGGGCAACTGCATGTTAAGCAAGCATTAAAGTTGCCATCCCCAAAGGAAAAGAATATTTTTGATCGGACACAGGATTGGCTCTCTCTTTTCTTGTCCTTGAAAAAGGAATCGTTTCTACCGCTGAATCCGTTAATGAACATAAGTTTTATGCTAAAGGAAACGGCTTTGCATACTTTGTGTTTCCCTTTAATGTCTCATAAAGAATTGCGAGAGGCTTTCAAATGGGAGTTTCAACGAATTTTTGGGATGGGCTTAGATGATACGTGTAGAGACAGTGTTGCTCTAGAGCTGTCCGGTGGGCGGAAGGGACAACATTGTTTTCTTACTGCGGCTATAAAGAAATGTCATGTTTTGAAACTTATGAAAATTTTAAAAAAATCTCGAATAGGTGCAGCTTGCCTTGAACCTCCTCAAATAAGTCTTTTACGAGCCTTTAAAGGAATCGATTCTTTAGAGAGAGAGCCAATGGTGCTTGCTTTTCGAGCTGAAGATGAAGAAAAAATAATGTCTCTTATCATTTCTGAAAATGAAGATATACGAAGTGCTATTCTCCCTTTAAAAGAAACAGTGGAACAGATTCACATGGAAGTAGCTCTGTGCGAAAAAGATATTCAAAATCTTTCGGGACAGTACTGGCTTAGGGGGTGCAAAGACATGGAGAATGAAATTACGCAAATTCTTCCTTCGTTTATACCAGCACTATCTCCATGGAAGAAATGGGAAATAGAAAAAAATGGGTTTGATTTAGATGGTTTTGAAGTCGCAGTGGGTGTAGCGTTGAGGGATTTCTCATGAGTTTATCTATGGATTTGCTTCCATCTTATGTAAAAGTCAGAAAAAGAGACCTCCTTAACAAATGGGGAGAAGGGATTATGTGGGGCGTGGTTGCATTTTTTACTTTTTCCTTGGGATTTGCCTTGCATAACGGAAAGAAATGCGGAATGAAAATGGAGAAAAATATAGGATACATGCAGGATAAAATAGCCCAGATGGCGATTTTGCAAAAAGAGTTAGATCACCAATATACGGTATTATGTTCTGAATGTAAAAACTGGATCTCGTTTTTTCAACAATCAAGATTTTTATACGGGCATTTTTTAGAGACTCTCACAAGCAATCTTCCCGATTCGGTTTTTCTTAAAGAAATTTCTTTTGACCAAAAGTCTGTTCTTTTGGTAGGAGAGGGTAGAGGTGATGAGATATTGTTGTGGAGAGATTCTCTTTCTGAGTTTTTCCCTTCAGAAGAGATATGCTGCCCTCTCCTCTCGTGGGAAGGTGATTTTGCTCTGTTTAAAATGGAAATAGCCCAGAGTAAGAGATGCGAGCGATCTCATTGAAGAGAAGTTCACTGTATCTGCGTTTTTTCAAGGGGACATGGGGGGTATTTATTTTCGTCTGTTTTTTTATTTTATGTTGCATGGTTGTGAGACAAAAAACAGCGAGGACGCGATTGCTACAAGTAAGCCTTCAAAAGCAACGAATAGAGGAAAAGGTTGCGTGTTTAATGCAGCAAGTCTCTCTTTACGAAAAAATCTTAAAGCAAGTTGAAGAAAAGTATAAAAGAGAGACAATTTCTTCCCCGAGCCCGAGAAAGAGACTTTATGATCTGGCAAAAAAATGTGGGTTGACTATTGCAAGGTTTTACGAAGATCAGAAGGAACCGAATCTTGTACGTATGGAATGTAGAGGGCTCTACTCTCAGTGTGTCGATTTTATTAAAGAAAGCGAAAAACTTTATGGCTTAGTACATTTACAGCAAGGGGAGCTATATCCCTGTCGAGAAGAAGTTTTTTTACACATTTCATTTGTTATAAGAAAGATAGGTGAAAAACAAAGTGGCAGTAAAATATAGTCTATGGAAATTTTTATTTCTACTCAGTTTCCTTAGTGGTTCTTTTGTTTTTTTATATTTAGGTTATATCTGGTTCCCTCAAAATATCGCAGTTTATGGTGATGTGATGGAATCAAAAAAGGCTCAGATTCCTCAATGTAACGAAATTTCACATGAAGACGAGCAATATATAAAAACTCTTGCTACTTTTCTTCGTTGTGAAGTAGAAAAAAAAGGGAATAGAGAGCAACTTTTTGCACTCCCACGAAAACTCTCCCCATTTATAAGCTTCCGAAGAGAATCTTTAGAAAAACGAAAGGAAGAGGAAGCTTCTCATCCTCTTATACGCATCTCTGGCGTTCTACTGGGGGAGGGGGGGAATTTATCCCTCGTGGATATGTTGTCTAGCGGAGAAGAGGGTACCATTGTAAGAGAAAAAGAAGTGCTAGGAGACCAAGAGGTAGTGTTCCGTCGCATCTCCATAGATAATGTGGAATTAGAGGTAGGGGGACAGCATTCATTTGTGGCGATAGGGGAAAAATGGGAAGATTCTTCTTTTCAAGGTGTTGAGGGTCATTGATATTATTAAAAAAAGAATATGTTTCTTTCATGAAAAAATCTATCTTTTTTATTTTTGTTTGTATCTGTACAAGTAGTGTGGCTTGGTGTGAAGTTTTCCCTACTATGCTTGGGGTTAAAGTTAAACAGATAGGGGATCAGAAGGTTTGTATGGAAGTATCGGGTATTTCCTTACCATTTCCAGAGATACGTAACAGTGGAGAAGGAGAAAGTCTATTGAAATGGTCAGGAGTCCTTCTCCCTGCAAAAAAGTGGGAGAAAGATTATCCTTTCTCTCTATTGTTTTCAGTTCGGGCCTGGGAGGAGAATGGCCATACTTTTATGAATTTATTACACGAAGATGGCATGCACATTTTCCTCAAGGATGGGGGGAATGGAAAGAAGCATATCTCTCTTGTAAAAATATTACAAAAGGAGAGGGGGCCTCTTATACAGAAAAGAAAAGAAACTACAAATTTTTCTGAGTACTCGAAACCGATCTCACTCTCTTTAAGAGAAGTGAGCCTTACGGATGTTTTCCGTCTTTTTGCGGAGTTTTGGGGTGTGAATTTACTCCTCGATGATTCTGTTCCTCAGAAGAATATAACCCTTACTCTTAAAAATCTTCCTGCCGATGTAGCTTTCGGATATATATTAAAGACTCAAGGTCTTCGCTTTGCTACTCTCGGTGATACAACTCTATGGATTGGGTCATCTGAGGATCTTGGTAAAAAACTGGGGATGGTTAGAACAAAAGCGTATCATTTAGCCTATAGCGATGTAATTCAGGTCAGGAACATAATTATGCGTCTTACAGGTTTACGTAAAGTAGTTGAAGATAAAAGAAGGAACTTTCTTTACATTACGGCGGTAGAAGATGATCTTTTAAAGGTTGAAGAGTTGCTTTCAGTTATTGATCATCCCGGGAAACAAGTCATGATTGAAGCTCGAATAGTAGAGGTGTCTGACCGAGCGGGGGAAGAAGTCGCTTCATGTATCGACTCAATTTATCGTCATTGGCTTTTAGAGTATCAAGGAGGAGGCAGCCCCGGAAAGATAAGGTATCAGTACAGCTCTGGAGAAAAGGATTCTTCTGTAGTAGAACCTTTAACAGGTACTATGAGGAAACTTGATGCCCTTCTATCTATGTTAGAAAAAGAAGAGAAAGGACATGTTCTGGCCGAGCCATCGGTTATTGCTGTAGAGGGAACTAAGGCGAAAATTCGTCTTGTTCAGAAGTATCCCTACGTTTCTGTCCGCGACGAAGCTGGCAATCCTTCTTATGTTTCCGAAGAAGTGGGGCCTCAGTTGGAAATGACTCCTTTCATAGGAAAAGATCAGATAGTTACAATAGATTTAGCTATTCGAACGGGGGAAGTATTGTCATGGCGAGAGGGAGCAAGGGGAGAAACCTATCCAGAGACGAGTACCAGAGAAGTTGAAACTACTGTTAGGATTCGTGACGGAGAGCCTTTCGTCATAGGGGGTCTTTTCAAGGAACAGAAACGGGAAAATCATTATAAAGTTCCAGTTTTGGGAGATGTACCTTTTCTAGGGACAATGTTTGCTTCTCATAACACTGAGAAGGAAAAAAATGAAGTAATTGTGATTGTCATTCCACATATTCTTCATGTTTCTAATTCCGCCCCTTGACTAAACAGGGAGTCCTCCTTATAATGTCTGAGTGCTGGCCGGGCTGGCGGAATAGGTAGACGCACGGGACTTAAAATCCTGGGGACCGAAAAGTCCGTGCGGGTTCGAGTCCCGCGTCCGGCACCATAAAAGAATTCGTCGAGTTTTTGTTTTAGGTAAAACTACATCGCGGGGTGGAGCAGTCAGGAAGCTCGTCGGGCTCATAACCCGAAGGTCGCAGGTTCAAATCCTGCCCCCGCAACCATTTTTTTAGGCGGTGTAGCTCAGATGGCTAGAGCATGCGGTTCATACCCGCAGTGTCACTGGTTCGATTCCAGTCACCGCCACCAATATTTAAAAATAATAGGCGGGAGCCATGTCTCCCGCCGTTTTTGTTTCACCTCGTATTAGTGGAGGTGGAGTGATGAATGGTGTGAAAAGCGTAGACAAAGATCTTCCCTTCGAAATGTCCTTATCATATTTACGTCGCCGCTTTTGGGCTATAGCCCAAAAGCAAGGCTGGGCAGATAAAAAAGGCCCGGCAGTGGTCGCTGTCTCAGGCGGTAGCGACTCCGTGGCCCTCCTGTGGTTTTTTGTTCAATTTTGGCCTTATGAAGTTATCGTAGCCCATTTGGAACATGGAATTCGAGATCAGAGCTCTCTAGATGATGCGGTTTTTGTCCGCCATCTAGGAGAGGGGTGGGGTTGTCGAGTATGTATAGAACATTCTTCTGTGCCAGATCTTCTTCGTAAGGGAGAATCTGTAGAGGAGGGAGCTCGAAGGATCCGCTACGATTTTTTAAGACGTGTGGCTCAAAAACATAATGCCGTAATAATAGCACTAGGCCACACGGCTAATGATGTAGCAGAGACAGTTCTTTTTAATATATGCCGAGGGACAGGCCCGTCTGGACTTGTGGGAATTCCAGAAGTGCGTGGTCTTTTTGTTCGGCCCCTCATAAATTGGTGGCGTGACGAATTAAGAGAGCTTATATCTTCTCGAGGAATTTCCTGGAGAGAAGATATAACGAACGTTGACGTTACTTATACAAGGAATCGAATTCGCCTCGAAATCCTACCTCTTTTGGAACGAACAGTAAATTCAGCTACTCGAAAGCATCTAGTAGCGTTGGCAAAAGATATGCAGGAGTATAGAACGGAAGAGGAGGAAACCGGACAGGCTCTTTTGTTAGAAGGAAGACGGGATTTCCCACTAGCTCAATATGCGGCGGATGTTTCTTTTGCTCGTTCTTTATCGAAACGAGATCTGGCCTGGTTTATCCGTGCAGTAGGTCGAGATCTTCGCCTTAAAGCTCTTCCAAGGCATCGTCTCACAAATCTCATTGATACTATCAAAAAATCTGGACGATGGCTTTTCCAGTGGGAAAAAGAAAGTTTTGTATATTGTGGATCTGATTTTATAGTATGGATAAATCCTAAAGTCCTGTATAATACTCTCGCTGAAGATCAAGAAATTCTCCTAGAAGGAGAGGGTTGTAGTTTCAGATGGGGAAGATGGAGTGTGGAATGGGAGAAGGTTCGCTCTTTACCCCCGATCAAAAAATATCCTCTTTCTTCTAGATGTGTTATATATTCTTTACAAGAGGGCAAAAATTTTCGTATTACTACTGTCTCCGCTATCAGTGCCACTCTCTCTAAAGAAGAACGGAAAGCTATTCCGTGGTGGCTCTTTGATCTCTGGCCTGTTTTAGAAGGTCCTGGCGGATGGCGTTGGATACCACAATGGGGGGCTTCACATAATGTAGTGAAAGAAGAAGGCCCCTGGATCATTTTTAAGCTGACGCTTCTGGCTTCAGCCCTGGAAGGGGAACGGTAGAATGAACTATGTAGTGTCGGAAGTGCTCCTGTCGAAGGATACCATATCGAAAAAGGTACAGGAGCTTGGGGAACAGATCGCTCAAGATTATGCTGGAGAAGATTTGGTAACAGTGGGGATATTGAAAGGAGCCGTTGTTTTCCTTTCTGATCTCGTTCGTCATATTGAAAATAATGTGAATGTTATCATGGATTTTATGGCGGTATCTTCCTACGGGGACTCCACGAAAACCTGTGGTGTTGTTAAAATAAACAAGGATATTGATACGAGTATTAAAGGGAAACATGTTCTTATCGTAGAAGACATTGTAGATACAGGCCTAACTCTTTCTTACCTCATTCGATTGATGAAGGAGCGTCATCCTAAAAGTGTTCGTGTGTGTGTTCTTCTTGATAAGATGGAGCGGCGTAAAGTTCCAGTGTCAGTAGATTATAAGGGATTTGATATTCCAGATGAATTCGTGGTAGGGTATGGGTTAGATTATGCTGGCAAATGGAGAAATCTTCCTTCAATCCACGTTGTGGATGTACAAGAATAGCCCTATAGAGGGCAATTTACTGAGAGGCGGCGATATTTAGTGGGCCGATTGATCAAGAATCTCGGGTTGTATTTGATTCTCGTTGTGCTTGTGGTCAGCTTGGTGAATGTTTTCCTTTCACCAGTTCACAACCCCCAGCAAGCAGAAGCAATTACGTACTCCGAGTTCCTGACCGCTGTGAATACGGGCCAGGTTAAAAGTGTTTCTATTAAAGACAATACTATAAGTGGACGTTTTATAGACGGCAGAAATTTCCAGGCGGAAGTAGTTGGAACTGGTGATCTTGCAAAGGAGATTGCAGCGAAGGGGGTTAATGTAGAAGTTACTCCTCCCCAGAAAACTCCGTGGTGGGCGACAATGATTTCGTCGTTCTTCCCTACCTTGTTACTTATAGGAGTATGGATATTTTTCTTATATAACATGCAGGGTGGCGGAGGTAAGGTCATGAACTTCGCTAAAAGCAAGGCAAAGCTCTTCCTTGATAATCGCCCGAAGGTAACGTTTAAGGATGTGGCGGGATGTGACGAATCGAAAGAGGAGCTCAGTGAGGTCGTTCAGTTCCTCCGTGATCCAGGGAAGTTTAAGGCGTTAGGGGCGAGGGTTCCTAAAGGAGTGTTGCTTCTGGGACCTCCGGGAACAGGGAAAACCCTTCTCGCTCGAGCTGTAGCTGGAGAGGCTGACGTACCCTTCTTTAGTGTCAGTGGCTCCGATTTTGTAGAAATGTTTGTTGGGGTTGGGGCTGCGCGTGTGCGAGATCTTTTTGAGCAAGCAAGAAAGTATCAGCCTTGCATTATATTTATCGATGAGATGGATGCCGTCGGTCGTCAGCGTGGAGCAGGACTTGGTGGCGGCCATGACGAGCGCGAGCAGACCTTGAACCAGTTGTTAGTGGAACTAGATGGTTTTGATGAGTCTACAGGGATTATCCTTATCGCTGCGACCAATAGGCCGGATATTCTTGATCCAGCTCTTCTCCGTCCAGGGCGGTTTGATAGGCATGTAGTTGTAGATCGCCCAGATGTAAAAGGGAGAGAGGAAATTCTAGAGGTCCACGTTCGCAATAAGAAATTAGATAAAGATGTAGACCTTGGTGTCGTAGCTCGCCGAACCCCCGGTTTTGTAGGGGCGGACCTTGCTAATTTAGTGAATGAAGCTGCTCTGCTTGCCGCAAGGGCTGGGAAGAATCTCATAACCATGGCTGAGTTTGAAGAAGGCATTGACCGAGTCATAGCTGGACCGGAACGCAAAAGTCGACTGATTAGCGACAAAGAACGACGTATCATAGCGTATCATGAGACGGGACATGCTTTGGTAGCGAAGTATCTTCCTGATTGTGATCCGGTACATAAGATATCTATTATCCCTAGAGGGCATATGGCTCTTGGATACACTCTTCAGCTTCCTGTGGAAGATCGCTTCCTTATGTCAAAGGTGGAGCTGATAAACCAGATTACAGTGCTTCTTGGCGGACGAATAGCTGAGGAACTCAATTTCGGGGATGTGACGACCGGAGCCGGTAACGATCTGGAACGAGCAACATTCATTGCTCGTAAAATGGTTACTGAATACGGTATGAGCGAGAAATTAGGTCTTGTTAAGCTTGGCCATAAACATCAGGAAGTCTTTTTGGGACGGGATATCACGGAAGATCGAAATTACAGTGATCATGTAGCCTATATGATCGATCAGGAAATAAAATTCCTTATCGATAGTTGCTATCAGAAGGCTAAAAATATATTAAGTGAAAACCAGGATCAAGTGGACCTTGTAGCAGAAGCCCTTCTTGAGAAAGAGGTTATTGAAGGGAAAGAGCTTGACCAGCTTCTTGGCATTTCTGGTGGAGAAAGTGCGGAGAGAGAAGAACCTACCCAAAATGTGGATCTAGAAGAGAAAAGTCAGGTTCGTACAGGGGCAGGAAGGCCTGGGGTTGTCGGGAATCCTGCATAAAAAGTAGAGAAGAAACAAGGGCGTGTCTGCAAAAGCGGGCACGCTCTTTTGTTGTAAAAAAGGGATAAAATAAAAAGATATTAGTAAAGCATGTAAAACTAAAGGAGTTCTAGAGTGATGGCTCATTTATTTAATCTCGAAGCAGACTGGCCTCCATCAGGGGATCAGCCGGAGGCCATCGAAGCTCTTACCCAATCTTTGCGGCAAGGGCATCGTTTCCAAACCCTTTTAGGGGTAACTGGTAGTGGAAAAACCTTTACTGTAGCAAATGTCATAGCTTCTTTTGATAGGCCAGTGTTGGTTTTAGCACATAATAAAACGTTGGCGGCGCAGCTTTATACAGAGTTCAAAGGTTTTTTCCCAGAGAACGAGGTTCATTATTTTGTAAGTTACTATGATTACTACCAGCCGGAGGCTTATATCCCTTCAAGTGATACTTACATAGAAAAAGATGCCTCTGTGAATGACCGGATAGAGAAATTGCGACTTGCTGCGACAAAAGCCCTTATTGAACGCCGCGATGTTATTGTGGTGGCAAGTGTATCGTGTATCTACGGCTTAGGGAAAAAAGAGATGTACGAAAAAGTTATATTTCCTTTTGCTGTGGGAGAAGAGTGGGAGCGCAGGAAGTTCATGGAATGTCTTCTAGATAGTTATTATGAGCGAAACGATATGCTTTTGGAGCCAGGGAAATTCCGTGTTCGAGGCGATATTATTGAAGTTTTTCCCTCATATAGCAACGACACTGCCCTCCGTATAGCTTTTTTTGACGAAGAGATAGAACGTATTGATGAGATAGATCCAGTAAGTGGCCGTTCAGTGAAGCAGCTTGAAAAAGCTTCGATTTTCCCAGCTCAGCACTATATAACCAGTCGCGATGCTATAGATCAAGCTATGGAAGATATTCAAAAGGAACTTGAGGAGCAAGTTTGTCTCCTTAAGGAACGGGGAAAATTGCTGGAGGCCCAAAGGCTTGAAATGCGTACTCGTTACGATATGGAGATGCTTCAAGAAGTAGGATACTGTTCGGGGATAGAAAACTATTCTCGTTATCTGGATGGACGGGAAGCCGGAGAACCTCCAGGTACGCTTCTTGATTTCTTCCCCGATGATTTTATTATGGTAATAGATGAGTCTCATATTACCTTGCCGCAGGTTCGTGGTATGTATAATGGCGACAGAGCTCGTAAATTGACGCTGGTAGAAAATGGTTTTCGTTTACCTTCCTGCTTAGACAATAGACCATTGAATTGGCAAGAGTTTAAAAAACATATGGGACAGGTTATTTTTATCTCGGCTACTCCTGGTGATTGGGAGAGGAAGGTTTCTTCAAGTATAGTAGAACAGATTATACGCCCTACGGGGGTGGTAGATCCGGAAGTTATTGTGAGCCCAGCTACGGGGCAAGTTGATGATCTTGTCGACCGTCTTAGGGATGTTATAGCTCGTAATGAGCGGGCACTTGTAACAACCCTTACTAAAAAATCGGCAGAAGACCTGGCTGAATATCTATCAGAATTACAATTTAAAGTAAAATACATTCATTCCGAGCTTAACGCTTTTGAACGAGCTGAGCTTATTCGTGATCTTCGGAGCGGTGATATTTCAGTTCTCGTAGGAATTAATTTGCTACGAGAGGGAATGGACCTCCCAGAAGTTTCTCTCGTGGCTATTCTTGATGCAGATAGAGAAGGTTTTTTACGATCCCACCGGTCTTTGATTCAGATTATGGGGAGAGCGGCTAGAAATATTCAGGGACAAGTTATTCTCTATGCTGATGAAGAGACAGAAAGTATTCGTACCTCTGTGGAAGAAACGCGTCGTCGCCGGGAAATCCAAATGGATTTCAATGTAGAACATGGCATTACACCTCAATCTGTGTATAAATCTATCCAAAACTTACTCCCCGAAGAACTTGTTTTTGAAGAAAAGCAAGAAATAGGCGGTGGAGAGAAGAGAAGTTTGCCGGTTCAGACGTACTCTCAGCCTGATCTGGAACAGCTTATGTGGGAAGCGGTAGAGCATTTAGATTTTGAAAAAGCGGCACAAATTCGCGATATTTTAACTGCATCGAAAGGGAAGGAGTGGCAACGTGTTGCATCTCATCAGCATAAGAGGAGCAAGAGAACACAATCTCAAAAATATAAGCGTTACTCTTCCAAAAAATAAATTAGTTGTCATTACTGGCCCCTCGGGTTCTGGAAAGTCTTCCTTGGCTTTCGACACCCTCTATGCAGAGGGGCAGAGGCGCTACGTGGAATCTCTTTCTGCATATGCCAGACAATTTCTCGGAATGCAAAAAAAACCTGACGTTGACGATATTTCAGGTTTATCTCCTGCCATTTCGATTGAACAAAAGGGGACATCTCATAATCCCAGATCTACAGTTGGAACTGTAACTGAGGTTTATGATTATCTTCGACTTCTCTTTGGAAGGCTAGGAGTACCGTATTGTCCTTCGTGCGGGAAGCCTGTTATTCGCCATTCTCTAGATGAAATAGTAGATATTATTTATAAGGATTATCCGGAGCAGCGTCTGGAAGTTCTTGCTCCGCAAGTTCGAGCTAAAAAGGGAGAGTTCAAAAACCTCTTTCTTCAAAACAGAGAAAAGGGTTTTATGCGAGTTCGAGTTGATGGAACAGTGTATTGGCTTGAAGAAGAGATTCCTCTCGATAAAAACAAAAGGCACACCGTAGAAGTGGTGATAGATCGACTTAAAGTTTTAGAAGACAGAAAGGCTCGAATTAGTGAGGCAGTAGAGACGGCTCTTTCTTTAAGTAACGGCTATGTTTTGCTTGTCACTGACGGAGGCGTAGAGCGGCTCTTAACAGAAAATTATGCCTGTCCTGATTGTGGAATTGCGCTTCCTGAGATAGAGCCGAGGCTTTTTTCTTTTAACAATCCTTATGGAGCTTGTCCTGATTGTTCAGGTCTCGGGAGTCACGAGCATTTTTCCGAAGAATTGGCAGTGGATCCTAGCCGTATCGTGAGTGATGGAGCCCTTCTACCGTGGAAGAAAAAACACTATATGTTGAGTAAACTTTATACTTTTGTCTCCCGGAAAAACTGGGATTTATCTATCCCTTATAAGAACCTCTCTAAAAAAGTTCAAGACTTTATCCTTTGGGGATCTGATGAGCGACTTCCCATGTTTTTTACAGATAAGGGGCAAAGTCGGCAATATATGGGGCGTTACGAAGGACTTCTTCCATGGTTAGAAAGTCGATGGCGGGATACAGAGTCTGAGAACGTTATGGAAGAGCTTGGCGGATATCGTGTGGAGGATCTCTGTCAGACTTGCCAAGGATTACGGCTCCGTAAGGAAGCCCTTATGGTTCGACTTAAAGGCTACTCTATAGGAAACCTTATGGAAATGCCTATAGATCGGCTTATACCAGTTTTAAAGGCCATGGAGTTTTCGGAAAATGAGCATAAAATTGTAGGACAAGTTATGTTAGAACTTGAAAAGCGTCTCTCTTTCTTAGTGGATGTGGGGGCAGGCTACCTCTCTCTTCTTCGTAGAGCTGATACCCTCAGTGGAGGGGAAAGTCAGCGTATTAGGCTTGCAACCCAGATCGGTTCAAAACTTAGTGGTGTTTTGTACGTACTCGATGAACCTACGATAGGACTTCATCCTAGAGACACAGATCGCCTTCTTCGCACCCTTCAGTCTATCCGGGACTTAGGAAACACTGTTGTAGTTGTAGAGCATGACCGGGAGACCATGCTTGCTGCTGATTCTATTATAGAAATGGGGCCAGGAGCTGGAGAGCGAGGGGGAGAAATTGTTAGTGCCGGTTCGGCGGAAGAGATTCGCAAAACGAAAGGTTTGACAGGTCCTTATTTGCGGGGAGAAGTTTCAGGATGTATACGAAGAGACTTTGTGCGTTCCCCTGTAGGATGGCTCACTCTTAGGAAAGTGGCTCATCACAATTTGAAGGATATTGATGTATCGATTCCCGCAGGTGTTTTTACATGCATCAGTGGTGTTTCTGGCTCTGGTAAAAGTAGTCTCCTGTATGACGTATTATATAAAGGAATGAAAAGACTTTTAGATAGAGATTTTCGGGAGAGAGCTGGGAAACATGATGGCATAGAAGGGATAGAGCTGTTTAAAAATGTGGTAATGGTTGATCAAAGCCCTATTGGGCGAACCCCACGTTCAAACCCCGCTACATATACGGGAGTGTTTACCTTGATCCGAGAGCTTTTTTCTCAGCTGCCGGAGGCTAAATTAAGAGGATATGCTCAGGGCCGTTTTAGTTTCAATGTTAGGGGGGGACGATGTGAGGCTTGTGGTGGGGCTGGATCAGTGAAGGTCTCAATGCTTTTTATGCCTGATGTATACGTTGATTGTGATGTATGCGGCGGTACAAGATATAACAGAGAAACCCTTGAAGTTCGTTATAAAGGGCGTAATATTTCAGATGTTTTGAACATGACAGTAGACGAGGCTTCCGAATTCTTTAAAGATATTCCTCGTATATCCTCAAAACTTGCTTTAATACAAGACGCAGGGTTAGGGTATATACGATTGGGGCAGTCTGCTTTAACCTTGAGTGGCGGAGAAGCTCAAAGAGTTAAATTGGCTAAGGAGCTCAGCAAACGTTTTACAGGTCCCACTCTCTATCTTCTTGACGAACCCACTACAGGACTTTTCTATACGGATGTTAAAAAACTTCTAAGGATCATCCATCGGATAGTCGATCAGGGAAATACTGTGGTGATGATAGAACATAACCTCGATGTATTGCTATCGGCGGATTATATTATCGACCTAGGTCCTGAAGGTGGATTAGAAGGAGGAACAATTGTCACGCAGGGGACTCCTGACGAAGTCATGACTTCGAAACGAGGATATACTGCGGCGTATATGCATGAATATGCTAAGCAACTGGAGAAGGAGGAACGTTATGGCGAAAAAACAGGATCGTGATGCCATTGATCAGGAATTTATATGGGGTCGCCAGCCAGTATTGGATTTACTACGGCATTCCCCGGAAAAATGTTTAAAATTATGGATCTCAGAGAGAGCTCAATCGGCTTTTGTTAACGAATTTGTAACACTTGCTAAGTCAGCAAGTGTTATTTTTCAGAAGGTACCGCCATCGGTTCTTGATGAAATGTGCCCCAAAGAGCTTCATCAAGGTGTCATAGCCCGAATTACGGCAGTGGAACAGATAGACCTTGATATATTTCTTAAGAGTCCTTGTGCTCAAGCTAAACATATATTGATCGTTGTATTAGACCATATCCTTGATCCTCACAATATTGGTGCTATTGTGAGAACAGCAGAGGCGGCAGGGGCTGCGGCAGTTATCTATCCCCGACGGCGCTCTGCACTACCTGGTGGTACAGTAGTAAAGGTGAGTGCAGGAGCTGCTCTGCGCGTTCCTATGATTGCTGTAACAAATATTGCACAGACGTTGTTACGGTTGCAAGAAGAGGGATTTTGGATTGTTGGCCTAGATCACAATGCAGAGCAATCTTTTTGGGAGGCTTCTTACCCGAAACGTACAATTCTCGTGATAGGGGCAGAAGGAGAGGGATTGTCTCGTCTGGTAAAGGAACGCTGTGATCTTCTCTTCCGTATCCCTATGACTGGAGAAACTGGGTCTCTCAATGCTAGTGTTGCTGCGGCTCTTGGCATGTTTGAATGGGCGAGGGCCTGGGGAAAACAAGAACAATAGAAGGGGCTGAATGAAATGACTTTTCGCGTTGCTGTAATTGGAGCAGGCATGTTAGGCGGATCTGTTGCGAAAGGATTAGCGCAAAAGGGTTGCCATGTGGTGGCTGCGGATAAAAATCTAGAGAAGGCTAAACATTTAGAAGAGGCGGGAATAGTTCTTCTTCATGACAATGTAGAAGCAATTCGTCAAGCAGATGTGGTTTTTTTTGCATTGAAACCCCATATCCAGTTGCCGGTAATCTCCTTGCTCGTTGAAGAATTAAAAGGAAAACTATGTTTCTCCATGGCGGCAGGTGTGCAGATAGGACAGCTTTTTTCTGTGGCGCCTGAAGTTCATTGGGTTCGTGGAATGACAAATATATGTGCATCTGTAAATGCAGCCTTTACAGCTTTTACTCTGTCTCAAGATACGACGGATCAGGATCGGGATACAGCTATAAAACTCTTTTCTCTTTTGGGAGAGGTAGAGGAGACTGAAGAGACCTACCTTGACGCTATAACAGCCATATCTGGCTCTGGTCCAGCATATATCTTTACAGTTTTGGAGGCTCTTACCTATGGGGGCCTTCGAGTTGGCATTCCTAAAGATTTAGCCCTAAAAGCTTCTGCTGCTACAATGATTGGGGCAGCTCGACTTGTACTGGAAACAGGGAAGCATCCGGCAGAGTTAAAAGATGGGGTTGTAACTCCTGGTGGGACCACAATAGAAGGCCTTTATGAACTAGAAGAAGGCGATGTTCGAAGTGCTTTCATCCGAGCCATTACTTCTGCTACGCAGAGAGGGAAGGAACTGGCTAAGGAAAGTAAAAACAGTTAAAAAAAGTCTCATCTCTCCTAGGCGTTGACAATTCAGGTACAGACCTGTAGAATACCAAGTCGTTGGGTGGTTAGTTCAGGGGGAGAACGCTTCCTTGACGCGGAAGAGGTCAGAGGTTCGAATCCTCTACCACCCACCATATGATGATTAAAGGCTTTCAGGGTTTCCCCCTGAAAGCCTTTTTGTTATGAGGAAGGAGTCATAAAAGGCTCTTTTTTAAATTAGCTTTAGCTGACGTTTACCATTTTTAAGAAATCAAGCCGTCTTCGTCAGAGGGAGGCTTTTTTGTTGCCTGAATAATTTTTATTATAGTTTGAAATGCGATATTCGGCTTAGCTTGTTGATTTGTTGTTCCTGTAATGTATAGTTTTTCATTTTCTCTAATTCTGAAAGTCGTTCTTTAGGGAAAAAATACCCGTTAAAGAATGCTTTTAAAAATGTCATTTGATCCCGTGCTGTGGAAATAATATCATTTTGCGTAGAGTTGAGAAACATAGGTATGTGCATTATTTTAGTTTTATATCGAATGGGAACGAATTTTTCACTTTTGCTTTCTTCATATACGTACGTCTGAGAGAGCCCCAATTCTTGAAACAAATTGCTTAAAACGACATGTATAGGTTCTCCTTATAATGAGCCCCAAAATTTGGTGGTTTGTATCTGTATATTTTGCGCACCCTCTTTGTCCAGGCGAAAAGTGTGTTTTCATTTCTCTTACCCTTTGTATGACTTTATCAACAGGCCAAGGTTGGTCAATACTTGCTTCAAGTTCTTTCATCACTTTCCCCCCGTTATTTTGTTTGTCTGTTAAATAACAGGGGAGCCCTGATGTCTGAGAAATAAGGTGGAGAATGGAAAGGTCATAAGAATATCCTTTCCCTTTGTAAATATGTAAACCTCGGAGAATTTCGTCAGAAAGATATTTAGAAATTTTATCGTATAAATCTAAAATTTTTGTTGCAGAGAGCCTTAGAATAATGGAGGATACAAATAGCTTATTGATGCTAGCGATGAAATAGTGGCTGTTGCGAAACGCGGCGAATCAGAACCACCTGCGCGGAGGCTTAGAGCAATCAGCGCGCGACTGTAGAGCCACCCGCCGCGGATAGCGAGAGCCATTCTCACTATACTTCTGTAGAATTGAATTACTGCCGTCAGGTAGAATTCATCTCAGGAGGAAAGAGAATGACCGACTATGTAACAATCATCAGGGCTGTGTACAGTGGACTCAGCCAGCGACAAGTGGCAGCGACCCATAAGGTATCAAGAAATACCGTAGCGCTTCTTGTCCGACAAGCAAAAGCCAGTGGATGGCTGACCCTGGACGACCTGGAATCTGTGGATAATGCCGCCATATCAGAAAAGCTGAATAAAACAGCGAGTTCGACGCGTGATGTGACATTCACAATGCCGGATTATGAGTACGTGCATCAGGAACTGGCCAAACCCCATGTCACGCTGAAACTGCTCTGGGAGGAATATGTCGAAGCCTGCCAGCAAAACGGCGAACGGTTTTACATGGAGACACAGTTCCGACAGTACTATCACAAATTCGCCCGAGTCCACAAAGCCACTATCCGACTGGAACATAAACCTGCGCTGTCGATGGAGGTCGACTGGGCCGGCACGAAGCTTGGATTTTTTGACACTGAAATGGGAAAACTGGCAGAAGCCTCGTTGTTTGTTGCCGTTTTGCCCTGCAGTCAGCTCATCTACGCTCAGCCGTTTCGGGATGAAAAGATGCCGTCATGGATCGCCGGCCATGTTCATGCTTTTCATTATTTCGCCGGTGTTCCCAAAACACTGGTCCCAGATAACTTGAAGACCGGAGTCAGGCAATCCGGATTTTACGAACCGGAACTCAATCACACCTATCAGGAAATGGCCGCTCACTACGGAACCGTGATTTTACCGGCACGGGTAAGAAAACCAAAGGATAAGGCCTCGGTTGAAAACAGTGTCCTGATTGCGTCCCGAAAAATCATGGCCAAGCTGCGCAATGTGCAAATCCTGTCGTTTCAGGATCTGCAGCAACGTGTCCAGATCGCCTTGAATCAGGTTAATGAAGCACCCCTGACAGGGAAAAACGAGAGCCGATGGTCATCCTATCTTGCCGAAGAAAAGGACTATATGCTCCCGCTTCCCGCGTCCCCCTATGAACTGGCTCAATGGAGTAAAGCCAAGGTGCAGCCGAATTGCCATATTGCTTATCAGCGTAAATACTATTCTGTCCCATTTGAGTATCTGGGCGAAGAAATCGATGTCCGGGCAACTCAGCAGACGATAGAAATATTCTATCACCATCAGCGGATCGCGTCACATCGAAGGCTGTGGGGTCAGTCCGATTATGCAACGATTGTCGAGCACATGCCGCCGGATAAGCTCTTCTTCGCAGACTGGAACCGGGACCGGTTTCTTGCTTGGGCTGACACAATCGGACCAGCGACAAAAAAAGTTATTGCCGCGATCCTTGACCGTGCGGTTATTGAACAACAGGCCTACCGATCGTGCTTCGGTGTTCTGAATCTGCATGACACATACAGCGCGAATCGACTGGAGAAAGCCAGTCAGGTCATTCTCTCGCATACGTCCGCTCCGACCTATCGTCAGCTCAAGAGCATCCTTGATAAAAATATGGATGTTCCCAAACCACAAAAAGAGACAAAAGCATCTGAAAAACCTGCCAGACGTGGATTCCAGCGTGGTGCAGACTATTTTGGAGGTGCCAGCCATGTTGAATCATGAAACCGTCAACAAACTTAAACAGATGAAATTGAACGGTATGGTCGATGCATTGCAGCAGCAGGAAGATGAATCTGTTTTTCAGGAGCTGGGCTTTAGCGAACGGCTGGGTCTTCTGGTCGACCGGGAATTCAGCCGGCGTCAGCATAATCGTCTGCAACGGCTTATTCATGCGGCCAAATTCCAGAACTCGTCAGCCTGTGTTGAAGATATCAACTATCTGCAGGACCGGCATCTGGATCGCAACCTCATTCTTGAGCTGGCATCCTGCAACTATATTCCGCATGCTGAAAATGTCATCATTGTCGGTCCGACCGGAGCTGGAAAATCGTATCTGGCCCAGGCTTTCGGACAGGCTGCCTGCCGGCGCTTGCTTTCCACACGGTATATTCATTTGTCCGATTTATTTGACGAACTCAGTCTGGCCAGATCAAAAGGGCCTGAAGCGTTGCTGCGGCTGCGCAAACAGTTCATCAAGTATGACCTTCTCATTATCGACGAGTGGCTTTTGTTTCCGATCAGCGAAGCCGATACGGAGCAGTTGCTCTGGATTATTGACCGGAGACATAATCACAAGGCCACGATTATTGCGTCTCAGTATGAACCGGCTGAGTGGCTCGACCAGATCCCCATTCCGGTTGCCGCCGAAGCCGTGACCGATCGTTTAGCATCCAAGGCCTACAAAATCATCATCAAAGGGAAGGATTCCATGCGTAAACTGATCTAGATAACCGATTGTCAGGCGGAGTCATTTCTCACTAGAGAGAGGTGGCTCCCGACCTGCGCGCCGATGGCTCTAAATGCCCCGCGCAGGTTGCACTCATTACTGCGCGCTCGTGGCTCTCCGGGAACGCGTTATGCAGCTGTCTTCCTGCATATCCCCGGAAGCACTAATTGCATCAATCCTTTTATCATCAGACGATATATAAAAAACAGCCCCATAAATATATCTTTTGGTAGCGGCACTATATACTAACTGATCTAAGATTGATTGATTACATGCCTTTGTCATCGCTCATTTCCTCCCAACTGGTTATTATTCACGTTTGTCCCCCCTTTTCCTTTATCAACTTTAACTCTTGCGTTTTTCTTTTAACCAACCCTGTGTCGTCATATATTTGATAGGGCCGTTATATCGTCCTTTATGCGTTGCTTATATTTGTGGGATTAATGTAGAGGATTTTATAAGGTTGTTTTTGAGCGATTTCATAAAATGCATGGTATAAAATAAACATAGTGAAAAAGTGTAAAAGTGTAAAAGTGTAAAGATCTAAAAGGGGGATTTATATCGATGATTCAAGGCATAGGGGTTGATTTATGCTGTATCTCCAGAATAGGGGAACTTGTTAAGAATCGCCGTTTTCTTCAAAGGGTTTTTCATGAAGAAGAGCAGGATTATGCCTTTAAGAAACCCGTTCCTGCAAGACATCTTGCTGCTTCTTTTGCAGCACGCGAGGCGTTTGTCAAGGCTTCTGGTCTTGATTTTTTTCAGATTGTTTTTCGAGGAGTATGGATTCGGCGATTTTCGACGGGTCCTTCAATTGTTTTTTCTCCACAAATAGAACAGTGGATGAATAAACACTGTTTGTTAGCCCATCTGAGCCTTTCTCATGATGGAGATTTTGCCCTCGCTTTTGTTCTGCTTGAGAAGAGGTGACTGAAATTGAAATTTTACGATGTTTCAAGTGTACGGCAAGCCGATGAAAATGCCATAAAGAAACTGGGCATACCTGGTGTTGTTCTTATGGAAAATGCAGGGAGAGAAGCGTCGCGTATCGTTGTTGAAAAATATCCTTACGCTCAAAAGATTTGTATTGTCGCTGGTTCGGGAAATAAAGGTGGGGATGGCTATGTTATGGCGAGGCATTTTAAAGAACGAGGTCTCGATCCTCTGATAGTTTTGACCTCTCCTAAAGAGAAAATTCATGGAGATGCTCGTATAAATTTAGACATTGCAGAAAGACTTTGTATTCCTATCTATTTTTCTTCAGAGTGTTCAGATGAAGATCTGAGAATACTTTTCCGATCAAACGATATTGTAGTAGATTGTCTTTTAGGTACTGGAAGCATAGGGGCTCCGCGAGGCGAAGTAGAGAGGGCTATTCGTTTACTCCAGGGAAGGCGTGGCATTGTCTCTATTGATATTCCTAGTGGAGTTAACGGCGTTACGGGAGAAATTTACGAGCCATGTATAGATGCGGAAATAACTATTACAATGCTTGCTCCTAAGACAGGTCTTGTAGTTATGCCTGGATCTGAAAAAGTGGGAGAGCTTTATGTAGCTCATCTTGGTGTCTCTCCAGAAGCTATTCTTGATGACAAACCAAGAGCTTTTTTGTGGGATGAGAAAAATACAGCTGCTTACTTGTCTCCTCGCCCCCTGGGTTTGCATAAAGGAGGGAGAGGTACTCTTCTCATTGTTGGGGGGAGCTATTTGTATCGAGGAGCCCCCTTGCTTTCCGCTTTGGGTGCATTAAGGAGCGGTTGTGGAGTAGTAATAGTGGCAGCTCCAACGGAAGTTTGTGAATCCGGATCTTCTTTTTTGCCGGAAGCAGTTTTTCATCCTCTTGATAATCCAGAGGAGGTAGAATCGCTGCTTTCATGGGAGAATCGTGCTACCATGACTGTTGTGGGACCAGGTTTGGGACGAGGGGAGAGAGGACGTTGCCTCATGGATTTTTTATGGAACCAGTGGGCTCATCCTTTGCTAATTGATGGAGATGGGTTATATTGGCTTTCCGAAATGAAAGGGTGTCTGAGAAAGCGTCGTGATGTTATTCTTACTCCTCATGAAGGTGAAGCTGCTACATTGCTTGGAACCTCCGCTCAAACGATAGCTAGTTCTAGGCTTGCAGCGGCTCGGGACATAGCTCTGGAATGGGGCACTGTCGTTTTGAAGGGGTATAGATCTATTATTGATAACGGAGCAGAAACTGCAATTATAAGCAGAGGTGGTCCTGAATTATCTATCCCTGGATCTGGAGATGTCCTTACAGGAATTATAGGATGTCTTGTTGCTGGGAATCACTTTTCGTTGTTAGAAGGAGCCGCATCAGGGGCATGGATTCACGGACAAGCAGGTTCTTGCCTCTCATGTCAGCGGGGTGTAGATGGCCTTCTAGCGCGAGATGTGGCAAATTATATCCCTACAGTTCTCGCAGAGCTGAGAGGTAATCATGAGAAGGCGAAAAGTTAATTGGGACGAAGAGATCAAGAAGTCGGAAGAGATTCGAAGAAAGGGTTTACGACTCACCCTTGTAACCTTTCTAATGGCATTGTTTTGGCTGTTTGGAATGGGACATATGCATAAAGAGTGGCCTTGGGGCTCTGCGTTGTGGGTCATTCTCTTCTTAATGGGGGGAGCTCTTCTCATTTTTTGTGTTACGGGTAAACGGAAATAAAAGGGAAAAGAGGTTGCCTTATGAAATTCATATCCTCATCTCCAGAAGAAACAGTTCTCTTGGGGCAAATTATGTCACATCATGTTTATCCTGGTCTTGTCATTTTACTTTACGGAGATCTAGGGGCTGGAAAAACGGAACTTGTCAGAGGTCTTGGTGATGGCCTGGGTATTCGTGGGGTTCGAAGTCCTTCTTTTACTCTTATTAATGAGTATAAAGGGCAATTATTACTCGCTCATGTTGATCTTTATCGGTTACATAAAGGGGCGGAAGATGAATTAGGCCTTTTTGAATATATTGACGAGGGATTTGTAGTAGTTATAGAGTGGCCTAATCGACTCGCTACTGTGCCTGATACAGATGTTTGGCTGTTTTCCTTTGAAATAAAAAATCAAAACACTCGAGAAATAACTTTATCTGCGAGAGGTCCAAAAGCTGAAAAAGCTCTTTACGCTCTTTTGTCAGATGTCAAGGAGGGGCTGGAATGAATCAAAATATTATTTTAGGTTTAGATTGTGCGACCCGATGGACTAATCTCGGAGTGTCGGTAGATGGAACTATCATAGGAGAAATAAATGTGAACATAGGGAGAGAACAGGCCTCTAAACTCCCGGAGTTAGTGAATAAACTTCTTGATTTAACAGATATTGCACTGAATCAACTCTCTGCTGTAGCGTTAACTGTTGGGCCAGGATATTTTACAGGAGTGAGGGTAGGGCTTGCTTACGGATGCGCTCTTGCAAAAGGATTAGGTATTTCTGTAATTCCTCTCACCACTCTAGAGGTCATGGCATTCCCTGTAGTACGCATGGGAGTTGTTGCTATTCCCATTATCTGGGCAGGACGGGGGGGAGTGTACTGTGCCGTTTATGATAATAAGGATGGTGAGATGAATGTTCTTTGTCCGCCTCTTTTTTGTTGCGCGACTGATCTTCACGAAATGGCGACTCGAATACCTTCTGATGTCCCTTCCCAATGGCTTTGTGATGATAAAAGCAGAATAATGACTCTATTGTCTGAAGAAAAAGTTTCAAATTGTATCCATTTAATCCCTTCTGGTGGCAATATCGCTCAATTGGGGCATATAAGAAGAAATATGAATACGCCTGCTGATAGAGTTCAAGCTTATTATTTAAGAGAGCCAGATTTCGGGAAAAATTAAATTAAAACTATTAGATATTCTCCAGACGAGGTTTGTACTTTATTTTTATCTTTTTTATCACAATAAAAAAACAAAAATAAAAAGAAAAAAACAAAAATCACCTTGAATAAAAAAACAGAAACCTATATTCTTTGGAAGAGTTATTTTTTTGCTAACCTTAATAAAATTATTTAAATGTCCCTTTTATTGGGAGGTGGCAATGTTGCCAAAAAAATTTGATGTAAGTATTAATCGGACATGGTGTAAAGGATGTGGCTTGTGTATTAATGTATGCCCCAAAAAGGTTCTTAGTTTCAATGAACAAAGAAAGGCTCAGCCCGAAAAACCAGAAGATTGTATAGGTTGTAGACAGTGTGAAAATATTTGCCCAGATTTTGCTGTAACTGTAAAGGAGGAAAAAGAGGATGCCTGAGGTCCGGTTTTGGCAAGGAAACGAGGCATTGGCTCACGGGGCTTTGGCTGCAGGATGTAGATTCTTTGCAGGGTACCCCATCACTCCGTCTTCAGAAATAGCTGAAATTATGGCTCTTGAGCTCCCTCGTTTGAATGGGCGGTTTCTCCAGATGGAGGATGAAATTGCCGGTATTGCTGCTATTATTGGTGCTTCTATTGCGGGAATGAAATCTTTAACAGCTACTTCGGGACCTGGCTTTTCCTTAAAGCAGGAGAATCTCGGACTCGCATATATGGCTGAGATTCCTATTGTTGTAGTAGATGTTATGCGTGGGGGGCCTTCTACAGGGCTTCCTACGAAAGTGAGTCAGCAAGATGTGATGCAGGCGCGGTGGGGAACGCATGGAGATCATGCGACTATTTGTTACTCTCCATCTTCAGTTCAAGAATGTTTTGATATAGCTATCAGAGCGTTTAATATGGCTGAGCGTTTTAGACAGCCAGTGCTTATCTTGAGCGATGAAGTGTTGGGACACATGAGAGAAAAAATAGTTCTTCCTGAAGCAGGGTCTTATCCAATAATGAATCGTAAGCGGCCTGTTGATGTTCCGGAAAAATTTGTCCCATATCGTCCAGATCCTCAGGATGATTTGCCGTGCATGGCTTCTTTTGGAGACGGTTATACGTGGCATGTTACGGGATTGACTCATAACGATTGGGGATTTCCTACCAACAACCCGGAAGAAATCGAAAAGAAGATGCTTCGGCTGGTCCGTAAAGTAAGTCGTTTCCGAGATGATGTGGTGGAGTATGCAGTGGAAGACGTAGAAGATGCTGATGTTATTGTCGTTTCTTATGGCAGTGTTGCTCGCTCTAGTTTGAGAGCTGTAAGAGAGGCAAGAAGCAGAGGGCTCAAAGTTGGATATTTCAGACCGATTACTTTGTGGCCTTTCCCTGATAAAGAGATCGAAAGATTGGCACGGAAAGCAAAAGCCATTCTTGTTCCAGAGTTGAATTGCGGACAAATGGTTCTCGAGGTGGAGCGAGCTGTCCATGGTAAAGCTAAGGTTATTCCTCAAAACTTGGTAAATGGAGAGCTTTTCCAACCTGATGATATCCTTTCTGCAATAGAGGAGGTGGCATAATGCCTACTCAGGAAGTTATGAGCTGGCTTAGGACGCGCTTTTTCCCTCATATCTGGTGTCCAGGATGTGGTCATGGGATTATTATGCACGCCTTACTTAGAGCACTTGTGAGTCTAGATAAGAAGAAGAGCCAAACCGTCATTGCATCTGGAATTGGATGCTCTAGCCGTATGCCCGGTTATATAGACGCTTGCACAGTACATACTACGCATGGTCGCTCTTTAGGTTTCGCCACAGGCATAAAATTGGCTAATCCTTCTCTGACTGTAGTGGATGTTATGGGAGATGGAGATTGTTCTGCTATTGGAGGGAACCATTTCATTCATGCATGCCGTAGAAATATTGATATTACGGCCATAGTGATGAACAATAATATTTATGGGATGACTGGAGGCCAAGCTTCTCCTACGACACCTCAGGGTGCTTTAGCCACTACCACTCCCTACGGAGCCATTGATCCTCCTTTCGATATTTGTCGCCTTGCTGAAGGGGCGGGCGCTTCTTATGTTGCCCGTGCTACTATAGCGAATCCTAAAATGGCAGAGCAATATATTATGAACGGTATAAATAAGAAAGGTTTTGCTGTTGTAGAGATAGTGAGTAGCTGCCATACGCAGTTTGGACGCCGCAACAAGAGAAGATCTCCTATGGATAATATTAATTTCTTCCGAGAAAACTCTGTCTCTATAGCGAAAGCGAAAGACATGTCTCCAGAGGAATTACAAGGCAAGATAGTTGTTGGTGAATTTGTCAATAGAGATGTTCCTGAATATACAGAGCAGTATCTCTCTCTCATTGAAATGGTAAGGGGGAAGGATCATGAGTAGATATGAAATTCGCTTTGCTGGGTCTGGCGGTCAGGGCATTATCTTGGCTGCAGTTATTGCGGGTGAAGCGGCTGCTCTTTTCGAAGAAGAGCTGTACGTTGTTCAGACTCAATCTTATGGTCCTGAAGCTCGAGGTGGAAAATCCAAAGCTGAAGTAGTCATTTCTACAGAACCTATAGATTACCCGAAAGTTACTCGCCCTAACCTGCAGGTTATCTTAACGCAGCAGGCTTGCGAGGAATTTTCTGGAGATACATTGCCAGGTGGACGAATCATATTGGATGACACTTTTGTAACAGATTTTCCACAGGTAGATGCCTACATTTACCATTTACCTATTTCTCGTACTGCTAGGGAAAAAATAGGGAAAGAGCTTGTTACCAATATGGTAGCCTTGGGTGCTGTCGCTCGTGTTCTTGAATTGGAGCATGTGGCAAACCCTGAATCTGTTAAGAGAGCTATCCTTGAAAAAGTTCCAGCTGGCACTAAAGAACTTAATGCACAAGCTTTTGAGGAAGGTTACCAGTTGTTTAAAGGAAGCGTTCATTTGTAAGAAACACACCCCTCTATAGAAGTAAAACTGTTTGGGTCGTATTACCCACAGTAATGAAGGGTCGGTCTGCTAACATTGGCCGACCCTTCCTTGTTTTTTGTTATATTATGGAGGGAATAAAACAATAAAGGAGTGTGTATGATGCAGTTGCTAGTTGTTGTTACTAACAGGATAGAAAAAGTAGAGACTCTCTTTAAAGAACTTCTCGATATTGGAATACGAGGAGCAACGGTCATAGATACGCAGGGAATGGCCCGAGTTTTGCACGATGATCTCGATAAAATCCCCCTTTTTGGTTCTCTTAAAATGCTTATTAATGATCAATATCCTTTCAACAAAACAATTTTTGTGGTCCTAGAAGATAGTCAGGTTCAACCTGCAATAAGAGCTGTGAAAAAGGTTTTAGAAGATTTATCTAAGCCTAATGCAGGGATTCTTTTTACAGTGCCGGTTAATTATGTTGAGGGGCTCTTTCTTCGTTCTCCAGATGTTGATTCAAAATCTAAAACATTTTAATTTAAAGGGGTAGATAAACGGTGCACTCTTTGTATTATCTCGCCATAGTCCTCTTTGCCGGGCTCTTTATGGCGAAAATTGTAAGGAAATTTAAATTACCTAATGTAACAGGTTATATTTTAGCGGGAGTCTTTATTGGCCCCTCTTTTTTAGGCTTTATCCCTCGCGAAGCTGTCTCTTCTTTCAATATTCTTTCAGAGGCTGCTTTAGGGTTTATTGCTTATAGCATCGGTAGTGAATTTAATCTTAAGCATTTACAGAAATTAGGCCCGTCTATTCTCTGGATTACAATTGCGGAATCTTTAGGGGCGATGCTCGCTGTTACGAGTGCTATGGTCTTGATTTTCAAGCAACCGATAGCTTTTAGTCTTATTCTGGGATCCATTGCAGCGGCTACTGCCCCTGCTGCGACAATTATGGTGATTAGACAATATAATGCGAGAGGGGTTGTTGTCGATACCCTCCTTCCTGTTGTGGCCATGGATGATGCTGTAGCCATTATGGCCTTTGGAATAGCCATTGGAATTGCCCAGTCATTGTCATCGGTAGGTGGAGGAAATGTTTCTCTACTCAAAATAACGGTAGAGCTTTTGTTAGAGATCTTTATCGCTATTGGCTTAGGGGGATGTATTGGTCTTTTCCTTTCCATTATTTCCGGACGACTAAAGGGGCAAGAGACTCTCCTTTCTTTTACTATAGCTTGTATTTTTTTAGCGGTGGGGATTGCTTCTGAATTAAAAGTATCATCTCTTCTCGCATCTATGACGGTTGGAGCTACTGTATCAAATTTAGTGTATCACCGAGATCGAGTTTTATCTGTAGTGGATCGTTTAACACCGCCGATTTTTGTCAGTTTTTTTACGATATCAGGGGCGGATTTGAAACTTTCAGTTCTTCGTCAAGTGGGTTTGCTTGGAGTGGGGTATGTGATTTTTAGGATAGTAGGGAAAATTATAGGGTCTTATATAGGGGCAAAATGGACTAAGGCACCGGCTACTGTGCAAAAGTATTTGGGGTTAACTCTTGTTCCTCAGGCTGGTGTGGCTATAGGCCTTTCTCTTTTGGCAGAAAAATCGCTTCCCGGGATGGGAGTTGCATTGAGAAATATTATTCTTGGATCTACAGTTATATATGAACTAATCGGACCTGTTATAGCAAAACAAGCTCTCTTAATGGCAGGGGAAATTTCTTCAGATAATTCTTAGTTTAAGCGTAAAAATAAGTATACGTTATAAACGTCTATAAACCTTAGAATGGTGAGCTAGTTATAAATAATAAAAAAACGTGGAAGGATGATCTTTTTTTGGGAACGCCTATTCTTCATAAAGAAAATCAACATATAGAGTTAGAGATAGATGCATTAAGTAATGACGGTAATGGCATAGCTCGAGAGAAAAATGGCAGCTATGTCTACTTTGTTCCTGGTGCATTACCTGGTGAGAGGGTAAGAGTTACGGTTTTACAAAAAAAGAAAACCTATGGTATTGCAGATGTAGAGGAAATCCTTTCCCCACATCCACAGCGAGTAGAACCGAAGTGTCGCTGGTATTCTCTTTGCGGCGGATGCCAGTTGCAGCATTTTTCTTATAATGCTCAACTTGAGGCAAAAAAAGATTTCGTTCGGGATGCCTTCCGTCGTATTGCTCATATGAATATAGAAGATATCCTGTCTCCTTGTGTGCCCAGTCCGCGCCAATGGGGATACAGAAACAAGGCTTCCTTCCCTGTGCAAGGAGCAAAAGATGGCATAGAAACTGGCTTCTATCGCCGCCGAAGCCACGACTTAGTCCCAATCGATTTTTGTCCTCTTCTGGAGCCCGCTTTAAACGAGATGTATGTTTATATGAGAGAGGCTTTACCTGCCTTAGGGATTCTTCCTTATAATGAAAAAAATCATTCCGGAATGTTACGTCATCTGGTTTTTAGATATGGCAGCTTTTCTAAAGAAGCAGCAATTTGTTTTGTATGTAGAAGAAGATTGTCGAAAAAAGATAACAAAAATATCCGAGAGCTTTGGGAAAAGTTTCAAGGGGAAAATATAAATGTGGCAGGTGTACTTGTTAATCATAATCCTCATCGTGGGAATGCTATATTAGGTCGTCATTCGACTATCCTTTCAGGACGTTCATGGCTTCGAGAATATCTTGACTCCCTGGAAATTCGTTATGAAGCGACAGCTTTCCTACAGGTGAACAGTTATCAAGCCAAGCAATTATATCAACATGGGGTCCATTCCCTTCGCTCTTCTTCTGCGGATCATTTACTCGAACTTTATGCGGGAGTTGGATCTATGACCCTCTTTTTTGCTCCTGCCGCTGCACAAATTACTGCGGTGGAGGAGTGGCCAAGCGCTGTAGAAGCAATGAAAGAAAATGCGAAAATTAATAGATTTTCTAATATAAAAGTTTGTGGAGGAAGGGCGGAAGAAATAATATCAAGCCTCAAGGGGCCTTTTGAGGCCGTTATCCTTGATCCACCTCGAAGCGGATGTGCTCCAGAAGTAATAAGTAAAATATTGGAATTGAATCCGGCTAAAATTTTATATGTAGCATGTAATCCGGCAACTTTAGCGAGGGATATATCTCGACTTTGTGGGGAAGGTCGCTATACGTTAAAATCTTTACAGCCATTTGATATGTTTCCACAAACTGCCCATGTTGAGTGCGTCGCGTTAATAGAGAGAGAAAAGGCTTGATTCCAAAGAAATCGCGGGTTTTAGGGTAATTAAAGAAGTGTGTTTTATGTTTGCCTAGACTTATGTTTAGGCGATTTTTCGTTAAGGGGACGTATGGTTGGTTACACGGGAATCTACAAATACGCGTAATGTGGTAAGATTTTATGTAAGAGTATGGAAGATATATGCAAAGTGACTACTTCTTCGGAGTGCCAGAGGGAAGTATAGTTTTTCTCAATTCTGGGGATTCCTACGTTGCGGAAGTGGAGAATTTTGCTTCGCAACTTTACCCCATTATATTTTGCAATAAACACCTCTAACTTTAAACTATAATACAATGAAATTGTACAATATATAATAAAGTATTTTTATAATGCACAAGCGAATTAGGGGGTGAAAATAAAAACTGGCGTATTATTGTTGATCGGAGTTTTTATTATCAACTTCTTAATAATTATACTAATGGGATAACAATATTTTTATTGTTCCCCAAATAGAAAGAACAGCAAGTGAGAGTTAAAAATTATTTAAAGAGCTTAAAACATGAGGGAGGTACAGAGGTACATATGGAAAATCAAAAGAAATATAATTACAATCAACAAATGAATATTAAATTTAATTATCTGGAAAAAATTACTATTAAAGATATTATTAGTAATAATACGGACAGATGGTTTAATCAATCATTATGTGAAGTAAACTCATCTGTTTTAAGACTTGGAATATTTGAAGGCGAGTACCACATGCACAAGCATGAGAATGACGATGAAGTTTTTTTTGTATTAGAGGGTGCTATGATATTGGAAACAGAAAAAGGTAATTTTAATCTGGAACAATACGAAGGAACTTGTGTGCCAAAAGGCACAATGCATAGACCAGTGGTACCAGAAGGCAAGGCTGTAGTTTTAATGATTGAAAATAAAGGGATTGACCCTATTGGTACGGTGTGATACTTCCCAAGGTCAAATCATAAATGCTTGAAAAAACGATCCACAACATGTCAATGACGGTCCGGCTTTCTTTGCCGATATTGCTGCCATGACTTGACCGGGTTGACTCAATCGTGATTTTTTGCATGAAGAAACGTATAGCTGAACTTGAGTTGGAGAACGAGATATTGAGAAAGCTACCGCTGTATATAAAAAGGCGCTTTACTGTAAATTTCGGTAAAGCGCCTTTTTCATTATCTCTTTCACTGTACCTAAGTAAAAGGAACGAAACTCTGCCCCATCTACATAGAAAAGCTAAAGTATATATTGACAAAAGTTGATATGAAGCATATATATTACATATCAAATAAATTCGATATGAGGTGATGAATTGGATACAACATATGAGGATTACGCAAAAGTGTTTAAGGCATTTTGCGATGAAAAACGTCTGCGGATACTTGAACTGTTACGCAGTGGAGAAAAGTGTGCCTGCAAGTTATTAGAAGATATGGACATAGGTCAATCATCGCTATCTTATCATATGAAAATTCTGGTTGAATCGGGTGTTGTAGAGAGTCGACAGGATGGCAAATGGACACACTATACAATCAGCGAGAAAGGTAGCGACTATGCGGCCGAGCTACTTAAAGAATTGACAAAACTAGATACAGCGAATACAAACGGTATTTATTGTAGGGCTTAAAAACACATTTTAAGAGTATTTTTTGAATATTAAATAGGAGTATTTGGTTTGGTTGCTCCGAGTTAGAAAGCGAGGTTTTTGTAGTATGCAAATATTAAAAGCGACCTGGGATTTCTTCCAGAATCAAATACTGGCGATGAAATGGCTAAACGAATTAATCGGCAGTGAATTTAATGCATTAGGTCTTGACACAACTAATCGTTGGATGGGAAGTATTCAATTTTTTGCTTATGATGTTATTAAAATTACCCTACTTTTGTGTTTCCTGATTTTTATAATTAGCTATATTCAAAGCTATTTCCCGCCGGAGCGGAGTAAAAAAATCTTGGGACGCTTCCATGGAATTGGCGCGAATACTGTTGCTGCTTTACTTGGTACGGTAACGCCTTTTTGCTCGTGTTCGTCCATTCCACTATTTATCGGCTTTACCAGGGCAGGACTATCGCTGGGAGTGTCGTTTTCGTTTCTTATATCCTCTCCTATGGTTGATTTGGGTTCTCTTGTTCTTTTAATGAGCATTTTCGGAGCGAAGATAGCTGTTCTTTATGTTGTTCTCGGCTTAATTATCGCCATTATTGGCGGTACCATAATTAAAAGACTGGATATGGGGGAATACGTAGAGAGCTTTATTACCACAGGTGGTAGTGTAGACATCGAATCTCCTGACCTTACAAGGCATGACCGTTTGGTTTTTGCCAAAGAACAGGTAATCGACACATTCAAAAAAGTTTTTCCATATATATTGATAGGAGTTGGAATAGGCGCAGGTATTCACAATTGGATTCCACAATCTTGGGTTGAAAATATTTTAGGTAGTGGTAATTCCTTTGCTGTTATCCTTGCCACTCTTATGGGAGTTCCGATGTATGCTGATATTTTTGGGACTATCCCGGTTGCAGAAGCTTTATTAAGTAAAGGAGCACAACTTGGTGCTATTCTGTCCTTCATGATGGGGGTTACTACGTTATCTTTACCATCTATGATTATGCTTCGTAAAGTAATTAAGCCCAAGCTTCTGGCGCTTTTCATTGCAATCTGTACAATCGGAATCATAATTGTCGGTTATTTATTCAACGTTTTTCAGGCGTTGATAATTTAGGAGGAAATAAAGTATGGCAAAGAAATGGCATCCTTTTATTAATCATCTCACATGTGTTGAGTGTGGTAGTTGCATCGCAAAGGGTTATATACGAGACAGAAAAGGCACCTTCGCCTGTTGTGAAAAATGGGATCCTGCATTGTCCATTGCCACGGCTGCTGCAACTATTGCCCCGTTGGCGCAACTACTTATGTAGGTGATGACATGAGTTTGATGCCGCCGAACGGAAAGCAAACATCGGAAGAATCCCGTTGCTCTTCCGGATGTGGAACGGCTTCCGAAAAGAAGATCGTTGTTGAGTATCTCTATCTAGATCTTGAAAGTTGTGACCGTTGCGTTGGGACGGACAATGTACTTGACGAGGTTATGATGACACTTACCCCCACGCTGAGCCTTGCGGGCTTTGAGATAGAATATAACAAAATTGAGATGAAGACAGCGAAAATTGCAAAACAATACAGGTTTATTTCTTCGCCTACGATCCGCGTGAACGGCCAGGATATCTGCCAACCGGTTGTAGAGAATAGCTGCGGTTGCTGTAGTGAAATAAGCGGAACCGATGTGAACTGTCGGGTGTTTGAATATAACGGGAGACCCTATGAGGTGCCTCCAAAAGAAATGCTTGCTGAAGCTATTCTAAATATAGTATTTGGGCAAGTTGAAACTGGCTGTTCCTGCGTAGAGTATGAATTACCTGAAAATCTAAAAGAATTTTTTGAAGGAAAGAAAAACAAAACTGGCGGCTCCTGAGGAGGTAGTTGCTTCTGATGGATAAGAAAAAACTGTTAAAGATCATAATTCCCATTAGTTTGGTTCTCATTGTTGCAGGAATATGGATATTCAAGAATGTGGGTAAGGGGTCAGTTTCCATTGTGTCTCTTTCCGAGGATAAAGGTTTAGAAAATTTTGTAAAATCTAATAATAATGAAGAAGATTTTGTGCTTGAAGCAACATCAATTGATTTAGATGTGCTGAAGGGATACAACTTGCCTATCATCATTGATTTCGGAGCGAATTCATGTATTCCATGCAAAAAAATGGCTCCTGTACTAAAAACATTAAACGCGGAAATGCGAGGCAAAGCCATAATCAAGTTTATTGACGTATGGAAAAATGGAGCTGTTGCAAATGATTTTCCTATCCAGGTTATTCCCTCTCAGGTTTTTATCAACGCTGACGGTACACCTTATGTGCCAAGCGATGATATGCAAATTAAGTTTGACATGTATAGCCACAAGGATACCTATGAACATGCTTTCACTGTGCATCAGGGCGGGCTGACCGAAGATCAGATACGGGCTATCCTTGTCGACATGGGGGTAGATGAATGACACAAATCCTTGAAGGTTTATCTGAAATAATTTCTGAGAGCGGTTGGCTCGCGCCAATTCTTGCGCTTTTTGCTGGAGTGCTTACTTCTTTTACGCCATGTTCTTTGTCCAGTATTCCTCTTGTCATAGGTTATGTGGGTGGTACTGGTCAGAGGAGTACGAAAAAAGCGTTCTGGCTTTCTGTCACTTTCATGTTGGGAGTTGCTGTCTCATTTACAACGCTAGGGGCGAGTGCTTCTATTGCTGGTCGTTTAATTGGGATTTCCACATCATGGTGGTACATCATTCTTGGAATTTTAATGTTGTTAATGGCTTTGCAGACGTGGGGTATATATGAAATTATTCCTTCAAGTTATCTTCTTTCTAAGAATACTAGAAGAGGCTACTTAGGTGCTTTCATTGCTGGAGTTCTTGGAGGAGTGTTTGCCTCACCCTGCTCTACGCCTGTACTTATCGCTCTCCTTGCTATTGTAGCTGGGAAAGGAAGTGTTGTATGGGGAGTACTACTATTGCTAATGTATTCAATCGGTCATGGCATTCTTGTTGTTGTAGCTGGAACGTCTATGGGCTTTGTGCAAAAGCTTTCTTCAAGCGAAAAGTACGGGAAAACAAGCACTATACTGAAAATAGTGACGGGTGTTCTGATATTGCTCATTGGGTTTTATATGTTTTATCTTGGGTTCTAAAATAATATAAAAAAGGTGAGGTTTGTTATGGCATTGTTTGGTAAGAAAAATAAGAAAGAGAGAACTACATCTTGTTGCTGCAGCGGAAATTGTGATGCGGAAGGCATGGCAAAAGCAGAAAACGCTAAATCTAGAGGTGCTGGAGTAAAGGTATTGGGAAGTGGATGTGCCAAGTGTGATCAACTTGAAACGGTAACAAAAGCAGCCTTGGAACAACTTGGAATGGATACCACTATTGATCATGTAACTGATTTTTTGCAGATTGCAGCTTATGGAGTGATGACTACCCCTGCTCTTGTGGTTGATGGGAAGGTGGTTTCTTACGGGAAGGTTCTTAAAGTTGATGAGGTAGTAAAAATACTTCAAAAAGTTAGGGGGTAGTTATAATTGGAAAAAAGAAGTCATCTGGTATCAGTTTCTTTGAGAAATATCTTAGTGTTTGGGTTTTTATTTGTATGGCGGTAGG
The DNA here is from genome assembly GCF_000526395.1 of Aminobacterium mobile DSM 12262. Lineage (NCBI taxonomy): Bacteria > Thermotogati > Synergistota > Synergistia > Synergistales > Aminobacteriaceae > Aminobacterium > Aminobacterium mobile. The sequence goes on along the minus strand of NZ_JAFZ01000001.1, from coordinate 1,336,115 downwards.
TGTTTTAATAGGTATTTATTTACCGCGAGTTCACAAACTCCTTAGTAAATTTGAGTATGCAAGAGTGTCTATCCCTATTGCAATACTTATATGGCTTATGATTTATTCCACGATGTTAAAGGTTGACTTTAATAGTATAAAACAGGTGGGGCAGAATCCAAAAGGATTGATTGTAACCGGGGTTACAAATTGGCTGATCAAACCATTTACAATGTATAGAATTGCAGCCACTTGTGGCTGAATGGATTTTTAGAGTAATAATAACAAAGAACTGAAGCCGAGGTTATTTTGAGGATATATTCATACCCAATTTTAATGGTATAACAATTGTTGGGCTTTTATTAGCACTAATAATTATTTTCTTTTTCCAAGGGCAAATAATAATTGATAATCTAATAAACATTGTTTTAATAGCTATACCTTTGATCATTTAGACTTTCCTTATTTCCTTTAGGGCTTATATATAGTCAAAACTATGGAAACTTCCTCATGATATAGCCGAGCCTGTTGGAATGATTGGTGCATCAAACTTCTTTGAACTTGCAGTTGCTATTTCGTTATTCGGCTTGCAATCAGGAGCTACGGTAGTTACTTTTGTTGGTGTGCTTGTAGAAGTACCGGTTAGAAGAGGGGAAATAAGACTAGGAGATGTCCGATGAGCAAAAGTAAATTAAAAGTAGCTCTTATCTGTGTTCATAATTTATGCAGAAGTCAAATTGCAGAAGCGCTTGGTAAGCATTTAGCCGCAGATGTTTTTGAAAGCTATTTCGCCGGCACGGAAATAAAGCCACAAATCAACCAGGATGCTGTTCGAATCATGAAGGAGCTATATGGAATTGATATGAAAAAGGCTCAGTATTCGCAGCTGTTAGATGAGATCCCACCAGTTGATATTGTAGTAAAGATGGGATGTGCCCGTATCTTCCGGCTGAATACGTTGTAGATTGGGGACTTGACGCAGAATGTTGATGTAAAAAACATAACAGTAAAGCATGTGGTACTTGACGAGCTGTGCTGGCTTATCGAAAAGCGGAAGTTTGTGAGATGAAGGTGTTGATCTGGCAGGAACGAGAAGACGATTATGACAAGGTATATGAATTAGTGCGGGCGGCCTTTGTCAGTGCGGAACATACGAATCACGACGAGCAGAATCTTGTGGTGCGATTGCGAAACAGTTCCGTCTTCTTCCCGGAGTTGTCCTTGAGGGCAGAGGTAGCAGGGGAGATCGTTGGGTAGATCTTGTGTACTCGGGCGGTAATTTGACAAGGAGCAGGAGCACGAGAGCATGAAGCTCTTGTCCGGGCTTCTGTGGCTGTGGCGTCAGATTATCAGAGAAAAGGTATTGGCGGACGGCTCATTGAAGTCGGCCATCAGGTAGCTCAAAATTTGGGTTTTAAGTCGGCGCTTTTGGTGAGGCATCCGACTTATTGTCCGTGTTTTGACTACCCGACCGGCAGAGACGTTTGGAATTGTGACAGACTTGGAACTGCCAGCAAATGTGTTCATGGCATGTGAACTAGTGGAAGGCGGAGTGGATGGGGTGTGGGACCGACTGGAGTTTGCGCCGGAGTTTAACTTGTAACGGGCTCTGTTAGTTTGTTAGATGAGTTAATTACTCAGGAGAAAGGGTACGAACCTTTACATGGAATTTTAAGTTCGTGGCAATAGAGTCATCTAATTTGGAGACTAACCTTAAATATATAAGATAAAAATTGCAACTTTGAACAGACAGGTACTATTAAAAAAACAACAATAACCTTGTGACTTTTTGAAATGTGGTAGATCTTGTTGCAAAAAGAAGGTTCCACGTTTATAATGTCCTATCGGTGGCGCGGACATAGCTCAGCTGGTAGAGCATTAGCTTCCCAAGCTAAGGGTCGCGGGTTCGAATCCCGTTGTCCGCTCCATTTTTTTATTTCAAACAACTTCCCTCAAATAATAATCCAGAAAAACCTTAGTTTATTAACTTTAGTTACTTTAATTCGACACTATTTACAAACTTGGTTAACTTGTTAAGTTTGACACAAATTTTTATGGGTATTACAATAACTCCAGTTTTGCGCTTTGAACGGCCTGCTGTAATAGATATGTAGTTTTGTTGTCGGAGGGGGGTGGATGGCATGGTGACAAACCTAGCCGAAGAAATCAAACAGGCAGAGGCTGCAGCAAGGCAACGGGTTAAGGATGCAAAAAATGAAGCTGCTCGGCTCGTCAGTAAGGCTAAGAATGAGGCTGATCAACGAATCAAAGAGACAAAACAACAAGCTTTTCGTAAGTATCGTGACAATATTGTTCAAGTAGAAAGCGAGGCCGAGACAAATGCGGCGAAAATAGTTGAAGCAGGAAGGGAAAGCGCGCGCGCTTTTACTGATAGCCATCAGGGGCGAGTAAAAGAAACAGCCACCTGGATAGCGGAAGAGGTGATGGCTAGATATGGCCGTGGCTAGTATTAAAAAAGTTGAGTTTTACGTTCACAACTCTGTCGTGGAAGATGTTTTATCGATTTTGCAGAAAACAGGGACATGCGAAATAGTTTCCCGACAGGATGTAGATGAGGTTGATAGTCATTCAACTGCTCGTCTACAGCGTATCGATAGTTTGCTCAGCGAAACACGGTTCCTTCTCCGTTTTTTTGAACCTTTCTATGAAGATAGCGTTCCTCCTATGGCCAGAGCCCTTGGCGAAAGGCCAGACTTTTCAGTAGAGGAGCTTGCATCTCTTGCTGAAAAAACGGATTTGCTTCAATTAGCTGAGCACATACGGACCTTGGAGCGGCGGCTCATAGAAATACGCTCAGAAATTACCCAGATCGATAGTACAAAAGCTATTTTATCTCATATAACAGAACTTCCATACTCACTGGAGCTTGTTTCTCGTGGGACTCGTTTCGTGGGAGGGTTTGTTGGTATGTTGCCCGTGGAACAAATAGCAGGTTGGAAACAGGCTATCGAGAAAAATTTAGGTGATGCTGGCGAATTTTTTATCGCTTCCTATGAAGAAAAAGAGAAGGAAGCATGGGTAGCCCTTTTCTGTCGCAGAGATAAGGAACAGGAGGCATTAGATCTCTGTAGCAAATATGGATTTTCTCGTATAGAAATCCCCGATACTTTAACTGAAAGCGTTGGGGAAGAGTTGCTAAGACTCGAGACGCGACGAGAAAGCCTCCTAAAAGAAGAGGAAAAAATAGAAACGCAAGCTTCTTCTGAGGCAACAAAATGGATGCCTACCACTCGTGCGCTGAGCGATTATTGGAATATCCTCAAGTCTAAATACGAAGTTCTCTCCAATAGTGAATTCACAGATAAGACCGTTATCATCAAATCTTGGATCCCCGAAGTTGCTGTTCCTAAAGTAGAGGAGCAATTAAAACAATATCGTGCAGTTATGGAGATAGCAGTGTCGGATCCCTCTCCAGAGGATGAGCCTCCCACTCTTCTTGTCAATAAAGGATGGGTATTGCCTTTCGAAACTCTTACGAAGCTCTATGGTTTGCCGAAATATGGAGAACTAGATCCTTCACCCCTTCTTGCTCCTTTCTTTTTTGTGTTCTTCGGTATGTGTCTGGGAGATGGCGGTTATGGTTTAATCATGCTTGGTTTTTTCCTTTTCTTCATGAAAAAATTCAAGCGTATGCCTGAAGGAGTTAAAAATTTCATTACATTGTTTATCCTTTCAGGAATTTCTACAATATTTGTTGGGGCTTTTACTGGAAGCTGGTTTGGCGATCTAATCGATGTTTTTGGGGTGTTTAAGTTTATTCGCCCGATTAAGAATATCCCGGTTGTTCTGGATCCTATGAATGATCCCATGACAGTTCTTTTTATCTCTTTGGGCTTAGGAACGATCCAGATTTTCTTTGGCTTGTTCGTTGCATTTTACGACAGCCTTCGGAAAAAAGACTATATGGGGGCTTTTGCAGATCAGGGCGGATGGATTCTATTCTTGTTAGGATTGCTTCTCATAGGGGGGACTGTGAGTGGAAAATTGCCAGCCAGTTTAAGCATGCCTTCAAAAGCTACAGCTGCTGCAGGAGCTCTTGTCTTGGTTTTGACTCAAGGTAGGGCTAAAAGCGGAGTTGTACAGAAAGCCATTTCTGGTGTAATGAGCCTTTACAACGTAACGTCTTATTTAGGGGACGTGTTGAGTTATAGCCGATTGCTAGCCCTTGGTTTGGCTTCAGCCGCAATAGGTTCCATTATCAATATGCTAGCAAGTCTTGCAATGGGGATTCCCTTTATAGGTTGGGTACTTGCGTTAATCCTTATATTCGGCGGACATTTGTTTAGCGTTGCCGTAAACGTACTCGGAGCTTTTGTGCATTCGTTACGGCTCCAGTACGTAGAGTTTTTTAGTAAGTTTTACTCCGGTGGGGGCAAAAGTTTTGCTCCTTTAACGTATAACACTAGTTTCGTTACCATATCTGAAACTAAAGAAGCTTAATTGATGGATTAAGTTCTCAGAACGAGGGGAGTGTTTTAAAGTATGGATCTTCTTGGAATGATGTTAGCGATTTTAGGAGCGGCTATAGCTGCGGGTTTTGCCGGCTCGGGGTCTTCTATAGGTGTAGGCATTGCTGGAGAAGCTGGGGCTGGTGTTATGACTGAGGATCCGGGTAAATTTGGCCTTGTACTGTTGCTTCAGGCTTTGCCGGGAACTCAGGGTATTTATGGTCTTTTAATTGCTTTCTTTGCCATTTTGAAAGTAGGGTTGCTTGGTGGAGGAGCAGCGGTAGCTGTAAACGTATGGCAAGGGCTTGGAATATTTTTTGCATGCCTTCCCGTGGGCATTGCCGGTTATTTTTCTGCTATAGCCCAAGGCAAAACATGTGCTGCTTGTATTCAAATGATTGCTAAAAGGCCTGAAGAGACTGGTAAAGCTGTTATTCTACCAGCTATGGTTGAAACTTACGCGGTTCTTGGTCTCCTTACAAGCATTATTTTGCTTAATGGCATCCAGATATAGCCATTCGCGATTTGAGGTGAATGGTTATGTCTTTGGCAGATATAAAAGTTAAAATTGAAGCTGATGCGCAAAAAGAGGCAGAGAAAATTCTGGAAGATGCGAGATTGAAAGTAAAAGAGATAGAAACTGTTACTGAAGGCGAAGCAAGTAAAATAGAGTCGTTTTATGCGAATCGCTTTAGTACAGAAAAACCAGAAGTTTTCAATAGGCGTGAAATTGTTGCAAACTTAGATGTAAAGAAAATTTTGCTTGGAGCTAAACAAGATCTTATTACAGAAGCTTTTGGCGAGTCGTTGAAAATTTTAGCGTCTCTTCCAGAAGAGAAATATCTTGCTTTTTGTGAAAAGCTCTTAGAACGGGCTTCGGAGTCAGGAGATGAAAAAGTATTAGTCTCTCCAAAGGAGAAATATCTCAATGGGGAATGGCTAAAAAAATATAATGAGAAACATAAAACATCTCTCACCCTTGAAGCCGTTCAAATTCCTATGAGCGGAGGGTTTATCCTTCGGAAGGGCGATATTGATACCAACTGCTCTTGGGATATGCTGATTATGTGGATTAGAGAAGAAATCGAGGCAGACGTTGCGAAACGGCTGTTCTCGGAGTAGACGGGAGGTGGGGCAGCATGGCTACAGCTGAGCGGTATTGTTATGCGGTTGCTCGCCTGCGAGCTATGGAAAGCCGCCTTCTCGATGATAGCGTGCTGCAGAGACTGATCGATTGTGAAGATCTGGACAGCGCCATGAAGATTTTGGGGGAGACAGTATATTCCTCATGGTTAGTGGAGCTGAAATCCAATACAGAATTCGATAAGGCCATAGAGTCGGAACTTCTTTATATTTATAATGAGGTAAAAAAATTTGTTCCAGACTCTGGTTTGGTAGAGATATGTCGGTTGCCTTACGATTTTCATAATGTAAAGGTTCTTCTCAAAGGCCAGATTCTTCAGCGCGAGGGAGGAGAGCGTCATTTCGAGCTATTAACGGCGCTAGCCAATATCCCGACAGATGATCTTATTATGGCAGTAGAAACGGAAGATTACAGGTTGTTGCCTTATGATCTTCACTCGGTTTTACCAAAGTCTTTTGCCTTATGGGATCAAACCCGAGATATTCTTGAGGTGGAGCGCCTCCTTGACAACGTACTTTTCCGCGAAATGTTTAAGATAGCCCGTAGTTTGGAGTATGAAGCTCCTCTACGTTGGGTTCGTGGAAAAGTTGACGCTGAAAATGTACGAAATATGTTCCGCCTTAAAAGAATGGATAAAGATGCGGCCAGTGTTCAGTCCTATCTCCATGATGGAGGTTTCGTGTCAGTAGAGCAGCTGCTTTCTATGTTGTCGGAACCTATAGAAAGTTGGGTTCGGGTTCTTTCTTATGCAGATATAGGGAGAGTTCTTTATCACGTACAAGATGGGGCAGATATGAATGCACTCCTCGTGGAAATGGAAAAGATTTTAGATGATTACGTAACAAGTATTCTTCAGACAGCAAAATATAGTGCTTTTGCTCCGGAAAATGTTCTTAATTATTTGTGGCATAAAGAAATGGAAGCGAAAAATGTACGAGTTGCGTTGGTTTCTGTTGCTAATGCCATGGACAAAGATCTGGCGAGGAGGTTGATGCGTCGTGGCTAAAGAAGTGAATCAGCCTATGGCTGCTATCGGCGAATATGAAACAGTACTTCCTTTCCAGGCGGTAGGGGTGAAGCCTTATGTTATGTCTGAAGAAGAGAGTGGGCATTTTGAATCTCTTCTTTTGCAGCTAGCTCGAGAAAAGTACGCGGTTATTTTTGTTCAAGAGCATCTTTTCGAAAAATTTATGTCCACAGTGGAGACTGTGAACGAGGAATATGCTGTAAGCGTTTTACCGATCCCTGGACTCAAAGGAAGTTCTGGGACAGGACTAAAATCCATTCGTAACAGTGTAGAACGAGCTGTCGGCATGGATATCTTTGCTGTGAAATAGAATTTGATGCTGGAGGCGATACATTGTGGCCACGGAAAAGGTCATAAAAGGGACCATTGAAAAAATCTCCGGACCGCTCGTTGTCGCGAAGGGCATGTATGGTGCTAGTATGTACGACGTGGTACGAGTAGGGAATATAGGTCTTGTAGGTGAAATTATTGAGTTGAAAGGCGATACAGCTTCAATTCAGGCCTACGAAGAAACTTCTGGCCTTATGCCTGGTGAACCTGTCGTAAGTACCGGCGAACCCCTGAGCGTAGAGTTAGGTCCAGGAATCATAGAGCAGTTTTACGATGGGGTACAGCGTCCTTTGAACCTAATAGAGGACGCTGCCAAGAGCCACTTTATTTCTCGTGGAATTGAAGTTCCTTCCATAGACAGAGAGAAAAAATGGGAGTTTATACCACGAGTTAAAGTTGGGGATGCTGTTCAGCCCGGCGATGTCCTGGGTATAGTTCAAGAAACAGTTTTAGTGGAACATCGGATAATGGTTCCTTATGGAGTACGAGGAACTGTTTCTGAGATAAAACAGGGTCAGTTTACAGTAGAAGAAACAGTGGCTGTTGTAAAAGCGAAAACAGGAGACGAAGTGAATGTTTCTATGTTCCAACGTTGGCCTGTGCGTAAGCCTAGACCAGTAGCTCGGCGTTTGCCCCCTATTATTCCGTTAACTACAGGACAGCGAGTTGTCGATGCTTTCTTCCCTATAGCAAAAGGGGGAACGGCATGTGTCCCAGGACCTTTTGGTTCAGGGAAAACAGTTATTCAGCACCAGCTCGCAAAGTGGGCAGAAGCCGATATCGTAGTGTACGTAGGTTGCGGCGAGCGAGGCAACGAAATGACAGACGTTCTATTGGAGTTCCCTGAGCTAGAAGACCCACGCTCGGGGGAACCTTTGATGAAACGTACGGTTCTTATAGCTAACACGTCTAATATGCCTGTCGCTGCGCGAGAAGCGAGTATCTACACCGCCATTGCAATTGCAGAGTACTACCGAGACATGGGATACTCTGTGGCTCTTATGGCAGATTCTACAAGTCGTTGGGCTGAGGCTCTCCGAGAAATGTCAGGACGACTTGAAGAAATGCCAGGGGAAGAAGGATACCCTGCATACCTAGGAACGCGGTTAGCCAGTTTCTATGAAAGAGCGGGACGGGCTATTTGCCTGGGTTCTGATGGCAGAGAAGGATCTGTAACAGCTATAGGAGCAGTTTCACCTCCTGGTGGAGACCTTTCTGAACCAGTAAGCCAAAACACTCTCCGTGTGACTAAAGTATTTTGGGGACTTGATGCTAGCTTGGCCTATCAGCGTCATTTCCCGGCGATCAACTGGTTGTTGAGCTACTCCCTATACACCGATACTATGGACAAATACTGGGATTCTCAGTTTGACGATGAATGGAGTTCTCTTCGCGTAGAGGGGATGTCTCTTCTTGAAGAAGAGGATCAACTAAGAGAGATCGTTCGTCTCGTGGGAATAGACGCTCTTTCCAAAGAGGAACGAATGGTTTTGGAAACTGCTAAATCACTTCGAGAAGATTTCTTGCACCAAAATGCTTTCCATGAGATTGACACATATGCCTCTATGAGAAAACAATTTAAAATGTTAAAGAATATTTTAATGTTCCATCATCTCTCTATGGATGGGCTGAAACGTGGCGCAGATATGAATAAGGTATTCAATCTTCCTGTACGAGAGCAAATCGCTAGAATGCGTTATGTAGATGAAAAAGAGATTGAACAGCTTGATACGCTAGAAGACCAAATGAAGAAAGAGATAAATGCATTAATACCAGTGGGGGGCGATAGTGATGCTGCCTAAAGAGTATAGTACCATCACCGAGTTATCTGGCCCACTTCTGGTTGTGGAGAAAACCAAGGATGTCCGTTATGACGAACTGGTGGAGATTGAGCTTGCCAGTGGAGAATTGCGGCGAGGACGTGTTCTTGAGATAACATCAGATAGGGCCCTTGTCCAGGTCTTTGAGGGAACCGATGGAATCGACATACAGAATACAAAACTCCGCTTCCTTGGGAAGGTTTTGATGCTTCCAGTTAGCCGGGATTTGTTAGGGCGTATCTTTAACGGACGGGGAGAACCTATTGATGGAGGAGCTCCTATCCTTCCTGACAAAAAGCTGGATATCAATGGAATGCCGATGAATCCTTATTCTCGAGACTATCCTTCTGAGTTTATCCAGACCGGTATTTCTACTATTGATGGCATGAACCCAATGGTTCGTGGACAGAAGTTGCCTATATTCTCTGGAAGTGGTCTGCCTCACAACAGAATGGCTGCCCAAATAGCTCGTCAGGCCACCGTTATTAGCGGGCATGAGGATTTTGCAGTTGTTTTTGCTGCCATGGGTATCACTTTTGAAGAAGCTTCGTTCTTTATGGAAGACTTCAGAAGAACTGGCGCTATACAGAGGACTGTAATGTTCGTTAACTTAGCGGATGACCCAGCTATTGAACGGATTACTACACCTCGGCTTGCATTGACAGCTGCGGAGTACCTAGCATTTGAACAGGATATGCATGTAGTGGTTATTTTGACAGACTTAACCAACTACTGCGAAGCACTGCGAGAGATTTCTGCTGCCCGTAAGGAAGTTCCGGGACGGCGAGGTTATCCTGGTTATCTCTATACAGACCTTGCCACCATGTATGAAAGAGCTGGTCGTCTGAAGGGGAAAAAGGGATCCATTACTCAGATTCCTATTCTGACTATGCCAGAAGACGATAAGACTCACCCTATTCCTGACTTGACAGGATATATTACAGAAGGACAGATTATCTTGAGTCGAGGTCTTCATCGTAAGGGCATCTATCCGCCTGTAGACGTTATGCCTTCTTTGTCTCGTCTTAAGGATAAAGGTATCGGTAAGGGAAAAACCAGAGAAGATCATGCAGACCTTATGAACCAGCTTTTTGCTGCTTATGCTCGCGGCAAAGAAGCTAAGGAGCTTGCGGTTATTCTTGGAGAAGGTGCCCTTACTGAAGAAGATAAGGCCTTTGCCTGTTTTGCAGATGAGTTTGAAGACAAATATGTCCGTCAAGGCGAATATGAGAACCGCAAAGTTGATGAAACACTCGAATTAGGTTGGAATCTTTTGACGATGATTCCAGTGAAAGAGCTCAAACGTGTTCGTGATGCATATATAGAGAAATATCTCAAACCGAGGCTGCAAGAAGAGGGGAAAAACGAAGAAGCAGTTCCCGTTGTAAAGTAGGGGGTGACGAAGTATGCCACGGTTGAACGTCAACCCCAACCGGATGGAGCTTTCTCGTCTAAAAAAACGACTCGTTGTAGCTAAACGTGGACATAAGCTTCTTAAAGATAAGCAAGATGCCTTAATTAAAGCCTTTCTTGAACGTGCTCGCGAAGGGAAGGCATTGCGAGAGGAGCTTGAGGTAGAATTGGGAGATTGTTACCATAGTTTCCTTCTTGCTCGGGCTCAGACTTTACCTGCAATGCTGGAGCAGGCTCTTATGATTTCAGGGACACGATGTAATTTGAAAGTACAAGAACGCAATGTCATGAGCGTTGTTGTACCTGAATATACGGTAGAGCAGCAGGGAGAGGCTTTAAGCTATGGGCTTGCAACGTCTCAAGGGAGTTTGGACGTCGCTTTAGAGCGATTCTCCAAGTTAATTCCTAAGCTCATTGCTTTGGCAGCAAAAGAAAAGGCTATTCGGCTTATGGCTTCTGAAATTGAAAAAACGAGACGTCGAGTCAATGCTTTGGAACACGTAATGATACCTAACTTTAACGAAACTATTCGGTATATTACGATGAAGCTAGATGAGCAGGAGCGGTCAACTCTCAGCCGGTTGATGAAAATTAAAGATATAGTGCGTTCACATTAAAACAATAAGGCCGGGGAAATTTAATTTCCCCGGCCTTACTGTTTTGTGAAAAATCAGAGAATTATAGAGGTCATGTTTTTACACTGCTTCGGGCATTTCCCACTAGAGCATAGGGGTTTTCTATAGAGAGAAGATATCAAGGAAGAGATTTTTTATACAGGAATGGCCCGGCAGATTCAAAACCTAGCGCCTTATGTTCAAAAATTTGTTCGGTAGATCCCACAAGAAGAAAACCTCCAGGACGGAGGGCTTTGTAAAATTTTAAATAAAGATTTTTCTTGGTCTCTGCCGAAAAATAGATAACAACATTTCGACAGAGGATGAGGTCAAAATCTTGTCCAAATGGGTCGTCTATTAAGTTGAGTCGTTCAAAGCTGACGCGTTTCTTGACTCCTTCCCGTATGGAGAAGCTTTCCTCATTTATCTTTGAAAAGTATTTATCAACATACTCTTGAGAAAGGTTGGCTAGCTGCCGTATGTGATATTCTCCTTTCTGTGCAATTTTAATTGCTCCTTCATCTATATCGCTGGCGAGTACATAAGGAGGGCAATGAAGTTTTGTTTCCATAGACAACATTGCAAGAGAATAGGGTTCTTCTCCTGTAGCGCTGCCAGCACTCCACAATTTTAGTCTTTTGGATCCCCGAGTTTTAATTAATTCAGGTAGGACCTTGTTTTGAAGATCATCCCATCGAGGGGGGTTCCTAAAGAATTCCGATACATTAATCGTAAGATAATCGAGAAATTCTCGAAGCTTTTTTTCTTCTTTTTTTACTAAATCAAAATATGCATCATAATCGGTTATATTCCATCTTTGCATTAACATGTGCACGCGACGGTGGATTTGATTTTTATAAGAATTTAGATCAAGCCCAGTCAAATTTCGTATCTTCTTCTTAAAGTTGTTGTATGCAGGAGAATCATACTTTTTTTCTATCTCGTCCATTTCCTCACCTCAATTAAGTTCTAATCCGATTATTACCCATAGTTTATGAACCATATATACCATATTTATAGGATTTTGCTCTTTCTCAAAGAATAAAAAATGTTAGAATAATATATAAGGAGTATTTTAGATGGCCGCTGCACCTTTGGGTGTAGAGGAAAGTCCGGGCTCCATAGGGCAGAGTGCTGGATAACGTCCAGTTGGTGCGAACCAAAGGAAAGTGCCACAGAAAGAAACCGCTTTCTCGCAGTAGAAAGTAAGGGTGAAAAGGTGGGGTAAGAGCCCACCGGGTGTCGGGTAACCGATATGCCAGGCAAACCCCGCTCGGAGCAAGGCCGAATAGAGGGGAAAGAGGCGGCCCGCTGACCCCTGGGTACGGTCGCTTGAGAAGTACCGTAAGGTATTTCCCAGATAAATGGTCATCTCTCACACAGAACCCGGCTTATAAAATGCTCCTTTATTATAGTTTGATGAAAAATAAGCCTGGAGGACTATTGTTTTATTTATTTTTTAGTCCTCCAGGCTTATTTGTTTTTATGTGTAGGTGCTAGTGTGGGAGAAAGTGGTAGAAAATGTCATAAAGTGGGAGGTTTCCCCATGTTAGTGGGAACTTACGAACACCGAGTCGATGCTAAAGGAAGAACGGTTATTCCTGCCAAGTTCAGGCAGGAGCTCGGGGAGTGTGTTGTTGCCACTATAGGTATAGATCGATGTGTTTCTCTCTATCCCATGGAGGAATGGCAAAAGGTTTTGGAAAAACTGCAAAGTTTGCCTTTTTCAAAGAGCAAAACCAGAGGGCTTATGCGAATTATGCTTGCTAGTGCTCATGAATTGGCTATTGATAGTGCCGGACGTATCCTTATCCCCCAGATTTTAAGGGATCATGCGGAGCTTCTGACTGATGCCTTTTTTGTGGGGATAAGCGATCATATAGAGCTTTGGGATAAAGGTATTTGGGAACAGTATAGCAAAACTGTTCTTGATGAGCTGCCAGAGATAGCAGAAGGGATAGATGGATTCTAATGGTAGAGCATATTCCAGTTATGATTAATGAGGTAGTAGAGCATCTCAAGCAGATACCGGTCCCGCGTGTGATAGTCGACGCAACATTGGGGTTGGGAGGATATGCAGAAAGTATCCTTACACAATTTCCCGATGTTTTACTTATTGGCGTGGATAGAGATGAGCAAGCTCTTTCTATGGCTCGTGACCGTTTAGCTGCGTTTGGAGACAGAGTTCACTATTATCTTGTTCCCTTCAGTAGACTTGTTTCTGTGTTAGAGAAAGAAAAAGTAACTCCTGATGGAGTTGTTTTTGATTTAGGAGTTTCTAATCTGCAATTAAGCCTTCCGGAACGAGGCTTTTCTTTCCAACAAGATGGCCCTTTAGATATGCGCATGGAAAGTTCTAAAGAAGTTGAGGGGCTCCGTGCTTCTGACGTAGTAAATACTTTTTCAGAAAAAGATTTGGCAGATATTTTTTGGAAATATGGAGAGGAGCGATATTCGAGACGGATAGCATCTGGTATTGTCAGATATAGAAAAGAAAACGGTCAAATCTCAACTACCGCGCAACTTGTAGAGGCCATTAGAGCTTCTCTCCCGGCACCTGTTCAAAGGAAAATGGGGGGACATCCAGCACGGAAAGTATTTCAGGCCCTTCGTATTTTTGTAAATAATGAACTTGTTGAATTGGAAGAAGGGTTGCAGGCTGCTATCGAAAAAGTAGCAGATAAAGGAGTCATTATTGTTGTTAGTTACCATTCTTTAGAAGACCGCATTGTTAAGTACGCCATGAGAGACTGGAAAAACGAAGGTAAAGGCATTATTTTAACCCGCCATCCTCTCATTCCTACAGAAAAGGAAATAGAAGAAAATTATAAGGCTAGAAGCGCTAAGTTTCGGGCATTTATGAGAGAAGTAGATATGGAAGAGGATTCTTAAGGGAGGTGTGCACACCGTGTATGATTCCCAAACATGTGAGTATCCCTGTGGATCGGCACGAAAAGTCAGCCCGTATTTTATCTTTTTCATTTTAGCTATGGTTGTGTCTTTTATTGGTTTGGGCATATTAAGGTTGTACTCTAACCGACTTGAGGCTCGTCTTCATGCTATTAATTTGCAAATAGAAAGTTATGAGATGCAGGAAACGGAGATGCATCGTGTGCTTTCTTCTTTAACTTCTCCAGAAGCTATTTACGGCTACTCCCAAAAGAAACTAGGCATGGTTGCTAATGTAAAGACCGGAGTAGTTCATGTAGCGAGAATACCCGCTTTAAAGGAAGAAATGGAGGTTGCTTCTATAGCTTCGAGTCATGGATGGAACTTATTGTTTTCACTCTTCTCTTCTCCAGCCACAGCAAAAGATTAGGATAAATTGACTTTATACTTCGGAGCAGATTGAAACTAAAATGAAGCGAAATTTCTGGTTAGGGCCTTGGCCGTGGGTATTTATCTCTTTTATTGTAGTTTTAAGCAGGTTGTTTTTTGTGCATTGTATGCCGGATGATCGTGTTATTCGGCAATCTCAACGGCAATATTGGAGTGAGGTCCCTGTTAGCACCACTCGTGGATCTATTGTCGATGTTCATGAAAATCCTTTAGCTATGTCTGTGCCAGCATATAGTTTTTTTGTCGATCCAGCTTTTTGGAACCCTTCTAATGGTAAATCATTGTCAGGATTACTTCCTTCTGAGGTTGTAGATAAAATATCAAAGCCACTTGCTGGCCGTTTTCATTGGATTGCTCGAAAAATAAGTAAAGAAAAAGCTGACGCCATCATGGCACTAAATTTACCCGGACTCTATCGGCTACAAGAAAAAAAACGTCTTTATCCACAAAACTCTCTTTTAGCACATGCTATTGGATATTGTGATATTGATGATCGCGGACTTGCAGGAATAGAGCTAGTTTGGGATCAGATATTGTATTCTCCACCAGGCATCCGTTTTTTTATAAAAGAAGCTACAGGACGTGCGATAGATGTATCTACAACGTTATCTGACCTTGAAAAAATAGAACATAAAGGCAGAATCCGCTTAACAGTGGATATGCGTATCCAATATATTTTGGAACAGCGTCTCCAAGAGGCAATAGATAAAAATCAAGCTCGATGGGGAGCTGCTATCTGCATGAATCCTTCTACAGGGGAACTATTGGGATTAGCTAGTGCCCCTTCTTTTGACCCTAATAATAGAATGGACTTGCTCAATAAAAATAAAGTTTTTAATAATGCTGTAAGCAGAGTATACGAACCAGGCTCTACCTTTAAGCCAGTAGTAGTGTCCATAGCATTGGAACGGAAAGTAACGTATGCTTCGGAAGTCCTCTCTACACCTCACAGAATTAAAGTTGCAGATGGATCTATTTCGGAGTCAGGTAATAGTAATTGGGGGTCCTTATCTTTAGGGGATATCGTGGTAAAATCTTCAAATGTTGGGATGGCACAAATAGGACTTCGGATCCGCCCCTTTGATATGTATAACAGCTTAAAAGATTGGGGGTTGGGGGTAGCGCCTGGGATAGAACTCAACGGGGTGGAGGCAGGGTTATTGCCATCACCAGACCAGTGGAGGGGCGTTGTCCCAGCTAATATAGCCATAGGGCAAGGTATTGGAGTTTCTCCTCTTCAGCTTTTAACCGCTATGAATGCCATAATCAATGGTGGAGAATTATTACGTCCCTATATAGTGGCAGATGTTATAGATAGCCACGGGAAAAAAGTTTACGAAGGGAAAAAGGAAGTTATACGTACAGTTGTCACCCCTTCCATTGCGACATGGCTGCGAAAAGTTATGAGGGATGTAGTAGTGCGCGGAACAGGCAGGTTAGCGGATACGCCGGTAACTGCTATAGCAGGTAAAACTGGAACTGCTCAAGTTGCAGAAAAAGGTGTTTACGCTAAAAAAAGATGGGTGGCATCTTTTATAGGTTTTTGGCCTTATGAATCCCCTAAGTACGCTATGCTTATAGTTGTAGGCGAACCCTCTAAAGGGCAGTATTATGGTGGTAGTGTAGCCGGGCCAGTTTTTAGATCTGTCGTAGAAGATATGGCGCAATTAAACATTTTTTAAATTGGCAAGAGAGAGGCAGTGAGAGGAATGTCTGACCTGCAGAATATTATAAAGATATTAGAGGGGAACGGAGAAATAGAACAAGTTGTTTTCCCCTCAAAGGAGAGCTTGCCTATCACGAGTATTTTTAGCAATAGCAGAGAATGTAATCCAGGCTCCCTTTTTTGTTGTATACAAGGAGAAAAACATGATGGCCATGTTTTTGCTGCAGACGCAGTCCAGCGAGGTGCCATTGCGTTGCTATGCAAGCGTCCTTTAGAAATAAATGTCCCTCAAATTATTGTAAAAGATGTTCGATGGGTCATGGGGTATGCGGCAGCTATTGTATATGATTGTCCGTCTGAGCATTTAGCCATGTACGGTGTAACTGGAACAAATGGGAAAAGTACTTCTTCTTATATGATGCGAAGTGTTTTACAAGCTTCAGGTGAGAAAAGCGGCCTTATGGGTACTATTGTTTATTCTGATGGAGATGTGGAGGAAGAAGCGAGCCGTACAACTCCGGAAAGTTGTGATGTTCAACGATATCTTGCCCGTATGGTAAGGAATGAGTGTAAAAGTGCCACAATGGAAGTATCTTCTCATGGAGCAGTCCAAGGGCGGCTTAATGGTTGTTTTTTTAGTGGCATGATTTTTACGAATTTAACTCCAGAGCATCTAGATTATCATGGAGATATGGAACATTACTTCATGGCTAAAAAAAGCATTTTTGAAAAATATGTCAGTCATGATTGGTGCGGAGCCATTAATGGTGATGATGAGTATGGGAAAAGGCTTTTATATGAATATAAGGATCATTGCTTGTCTTACGGATTATGTTCTTGTGCTGGTCATGATGTCTATCCTACGTGGCTGGAAATGGGACTTTCTGGTCTTCAGATGGATGTCCGCTTGCCGACGGGGAAATCCTTAGAATTAAATCTTCCTGTTACAGGACGTTTTAATGTCTATAATGCTCTCGGTGTTATTGCTCTTGCTTATGGGGTAGGAATAAATATGCCCACAATAAAAAGAGGCTTGGAAACTATGCCCCAGGTCCCTGGCAGAGTCGAAAAATATTTTTTTGAAAATGGTGTTTGTGCTGTAGTAGATTACGCACATACTCCAGATGCTCTTCAGAACGTTTTGTCAGCGATGAGGGAAATCTGTAAAGGTCGACTTATCTCTGTTTTTGGTCATGGGGGAGAGCGCTATCATGGGAATCGTCCTCTTTTGGGACAAGTGGCATCTGAAAATGCAGATGTAGTAGTAGTAACTATGGATAACCCACGTAGCGAAGACCCTGCTCAGATAGCAGAAGAAATAGAAAAAGGTTTTACGTCGTCATTGTTGGAGCACTATCGTATTTTGAATCGCCAAGAAGCTGTCGGAACAGCGCTCTCTATGGCTCGTCCCGGAGATATGGTGGTGATAAGCGGGAAAGGGCCGGAACATTATATTTTACTTCAGGATAAACGAATTCCATATAATGATTCAGAAACCATTAAAGAATGGGGCATGAAGCAGGGATTGAGGTGGCAATAAAATGAAATGGCAACTATGGAAGATATCAGATTTAGCTGGTTCTATAGGTGCTACTTGGTCAGGTAGTGATATAGTAATTCCTGACTTTTTTTGTGTTGATAGCCGAGAGGTTTATCCTGGTTCAGCCTTTGTCGCTGTACGAGGAGCTAACCAAGATGGGCATGACTATATAATTGATGCCTTACATCGTGGGGCGACCCTTATTATCGCTGAAAAGGGGCGTGTGCCGAAAGGGATATCTTTTGATGGTAGGGCCTATATAGAAGTAAATGATTCTGTGACCGATATGGCTCGTATGGCTTCTGCCTATCTCAAGGCAGTTGCTCCGCAAGAAGTTGTTGCTATTACAGGGAGTGTCGGGAAAACAACGACGAGGGAAATTATTAAAAAATGTTTGGAGAGGTTCCCTTTTGCGTATGGAGCAGAACGGAGTTTTAATACGCTCATAGGATGCTCTCTCACTATTTTAGGAATGCCGCCAGGAACTGATGTCTTAATTTTGGAGATGGGAACCAATAAACCTGGAGAGATTGCAGAGATGGTTCAGTACTTTCCCCCCACAAGAGCTATCATAACGGAGGTAAGCTCTGCTCACCTCGAAGGGTTGAAATCTTTGGAGGGAGTTATAGCTGCCAAGCTTGAAATCCTCCAATCGTCAGATATAAAGACTATTTTCTTTAACGAAGATAACAGGTTGTTAACTCAAGAGATTCTTCAATATTCTGGAGAGTATAAAAAAGTTGGGGTGGGATATATCCACGGTCTCTATAGGATAAAAGAAGCCGATTTTCATATAATAGATGGCTTGCCTCGTCTGAAAACTGTTCTTTTAACTCCAGATGGAGGGGCTCACGAGATTTACACGGGGTTATGGGGTACACATGCTTCGTTATCTATTGCTTTTGCTCTGGCCTTATGTTCAGAGTTGCAGTTCTCTCTAGGAGAGGCTATTCATGGTTTAGAGACTATGAGTGCTCTGCCTGGCCGGGGTGTCATTATGGTATTGAAAAACGAAGCTATACTTATTGACGACTCATACAATGCTAATCCTTCCTCTATGGATGCTTCCCTTACTACTCTTTTAGATCTTCCTGCGACAGGGCGAAAAATAGCTGTTCTAGGGAGTATGAAGGAATTAGGAGAGGATGACACGCGGCTGCATGAGGAGGTTCTCAAGAAAGCTCTTGCTTTAGATGCGTTATTCCTCATAGGAGAGGAATGGAAAGACCCGTATCTGAAACTGTCTGACGAAGAACGGAAAAAAGCCGCATGTATTGCTGACTTGAAAGCCTTAGAAGCAGGACTTTTATCGAGACTTCATAAAGGTGATCTTCTCCTCGTGAAGGGATCTCATATCCATCGTTTGGATCTTATGGTCTCGTCTTTAGTGGGAGGGAACAAGAATGAATAGACTCTTCCTCTTCTTTTTTGTATTTTTTCTCTCTTTATTAATAGAGAAGTTATGGATTCGTAAATCATGCGAAATGGATATGTCTCAGGTGCAAAAAGATTATGGGCCTCAAAGCCATATTTTAACGAAGAGCAAAACTCCTTCTATGGGAGGTCTCATGTTTTTAGCGGTATCTTTTTTGTGCTTATTTCTTTTCCCATTATCCAATGCAGGGACATGGCATGAGTCTTTTGTTTTCTGGATATTCCCTTGGGGAGCCGCTCTTATCGGTTTTATCGATGATTGGATTAAATACAAAAAACACTCAAGCGAAGGTCTCCCCAGCCTAGGCAAACTCGTAGCCCAGATACTCCTTGCCTTGCCGTGGGCCTTTTGGGTCGGATGGTATAAAGGGATTTATTTATGGCCTAATATGGAATTATCTCTATGGCTTGGAGTTCCCCTTCTTGCCTTCATAGCTATCGGGATGTTGAATGCCGTTAATGTGACCGATGGGCTTGATGGTTTAGCTGCGGGATCGGTTATTCTCTCTCTTGTGGCATTCCTTGTCTGGCTTCCTGCTGCTACGTATGTACGGAGCGGGGGAATCGTTACCCTTGCAATGTGTCTGGCTTTTCTTTGGTATAATTCTCATCCTGCAGCTGTATTTATGGGGGATGTCGGTTCTCATTTTTTGGCAGGGGTTCTTATCTCTCTCTGTGCATTAAGTGGCTTCTTAATGGCAGTGATTCCTCTCGGCTTTATTTTTGGTGTTGAGATCTTGACTGTTTCTATACAATTGATAGCTATTCATAAATTCAAGAGAAAAGTTTTTAAAATGAGCCCTCTTCATCATCATTTTGAACTTACAGGGTGGAGTGAAGATCAGATTGTAACCAGGTTTTTAATTCTTCATGGTTTAGGGGCAATTGTCTGTATCTTCTTTTTGATGTCTTGGTGGGCATAAACTATTTCATGATAGTGAGAAAGAAGGCACACACTATGGGTACGATCCAATCATACGAAGGAGAAAAAGTAACGATTCTTGGGGCCGGAACAAGTGGGCAAGGTCTAGCTTTCCTAGCCCGTCGTCTCGGTGCGCAAGTTTTTGTGACGGAACATAAAGAATCACTCCCTGACCATGTTGAAAAGGCCTTCCATGAAAATGGGATAGATTGTGAAACAGGAGGGCATAGCGAAAGAGCACTTGACACGAATGTATTAGTTGTAAGCTCAGGAATATCTCCATCTGTTCCTATTATTCAGAAGGCTTTAGGTGCCGGCGTTCCTGTTATGGGGGAACTAGATTTTGTAGTGCCGCATCTTCAAGGGAAAATTATTGGGGTCACAGGGAGTAATGGAAAGAGTACTACAACTGCTTTGACAGGATTCGTATTGGAGAAGTGCGGGTACAAGGCAGTAGCAGCTGGAAACATAGGCAAAGCACTTTCGTGTTGTGCTGAGGAAAATTGGGATTATATTGTTATTGAACTGAGTAGTTTTCAGCTTGCTTGGGCTCATAATTTACATAGCCATATAGCTATTGTTACAAACCTGGCTCCTGACCATATCGATTGGCATGGTTCCTACGAAAAATATATAGAAGCAAAAGCCCGTCTTATTCATTTGCAGGAACCTGGTCAGTGGGCGATAGTACAAAATCGCGATGTTAGGGCTCTTGAAGCTCATAAAAGATCCCATGTAGCTTCTCTTTTTTGGGAAGGGCAACAAGAGAAGTTACAAAAAACGCATGCCTTTATTCGAATGGGAGATAAAAAAGCTTTTCTTTGTACAGATGGGGTAGATGAGTTGCTTTTCCGTTATGAAGACACATCCCTCATTGGTCGCCATAATTTGGAAAATGTGGCAATGACAATGGCTGCTCTTACTTTAAGTGGAATGAAATGCTCTGATGCGTCTCGCTTTGTAGCGGATTTCAAACCTCTTTCCCATCGCTGTACTTTTGTAGCTGATATAGATGGGGTTCGTTATATTGATGATTCTAAAGGGACCAATGTAGCTGCTAGTTCCACAGCCCTTTCTTCTATAGAGGGGGAAAAGGTGGTCATTCTTGGAGGCAAGGGGAAGGGCGAGGATTACGGTCCTTTGGCTGAAGTCGTAAAAAAAGAAGCGAGAGTAGCCATTATTCTGGGTGAAGAGAAGGCGAAGATTCTCCAGGCCCTTGAAAATATTGGCTTCTCAAATTGCATTGAAGTTGCTGATATGGAAGAGGCTGTTCGCATGGCTATGAAAGCAGCTTTGCCAGGAGAGACAGTACTTCTTTCTCCAGCTTGTACCAGTTGGGACATGTATTCGAGTTATGAGAAAAGGGGTGAACATTTCCAGCACCTCGTAAAACAATATGGAGGTAAGCGGTGAGCGAAGTCTCAATGGATCAGACTAGAGGCCTGAATGGCACTTATGAAAAAATTCAACGGGTAGATCCCTTCCTCTGGATTATCCCGCTAGTCCTTAATTGCTTTGGTCTTGTTATGATTGTTTCTTTAACTTCGCCCCACTCCATGGAGGTATGGGGTTCTCCTTTTGTAGTGGGTTTTCGCCAGGTGCAGTGGAGCTTTTTGGGACTTACCGCTATGTTTCTGATATATTTATTCCCTATTGCCTTTTGGGAGCGTTTAAGTGCCTACCTTTGGATGGTTGCTTTTTTGCTTTCTTTCTGTACGCTAATCCCTGGCATAGGCATTGAAGCTGGTGGAGCGCGGCGGTGGATAGACATTGGCTCTCTTCAATTTCAACCTATAGAACTTCTTATTTTTGCAGTTGTAATTCATCTTTCTAAATGTCTGTCGAGATCTAAAGAGGCACCTTTGAAGATGTTTTTGGGCATCACCTTAGCGGTAATATTTATTTCCATCATCCCTCTTTTGCTTCAACCGGACATAGGCGGAATGCTTCTGCTTTCGATTATCTGCATGGGGATTCATGTAGAAAACCGCGGATGGGGCTATCCTCTTGTAATAGGTTCTGCAGGACTAGCCTTGTTATTCCCATTTATTATCAGAGAAAGTTACCGTTTAAGGAGATATGTTGCTTTTTTAGATCCTTGGAAAGAGCCATTGGATAGCGGTTTCCAGGTTATACAGGGGCTTGTAGCTTTTGCTAATGGGGGCCTTTTAGGGGTAGGAATAGGGAAGGGGCTCCAGAAAATGAACTATCTTCCAGCAGCCCACACAGATTATATTTTTGCGGCTATAGGGGAAGAATTTGGTTTTATTGGCACCGGTCTTGTCGTTATTCTTTTTACTATGTGGGCATGGCGCTGTTTTAAAGTATACAAGCAAGCCCCCTCTCCTTTTCTGAGGACTCTGCTCTGGGGACTTGTTATTTCTGTTCTATTGCCTTTTTTTATCAATGTAGGAGGAGTTACTAAATTGCTTCCTCTAACAGGAATGCCTTTGCCTTTTATGAGTTATGGGGGAAGTTCACTCCTTATGATGTGGATACGCGTTGGTCTTATTGTAAGAATTACTAAAGAAATTGTGGGTACGCCATCATGAAAAAAGTACTTTTAGTGGCAGGAGGAACTGGTGGACATATTTTCCCTGCGTTAGCATTAGGGCAATGGCTTCAAAGGGAAAAAGCGGAAGATATACACGTTATGTATGCATGTGGTTCAAGACCTCTTGAATTAGAGATGTATAGACAATCCGGGGTAGAACCAATAGTTCTTCCGATAGAAGGATCTCCTTTTGGTATAAAGAAAATAAAAACGATATCCCGTCGCTCCTTGGGGATATGTAAGGCGATAGGGAAGTCTATGGCTTTAATGAAAAAAATGCGACCGGATTTTTGCCTCCTTTTCGGGGGATATGTCTCCTTTGCACCATTGATAGCAGCTCTTCTTTGCCGAGTTCCAGTGGCGGTTCATGAACAAAATACTATTGCTGGAAAGGTTACTCGAATTGCCCATAAACTTCATCTTCCTATTTTTTCTGGCTGGCAGGAATGCGAACCTTTTCAAGCGGATAGTTTTTATTATACAGGTATTCCAATTAGAAACTTTCAGAAGGTTGACCGTAGAGAAGCTTGGAGTAAACTAGATGTGGGGATCGATATCCCCGAAGGCCCTATCGTTGGGGTTCTTAGCGGTTCGCTCACGAGTTCGCCTCTTTTTCAAGTTATATGTGAATTGAGCGTAGAATCAGAGTTTCGTCACGTATCTTTTCTTATTGTGGGAGGCAAAGGGATTTGTCCCAATTCAAATAACATGATAGCCGTTGAAAGACAGTGGGATATGTCTATAATCTATTCGGTTGTTGATATAGTTATCGCGAGAGCAGGGGCATCTACCCTAGCGGAATTATTAGCTTGTGCAATCCCTTCTCTTATTGTTCCTTGGAGAGGAGCTGCTGATGGGCACCAGTTATCTAATGCGCGGCTCTTCAAGAAGCTAACAGGAAACTATGTATGGGATGAGTCTTCTCCTGCGCAGGTTTTGAAACAGAATCTTGTCCAATGTTTATCACAAGAAAGAGACGAGAGCGCAAAAGGGGGGGCCCTGGTTCCATGGCAGAACCAGAGTTGCGAATTGATCTGGAAAACCTTGATCTCGTTGGTGCGAAGGGAGAGTCTGTAATTGGACTTGAAAATAAGAAATCTTGACGGTGTTGAGAGAATACATTTAATGGGGATAGGCGGAGCTGGTATGAGTGGACTCGCTCTATTGCTGAAAGACCTTGGTTATGATGTGAGTGGGTGCGATGTTAACTGGACCTCCTATGTGGATAAAATAGTACGAGATGATATCAGTTTCATGCTCCAACATGGGAAAGAGCATCTTGATGAGCTGAAACCGGATTTGTTGATCTATAGTAGTGCTATCCCTGACGATAATGAAGAGCTTTGTGAGGCTCGGCGCCGAGGGATTCGAATAGCAAAAAGGGGAGAAGTTCTCAGCTGGATATTTGATGCTCGTTTTGGTATTGGCATAGCTGGAACTCATGGTAAAACTACTACCTCGTCTATGATAGCTTTAATTCTGGAGCAATCTGGATTGAGCCCTACATTGGCTATTGGTGGAGAGCTTTGTGATATAGGTGTCAATGCAAAGTTGGGAAACGGGCCGTATATGGTAGCTGAGCTTGATGAGAGCGACGGTTCTTTTGAGGGGTTTCATCCTAATATAGCTGTGCTTACCAATGCGGACTGGGATCATGTTAATCATTATCCGACGTTCGATAGTGTTATAGATGCTTTTAATCGTTTTCTTGTTAATCCCAAAGAAAATGGAGTTGTAGTTCTTTGTGCTGAAGATGTGGGCTTAATGAAAGTTATGGAACGGAATCAGGGAAAGAACGACCAAAACGACAAAAACGATATTATAACTTATGGTTGGGGTAATGCCTGGGACTGGGGTGCCTATGATGTGGAGCATGTGCCCGGGGGGGGAGTATCTTTCTCCATTTCTAAAAAAGGGGAATACGTGGATCAGATAGAACTTTCTGTTTCAGGAGATCATAATGTTATGAATGCTCTCGCTGCTTGTGTTGTAGCAGATCGTCTTGAAGTGCCATTCACTATTATTAAAAAAACTTTAAGATCTTTCCGCGGAGCTAAACGTCGTATGCAATATATAGGAGCTATTAATGGCGTGGATATATATGACGATTATGGACATCATCCTCGAGAGGTTGCTGCTACGCTGAATACGTTGGGGCAAATGTTCCCTGGTAGAAGGTTGAACATTATTTTCCAACCTCATCGTTACACTCGTACTGCGGCTATGTATCGAGATTTTGCTGAAGTGCTTTCTTCAGCCGGGCGCTTATTTCTTTTGCCAGTATATCCAGCTGATGAGGAACCCATAGAGGGAGTTAATTCTGCTTTGATTTGTACAGAGCTTGATCGTCGAGGGTTCAAAAATTACCGGCTTTGTTCCGATATGTTCGATGCGGTGTCTCTCCTTAAGGACACGTCTTTGCCAGGAGATGTGATTGTGACTGTTGGTGCGGGAGATGTTCCCGCTGTAGGGGAGATGCTTCTGGAAGAAATTGAGAAGAAGCAAGTGGTGTAATGGATGGAGAGTCGCTATCTCAGTACCATTTTGGAAAAACATTTTATTGGTCCTATTAAATTAGATATTTCTCTTGGCCCTTTGACAACTTTGGGAGTTGGTGGAAAGGCTGATGTTTGTTTGTGGCCGGCTACGGCTGAGGATTTAGCTTATCTGTACCGTATAAAGGCCCAAGAGGCTTTCCCCCTTTATATATTAGGAGGAGGAAGCAATGTTATTATCTCCGATAAAACGTTGCATGGAGTAGTGCTTTGCACTCGATATATGTCTTCTTTTTCAGTAGAACGTCAAAGTGATAAGGCTTATATAGAAGTAGGGGCAGGTCTTCCTCTTTCACATCTTGTAGCTTGGAGTCATCGTTACGGTTTTAGTGGGTTGGAATTTGCCATAGGTATTCCTGGGACAGTAGGAGGCGCTGTAGTAGGAAATGCAGGAGTAAAGGGAGAGGCTGTTTCTCAGGCTATTTTATGGGTTGAGACTGTTGACGGGGAAGGGCATGTTTGTCGATGGAAGAAAGAAGATTTGGAATGGGGATACCGAACTTCAGAGCTTAGAGATAAAGACGTGTTCGTTTCATCTTGTGGAATAGAACTACGGGCGGAGAGTATTGAGTTAGTGGAAGCTAAAATGAATGAACATTGGATAAAACGCTCTTCGCAACCGTACCATTATAAAAGTGCCGGGTGCATTTTCAAGAACCCGGAAGGCGAGAGTGCAGGCCGATTACTCGATATTTCAGGGTGCAAAGGGCTTAGAGTAGGGGATGCTATAGTCTCAGAGGCCCATGCCAACTTCATACTAAATGCGGGGCAGGCCACGGCAGCAGATATATTGGCCCTAATAGAAAAGTGCCGTAAAATAGTGATGGAGCGGACGGGATATATGTTGGAACTCGAAGTGAGGATATTTGAGTTGGGGTAACGCATAGAGGTAGTTGAGATTGAAACGATGGCTGCTGTTCTTTTCATGTATATGCGGGATACTGTATAGCATAGAATCTATCTTCTTTCTCCTCTCGCCTCAAAGCATAGAGGTCCATATGCCTGATCTATATTCTGAAAAAATATTTTGGTCTCACCTGAACTCTTCTAGCCTAAGATATTGGCCAGTAGCATTGAAGCAGAAAGATACATTAACGGAAGAAATAGAATCTGAAATACCAGTAACTTTTTCTATGGCAGTTTGTCCCTTTGAAAGTATTAAAGTGCAGGCAGAACCACTCCATGTTTGGCTGGTTCTGGTGTGGGGGAACATTACGTGGTATGTAGCTCCAGATGGTAGAATTTGGGATGGGCAAAGCCCTGTCAGTAAGTTTGTATGCGGAGAGCAGAAACCAGACGTTCCTGTTTGGTATTTGAAAGAAACGTTCCCTACTCCAGCAGAGGGATTTGGAGAAACCAATAAAGTTGTCTATCGAAGTGTCCTCCCTCTAGATTCTTTGAGAAAATGGGTTCAAGAAATCGAAAAAATTAATTGGGGAGGTACCGTTTCTAAGGTTGTTCTAGGAAGAAGGGCAGGTAGTTATAGTTTTACAATTCAAGTAAAATGGAAAGAGAAATATTTTACCGTACTCTTAGACGAGAGAGTTGAACGTTGGTTTAGCATAGCTCAAGCGTTGCCTCAAATATTGAAGGATTCTCCAGCAGAATATAATCACATAGAAATAGATGCGACCTATGAAGAGAAAATCGTTGTAAAAGCAGCAATATGAAGTAGATAGTACGAAGGGAGCGGGAATGAAGTGTACAGAGAGCCAGAAATAATAGTGGGGCTGGATCTAGGTACGAGTAAAATAGCAGTTGTCGTAGCGGAAAGGGATTCCCGTTTCCAGGATGCCCAAATTATCGGCATAGGCCTAGCACCCTCTCAGGGAATTCGCAAAGGACTGATTGTCAATCTGGAGCAGGCTATTCAATCTGTACGAATGGCAGTTCAAGACGCCGAGAAAATGGTAGGATTTGAAATAGGAGAAGCGACAGTTGCTTTCAGCGGTATTGATGCAGCTAGCGTAACATCTCGGGGTATGGTTTCCCTTGGGCGTGTTCCTCGACAAGTAGGCATCCAGGATATAGAACGGGTTATAGAAGCCGCTCAAAGTGAGCTGGCTGTCCCTTCGAATCGAGTTACTCTCCATACAATTCCTGTAAAGTACTCTCTTGACGGCAACAGTGGTATCGATGATCCTTTAGGCATGACGGGCATACGTCTTGAGATTGAATTACAGTCTGTGATTGCTCCTACATCAGTTATACAAAACATTATTAACTGTGTAGAAAGCGCCGGTATTACTGTCAATGGCCTTGTCATTAAATCTCTTGCCAGTGCTCTTGGATCTTTAACTGACGAAGAGATGAGGACAGGGGCGGTTTCCATATGTATAGGTGGAGGAACAACAGGAGTTGCGATGTTTGCTGATGGTCGTCCTGTTCGTTTATCTGTAATCCCTATTGGTGGAGACCATATTACCAATGATCTTGCTTATGTGCTGAAGATTCCTATTAGCAAAGCAGAAGAGATTAAACAACAAGTTTCTCTTTTCCCAGAGGAAAATAAAGAGGCTTTGGAAGTTGAAGCGCGAGGCCGAACGAAAACTTTAAATGCAGAAGATGTGGTGGATGTGATTTCCTGCCGTCTAGAAGAGTTACTTGTCGATTACGTGGGCAAAAGCATTGCTGACATGAATATTCATATGTTCCCAGCGGGTATAGTCCTTTCTGGCGGGGTAGCGAGATCAGAAGGTGTTGAGCCTTTTATTTCAGAAACTTTAAATTTACCAGTGCGTGTTGGGAAACCTCTTGATAGTTTCCAAATGCCTCCTGGGCGTAATGATTGTGAGTATACTACGGCTTCTGGAATTATTAGATATATTATGAATAAAGAACGTAACCCCTATCGGTATATCGAAGCACCAATCGAGGTTCTTCGATCAGGAGGTGTACCCGCTTTTATAGCGGCAAAAAGAGGAGGACATCATAAGAATCCGAAAAGCGTGAACGGAGAAGGCTTTCGCCATTTCCTCGAGATGGTGAAGAAATCGATGAAAGAACTTTTCTGATGTATTGTGGGGTGGAAGAGGTATGGAGCATGTTTTTCAGATAGACGATGCGACGAGGCCTCATCGGGAAAACATTAAAGTCATAGGTGTTGGCGGTGGTGGCGGGAATGCTTTAAACCATATCATACGAAGTGGCATAAATGGAGTGGAATTTATTGCTGCTAATACTGATATGGCTTCTTTAGGGCTTTCTGAAACAAAAGCACGGATTATTTTAGGAAAAGAGCTGACTCGCGGCTTAGGTGCGGGGGCAGATCCTGAAGTAGGGGCGAACTCTGCCAAGGAGTCTATCGAGGAAATTCGGCAGCTTGTTACTGGGGCCGATATGGTTTTTCTCACTGCCGGAATGGGCGGGGGGACAGGGACAGGAGCAACCCCTGTTATAGCAGAGGTTGCGAAGGAATCCGGCGCTCTCGTAGTTGCTGTGGTTACAAATCCTTTTTCCTTTGAAGGGAAACGAAGGAAAAATCAGGCGGCTCAAGGGATTGTAACCTTGAAGGAAAAGGTCGATGCGCTTCTTGTGGTGGAAAATGACCGTTTGTTGGAAATTGCCGATAAAAAAACAGGTTTAACAGAGGCTTTTCAGCTTGCAGATGAAGTTTTGCGTCAAGCGGTACAGGGGGTTACAGATCTTATCCTTCGCCCGAGTCTTATTAACGTTGATTTCGCTGATGTGAGGACTGTTATGAAAAATGCAGGTTCAGCGATTATGGGTATAGGAGAAGGGCATGGGGATAGTCGGGCAGAGATGGCGGCAAAAGCTGCTATTAATAGCCCTCTAATGGCAACTCCTATGGATGGAGCTAAAGGTATTCTTTTCAACATTACTGGTGGCAGTGATATTGGCATTCACGAAATTCAACAGGCAGCAGAAGTTATTAAGGGCAAAGCTGATGAGGATGCCACAGTAATTTGGGGACATACTATCGATGATTCTATGGAAGACAAGATGAGAATTACCGTTATAGCTACTGGTTTCTCTGAGGAAAAAGAGCGAAAAGGAGCACCTTCTAAAAGTGTGAGAATGAGCAACCGTTCAGCCAATGTTGTTTTGGAAGAAGCTGAGGTGGTTTCTGCACCAGAAGAAGATCTTTTTACCATGAGTGGTGTCCCTAAAACTCCTTATGATATTCCGTCGATTGTTCGGAGGTCCCAACGTTCATCAAAATAATTATAAAAGATATTCGAATGTCTAGAGAGCATGTTTTGGGTTGAAACGTAACGGGCGGGGATCCCTTATGATTGATTCCTGCCCTTTTTAACTTCATGAAAAAGCTAGGATAGGAGGTCTTTCTATGTCAGCTCGTGAGAATCGAAGACAAAGAGATAAGAAACCGATGTTACCTTTTGGCGATTTGATGCTGCCTATTATCGGTCTCATAGCTGTTGGTCTTTTAATTGTAGGAATTAAGTTCTTTTTTCTCTCTGGCCCTGTCAGAGAGGCACATAAACCGGTAATAGCTCAGGAGACCACGAACACTACTACGCCTACGTCTTCTACTCCTTCCCCAGTGGCTGAACCTTCAAATACAGCTATTTCCGCCCAGCCATCGCCAGAACCTTCTCAGCAAGGGAGCAGCGGTAAAATGACTACGGCGGGCCCCGTCGTTTCGCAGGAGGCCCCAACTCAAATAGCTCCTTCTACAGAGGCAGCAGCTCCTGTTTCCGGGTCTTCTCAGTCTATTGCTGTTCCCAGCACAAAAGATATTAAGCCAGCTTCAGCTCAAGAGGGCCAATGGGGTGTCCAGATTGGTTCTTTTAAAAATGCAGAGGCAGCGGAAGGGGTAAAACAAAAAGTTACGAAGCAGGGGTATACGGCTTTTGTATCGAAAGCTGTGGTAAAAAATGCCATATATTATCGTGTGACGGTTACTGGTAATAATAATAGAGATGAAGCGGAAACCCAGGCTTCTCGTCTAAAACAAGCGGGCTATCCGGTTCTCATCGTTCGTCTTCGTTAGTTGGCAACGCTATGTCGGGATTTGTAACGGATCTTACAGATCGTCATAGCGGAATATCTATAGCTTCAGAAGCGCTGCATTTCCCCTGGGAAGTTCCTTCTGAAATGCGCCCTTTGGAGCAGGCGCGCCTTTGTATTTTAGGAGAGGGGATAGAGGCACCTATGCCCTATCCCCCTTATACGAGAAGCTTAAGAGACGGCTATGCTCTCCGAAGTGCCGATGTAACAGGAGCTTCTCCTACGTCTCCTGTATATTTAAGCTTTAGAGGGGAGATCCCTATGGGGACTTTCCCAGAAAAGCCCCTCCTTGATGGAGAGGCAATAGCAATTCATACAGGGGGGATTTTACCCCGCGGTTCCGATGGAGTGATAATGCTTGAAGATACCATGGAGAGTGGCCCCTGGATAGAAGTTCGAAAAGCTGTTCAAAAGGGAGAGAATGTTATCTTTCAAGGAGAGGAAGTAAAGGAAAAGGAAAAGATACTCCCTCTTGGTAGCCAGATCTCTTGTAGAACTATCGGTATTTTGGCTACTATGGGAATTACAACTGTTCCTTGCGCCGTACTGAAAATAGGCATTATTAGCACAGGCGACGAAATCGTAGATAGCGCTATTGATCCATTGCCTCTTGGTTGTATACGTGATGTTAATAGCTGGGCTTTAGAGACGCTCCTTTTATCAAAGGGATATATGGCGCAACGGCTAGGGATAGTTTCGGATCAAAAAGATTCACTGCGCTCAGCCCTTTACGAAGCCTTTGAGGACTTTGATGTGGTTCTTGTTAGTGGCGGCTCATCAGTAAGTGTGCGAGATTACTGCTCAGAGCTTTTTCAAACACTCCCTCAACCAGGACTTATTGTCCGAGGATTGAGAATGTCACCCGGGAAACCTGTTCTTATCGCGGGAATATCAGATCGTAAAAAACTCGTTTTAGGCCTCCCGGGACATCCGTTAGCTTGTATGGTCGCAGCTAGAATGGTACTTTTGCCTTTGTTGAGAAGACTTTTAGGGTATACATCAACAAACTCTCAGAGTTTCTTCCCCGTAGCAGTACACACGGATCTAGTAGGTAGAACAGGGATAGAGGAATTTTACCCGGCAAAAATCTATAAAGGGGGAGTACTTCCTTTGCCTGCAAAGTCAGGTTATATAGGAATTCTCAAAGAGGCTGACGGCCTCATAAGACTTGACGAAAATACCGAAACAGTTCGACAAGGCGAAAGGGTGGATTTCATGCCATGGTGAAGAACTGGAAAGAACATGTTTCTTTAGAAGAGGCGTGGCACGTATTAAGAGCTACGTGTGGTTCTCTAAAAGAAACGTCTTTGTTGCCGATAGAAGAGGCTGTTGGTTATCTTTTGGCACAAGATGTCTATTCCAATCGTAATGTTCCTCACTTTAGTGCTTCTGCAGTCGACGGATTTGCGCTCTCCTCTCAAAGAACTTCAGGAGCTTCTTTAGCCACGCCTGTTTATCTTGATGTAAAAGAGTATCAATGGGTAAATACAGGCATGCCTGTTTCGTTTCTATACGACGCTGTCCTTATGGTAGAGGACTCCTCTAAACTTGAAAACGGGAAGCTTGCTGTTTATCGAGTGTTATCTGCCGGAGATAACATTCGCCCTGTAGGAGAGGATGTAACAAAGGGGCAAATAGTGGCTAGGGATGGAGATGTCATATCGCCAGCTGGGACAGCTCTTTTTCTGGCTGCAGGGCATGCGAAAGTTTGCGTGAAAAGACGCCCTAAAACGCTATTTATACCTACTGGAGATGAAATTATAAGTGCTAAGACTTGGTTTAATGAAGGTCCTTCCCCTGGCCGTGTAGTGGAAAGTAATTCCACGTTGCTTCGAGGGTATTTTTCGCAATGGGGATTCCCATTAGACGTGTTGCCTCCACTTCCCGATGACGAAAAAGTGATACGCGACAGTCTCCTTCGAGGAGTGAAAGAGTATGATCTTGTACTTATTGGCGCTGGATCAGCAAAGGGAGAAAAAGATCATACAGTCCATATTTTGTCTGAAGAGGGGAAAATCCTTTTCCATTGGCTTCTCATGAAACCGGGACGTCCTGCTTCAGCAGCTTTAGTTCATGATATTCCTGTTGTTAATCTACCTGGGTTCCCCATGTCTGCAGCTGTGACTTTGTGGTCCTTGGTTTATCCGCTCCTTTCCCTTCTTGAAACAGGAGATTTTGATGAGTCTCAGGTATTAAAAAAAGCTCTATGTGCATTGAAAGAGGAACGTATGGAGCTTCTTCTCCCAGTTTCGTCCACTCCGGGGCGAAATGAGTGGCTTCGATTGAAAGCTATAGAGCTTAAAGGGAAGAAAAAAGTTTTCCCTCTTTCTTCTGGATCCAGTACGATGTGGGCCATGTCTGAAGCGGATGGTTTTGCTTTATTATCTCGTTCTGCTGCCGAATGTCCCGTAGGCAGTGAAATAACAGTTTGGCTTACTCGAGAAGTGAAATGGGGAAAGCGTCTTTTGTTTCAGGGATCTAACGACCCTGCTTTTGAACGGATAGGATCTTATGTACGGCAAAGAGGAGGAGAACTTGTTTTTCGTTTTGTAGGAAGCCTTGGGGGGCTAGCAGCTCTTGCAAGAGAAGAATGTCATTTAGCAGCCTGCCATCTTCTCGATCCCGAAACAGGGCAGTATAACGATAGCTATATTGAACGTCTTTCTCAAGGGAAAAAGTGGGTGCGACAACTTCTTTTTTATCGAGAGCAAGGGATTCTTATAGCTAAAGGCAATCCGCTTGATATTTACTCTATAGAGGATTTAGCGATAAAGAAAGTTCGTTTTGTAAATCGCCAGCCAGGGGCGGGCACGAGAGTCCTTCTAGATGTTCTGTTGAAACAGAAAAAAATTTTTCCTCAAGACATTAATGGCTACTCTATACAGTCTATTACTCACTTTGATGCGGCAAATCGTATAGCTGCCGGAGTTGCAGATGCTGCTCTTGGCATAAAGGCTGCTGCAGATGCGTTGGATTTGGACTTCATTCCACTGGCAGAAGAGCCGTATGAGCTTGTTTACCCTGAAGAATATGAGGCTCATCCATGCTTCAAAGCCCTTCAAGAAGCGATACATACTCCAGACTGGAGATCTCAAGTGGGTCAGCTGGGAGGATATAGATGGAAAGAATTCTGAGGGACCCTATGGGGCGGATATTAAACTATATTCGCATATCTATAACAGACAGGTGTAATTTCCGGTGTCGTTACTG
The DNA here is from genome assembly GCF_000526395.1 of Aminobacterium mobile DSM 12262. Lineage (NCBI taxonomy): Bacteria > Thermotogati > Synergistota > Synergistia > Synergistales > Aminobacteriaceae > Aminobacterium > Aminobacterium mobile. Next base: position 1,303,107 of record NZ_JAFZ01000001.1, on the reverse strand, counting down.
TATGCCTGAAAAAGGGGTTCCCTGGATTGAACATGATCTTATTCTTAGCTACGAAGATATTCTCTTTTTATGTTATGTGCTAGAAAAAATGGGAGCAAAAAAACTACGCTTTACAGGGGGCGAACCTTTAGTACGGAGGGGGTTTCTGCCTTTCCTTGCTCAAGTGAGGCATCAATTCTCGTCTATGGAACTTTCTCTAACAACAAATGGATCACTGCTTACCTCCGCCGCCCCTCAAATTTTGCCATTAAAGCTAAAAAGTATTAATGTAAGCCTTGATACTCTGAGCCCTGAGAAGTTCCGATATATAACAAGTACGGGTAATCTTGAAGATGTTTTAGCGGGGATACATTCTGTAAAGGGACAAACAGAGACAGAGATAAAGATTAATACGGTTCTTATAAAAGGGTTTAATGATGAAGAAATACCTTCGTTGTTAACTTTTGCGCGGAACGAAGGAGTATTATTACGTCTTATTGAATTTATGCCTCTGGATAGTGGGGTGTGGAGTAAAGATTGTTTTATATCGGCTGACCATATTATGGCATCTTTGCCAGATGCAGCGTTTTGGGAAAAAGAAAAAGGTGTCGTTTCGCCTTGCTCAGGGCCAGCCGTATATTTTACCCACAAAGGGACAGGCCAACGACTTGGTATTATCGCCGCTGTTTCTCATCATTTTTGTGCTACGTGTAACAGACTGCGTGTTACAGCTGTGGGGAAAATCCTTTCGTGCCTTTTCTGTCAAGATGGCATAGATATACGTCAAGCTTTGCGTTTGAGAGATGAAAAGATGGTGGTAGAAAGCTTTATGCTGGCAGTGTCAAAAAAGCCCAAACAATGGTTAGATGTGCAATCAGGGCATGAACACATGTCACAAATAGGGGGGTAAGGGCGCTAATGGATTACTTTTCTCACCTTGATAAAAAGGGCCGGCCACGAATGGTAGACGTAAGCCATAAAGAAGCTACTTCTCGCGAGGCAATTGCTGAAGGCCGTGTTCTGTTGCCTGATACAATCAGAGATGTTTTGGCAGGAGGAGGGACGGGCAAGGGGGATGTATTTAAAGTTGCGGAAGTAGCTGGAATTATGGCAGTAAAAAAAACGTCTGAACTCGTTCCTCTATGTCATAATATTCGTATTGAAAGTGTTAACGTTTCTTGCGAATTATTATATAAAGAAAGTGCAGTCGCGATAAACTGCAAAGTCTCAACACGAGAAGTTACAGGCGTAGAAATGGAAGCCTTGACAGGAGTAATGATAGCGGCCTTAACTGTTTATGATATGTGTAAAGGTATTGACAAAGGGATGGTTATTCAAAATGTTAGGCTTCTTCACAAAGTTGGTGGAAAAAGTGGGGAGTATCGAGTTTCAGAGGGGGAAGTTTTATGAGACTCATTGGAATTTACAATACAGAAGATAGTCGAGAATATGCAATTTGCTATATAAGTATTCGAGCTGATGGTGCTTCTTCAGTGAATGGAAGTGAATCAGACCTTTTTCTTGCAGAACCAGGAGTAGCTGTACAAGGGGTAACAGAACGGGCTTTTGTACTGCGAACGACAGGATTTCAGGAACTTTCTCCAGGAGTTTTTCTAGCCTTTTCGGAAAGCGAAATCTTATTGAGAGTAGAGGATATGTATTCTGAGGGAATATGGCAATTATCGGTGCAACGAGGAGGATTCGTATCCGTATCTCAATCTATGGAGACATGGAATCCCATCCGCGTTGGCGTGTTAACCGTAAGTGATAAAGCTAGTTCAGGACTTAGAGAAGATATGACAGGCCCAACTTTAGCCGAATCGGTAAAATCTATAGGAGCTATAGTGGAAGAAAAGGTGATTTTGCCAGATGACAGGGAAAAGATAGAGCAACAACTCCTTGATTGGGTAGATATAAAAGACATCCATCTTATTTTGGTTACGGGAGGTACAGGTATCTCTGAAAGGGATGTGACTCCTGAGGCCTTGATGGGGATAGCTCATAAAATGGTGCCTGGAATAGGGGAATTTATGCGAAGTAGGACTGTTTATTACACCCAACGCTCCATTCTATCCCGAGGCTTGGCTGTAACACGAAATCGCAGTCTTATTATTGCTGTACCTGGAAGCCCAAGAGGGGCAGAGCAATGTCTCGAAGCTGTTGCAACTGTTCTCCGACATGGTGTCGAGATCCTTCGCGGTTGGGAAAAGGAATGTGGACATTCTAACTAGGAGGGGATGACGATCGCTGCTAATGTTACCGGTGTTCATAGATGTCTTATTATTACTGGAATGTCGGGGGCGGGTAAATCTACAGCCTTAAATATTTTGGAAGATCAGGGGCTATTTGCTGTAGACAATATTCCTCCAGCTCTTTTGCCTCAACTGCTGGGGCTTCTCGTAAATCATAGAGCAGCTGTACAGGAAGGACTTGCTACAGTAGTGGATATTCGAGGGGAACGGCTTTTGAATGATCTTTTCTCCGTAGTGGATATGTTAAAAGAGTCTCATTACCAGGTGCAAGTTCTCTTTCTTGATGCGTCAGATGAAAGCCTTATCCGACGTTTTGAGACAACGAGACGGAGACATCCCTTAGGGGATCATATCCCAGTATTGGAAGGTATACAGCGCGAAAGAGAGCTCCTTTCCCCTGTACGAGCTTACGCTGATGTAGTAATTGACACATCTAACATGACTCTTAAAGAGTTAAAAGAGCGACTTACAACAGAATTTATTCGTACAATAGCCGCTTTTTCCGTAGTGCTGTCATCTTTTGGTTTTAAGTATGGAATTCCTCAGGATAGCGACTTTTTGTTAGATGTTCGGTTCCTTCCTAACCCGCATTATGTTCCACATCTTCGCCAACTTACTGGACGAAATGAGGAAGTTCAACAGTATATCGCGTCTTTTGATGATACGAAAAAGTTTCTCGAACATTGTTATTCTTTCTTTGATTTCCTTATACCGGTTTATTTAACTTCAGGGAAATCACCATTCCACATAGCTGTTGGTTGTACGGGAGGACAACATCGTTCTGTCGCTGTCGTAGAGTGGCTTTCTGCTCACTTTAAGGAGAGAAACGTGTCTTGTACTATTAGGCACAGAGATATTGAACGAGATCAGGTGTTACTGTAATGGATTGGCGTGTAGCGTACGTACTAGGATTGGCGACAGCCTTTTTGACGATAATGGCTATTTCCTTTAAAAGTCGACGTTGGCCTTTTCTGCGCTTTCTTTTCAAGGAAGATCGCGATGTTATGGCTAAGGCTGTTGAATATCGTCTCTCTATGGGACCTCATATAGTAGCTGTTGGCGGAGGAACAGGACTTTCTACTCTTCTAAAGGGATTGAAGTCCTTTACTAGAAACATTACAGCCGTCGTAACTGTAACAGACGAAGGAGGAAGCTCTGGCCGTTTGCGCCAAGAATGGGGAGTGCTCCCTCCTGGTGATGTTCGAAATTGTATCGTTGCTCTTGCAGAGAACGATAACGCTCTCCGAAATATTCTAGACTTCCGATTCGATCGTGGAGATTTATCAGGGCATAGTTTGGGCAATCTTATATTGCTTGCGGTTACAGAATTAAGCGGTGATTTCCGTTTGGCAGTGGAGGAGATCAATCATCTCCTTGCTATTCGGGGAAAAGTCTTGCCTGTTACTACAGAAGCAGTGGCCCTTATGGCAGAGACAGATTCTGGCGAAGTTCTTAAAGGAGAACTTGAAATCACGACTGCTGCCCAGCAGATGAGTCGTATTTGGTTAGAGCCATCCGATGCAAAACCCTTACCTGAGGTTATTTGTGCTATAGAGGAAGGAGACCTTATTGTGCTTGGTCCGGGGAGCCTTTTTACCAGCGTATTGCCCAACTTACTTCTTCCCAAAGTTGCTGAAAAAATAAGATATTCTCAAGGGCCTCGCGTATACGTAGCTAATCTTATGACTCAACCTGGTGAAACTGATGGAATGGACATTCTTCAGCATGTGGAGTGGATAGAGCGAGTGGCAGGTGTTGCCCCTGATTTTGTTATTGTCAATGAGGAGGATATACCACTAGCGTGCCTGGAAGCTTACAGAAATCAAGGGGCTTTGCCTTTATATTTAGATACGGAGCAAGAGAGAAAGCTTTTAACAAAGGGATGTCAAATTATACGAGGTAATTATGTGAAAGTTTATGAGAAGTCTGTGATTCGCCATAATGGACAGGCTCTTTCTGAAACCTTAATGAGAATATGCAGGGATTTGAAAGAAGTGTAAATGACGATGAAGACTGTAAGCGAGCTTATGTGGGATGAATGGGTTTTTTCTCCATTATCAACTCGCAGCGATGCGGATTCTGAGATTGCTGGGATTCTGTGGGGGCTTATGTCCTCGTTTCCTGAGTTACCTTCACATAAATATGGCAAATTATCAGGAAGACGGCTCTGGGTTTTCCGACGTTTGCATCGTCTTTGGAAGGATTCTCGTTGGGGAGAGACGTTAGAGCTTCCTATTATGCTCAATGTCCCTGCGAATTTTAGAGGAAATGTGACATTGCAAATGCCAGGAAACATTCTTCGAGAAGTGTTAGTTTGGGGGGAAGAATCGAAAAAAAAAGGAGACTGGGCTTGGCTAAGAGGCGTATGGGGGAACTGCGGTTCTTTATATCTACCTAAAAGCGGGTATTATCTCGCTTTTCGTTTCAAATTTTATAAATTAACAGAAATGGTTTTGACGATGTTTCGAAGCGGCCACTTTCAAGTAGGTAAACGTATTGTAGATGGTCGATATGAAATACTCCTTCGTGATCAGCAAAAGATTGTAACTTTGTTAACGTATTTTAAGCTTTTTGATACAGCGTTGAAACTTGAAGAGAAGGCTATTGTTCGTTCTATGCGAGATCGAGCTAATCGCCTAGTCAACTGTGACGCGTCTAATATTCGCAAGACTTTGGAAGCTGCAGAATGGCAACTGGAAATTGCTAAGGTTTTTCAGAACGAAAAAGGATTACATGCTCTTCCGGAATCTTTGCAGGAACTCATAGAGGTTCGCATGAGGTATCCGAGTGCCACATTAACGGAGCTGGGGCAGATGCTATCGAAACCAGTGAGCAAAAGTACTGTAAAATATCGATGGCAAAAGTTACGAGAAATGGCTGAACAGCTTCAGTGAATCTTTGAAAGTTAACGGTATATAATAGTTGTAGAGATTAGAGTTCCAAACAAAGTATGACATAGAAAGGGTGCAGGATTATGGGGAAAATTAGAGTTGCAATTAACGGATTTGGACGAATTGGGCGACTTGCTCTCCGAGCCATGTATCAATATGACAAAGAAGGGCTTTTTGAAATAGTAGCTACTAACAGTCGTACAACTCCTGAGCAGCGCGCATATATGTTTAAATATGATTCCATTCATAGAAGATTTCCTGGGGATGTATCTGTGGATGGCGACAATCTTGTAGTCAACGGTCAAAAAATAAAAGTTCTTGCCATTAAAAACCCTGAGGATTTTAACTGGAAAGATCTGGGAGTTGATATCGTTATAGAATCTTCTGGCGTGTACAAAACACTGGAAGACGCACAGAGCCATTTGAAGGCTGGAGCTAAGAAAGTGGTTATTACAGCTCCAGGAAGCGGCGGCGGAATCCCTACTTTTGTTATGGGTGTAAATGAAGATCTCTATAATCCATCTGCTGACCATGTTATTTCCAACGCATCTTGCACTACGAACTGTTTGGCTCCAATAGTGAGAATTATCAACGAAGCCTTTGGCATTGAACGTGGACTAATGACGACAACCCATTCCTACACAAACGACCAGAAACTCATGGATTCTTCTCATAAAAAACTTCATCGAGGGCGTGCCGCAGCTCTTTCTATGGTTCCCACATCCACAGGAGCTGCTAAAGCTATTGGCCTTGTTATCCCAGAACTGAAAGGGAAAATGAATGGTATTGCTTTACGTGTTCCAACGCCAGATGTTTCAGTGGTGGATTTAGTGGCAGAGCTAAGAAAAGAAGTTACAGCAGAGGAACTTAACGAGGCAGTGAGAAAACGAGCACAAAGCGACATGAAACATTACGTCGTATATGAAGAGGAAGATCTTGTCTCCTCAGATTTTATAGGTGACGAGCATTCTTCTATCTTTGCTGCTCTTCACACGATGGCCATAGGGAACATGGTAAAGATTTTGGCATGGTACGATAACGAGTGGGGTTATACCTGCCGTTGCATAGATCTAGTGAACTATATTATTAAGAAAGGTCTATAAAAATGAAGTTACGAGAATTCTCCAGAAAGGCGGTGGAAAATCGCCGAGTATTGGTTCGCGTAGACTTCAATGTTCCTTTAAAGGATGGAGTCATTACAGATCAGACGCGTATTCAAGCTCATGTAGAGACTATCAATTTGTTACGAAAGTGGGGAGCGCAGGTCTCTCTTATCTCCCATTTAGGGCGTCCGAAAGGGAAAATAGTCGATTCTCTTTCTTTGCGGCATATAGTCCCAGAAGTGGAAAAAGCATTAGGGTGCCCAGTGCTCTTTGTAGAAGACTCGGTAGGACCGAAAGTAGAGGAAGCTTTGCAAAAAGCCCCAAAAGAAGCAGTATTGTTGCTCGAAAATGTTCGTTTTTATCCTCAAGAGGAAGAAAACGAACAGGAGTTTTCTGAAAGAATGGCAAAGCCTTTTCAGGTCTTTGTGATGGATGCTTTCAGTGCAGCTCACAGAGCTCATAGCTCTACACGGGGAGTCATGGAGTTCCTGCCTTCTTTTTCCGGAAAGTTATTGACGAAGGAAATAGAGATGTTAAGTGCCGTCAATGAGAGTCCAGAATCTCCTTTTGTCTTGGTTCTTGGAGGAGCTAAAGTTTCAGACAAAATAGGAGTTATCGATCATCTTCTTGAGAAGACGTCAACTATTCTTATTGGCGGCGGCATGGCTTTCACATTTTTAAGCGTGAAGGGGAATGCTATAGGCAACTCTCTTTACGAAGAAGAAAAAGCAGATTTTGCTTGCCAGATGCTTGATAAGGCTCAAAAGCTTGGGGTAGAAATCCTTTTGCCTATTGACGTAGCTGTGGCAACTTCTCTAGAAAGTTCCGAACCTAGACGTGAAGTTTCTGCTGATGCTATTCCTAATGGTACGATGGGCTTGGATATTGGGGCTAAGACAGCAGATATTTTTGCAGACGTTATTAGAGGGGCCAAAACGATACTTTGGAATGGCCCTATGGGTGTCTTTGAAAATCCTATTTTTGCAGAAGGAACCCGTAAAGTAGCTCAGGCAGTGGAGGAGTGCACCAAAAAAGGAGGTCTTACGGTCGTAGGAGGAGGAGATACGGCTTCTGCGGTAAAGAAACTTGGTTTTGGTGATAAAGTTTCTCATGTTTCTACTGGAGGAGGAGCAAGCCTAGAATTTTGTGAAGGGAAAATTCTTCCTGGTATTGAACCCTTACTTAAAAAATAGATTAGGAAAATTTTTTATTGCTATAGAAACACAGGAGACGGGAAGCGACTGCTCCCCGTCTCTTTTTGAGAGGAGGGGCCTTCTGTGAAAAAAATATTTCTTTATGGAAACTGGAAGATGCATAATGGCATTAAAGAAACCGAGACCTTCTTTAAAGACCTGTGTGAACATGTTTGTGAAGATGTAGTAATTTGTGATTTTTTAAGTCGTAATTTCTTGGAAATTTGTATCTTCCCACCCTTTACATCTCTTTTTATGGGTGCCCGTATTTTAGGGTATATGGGAAAAACAGGATTGTTTATCGGAGCTCAGAATGGGCATTATGAGGAAAAAGGAGCCTTTACAGGAGAAATTTCTTTCCCTATGGTTCAAGAACTTGGCTGTACGCGGGTTCTTTTAGGGCATAGCGAACGTCGTCATATTTTTAATGAATCCAACGAATTAATTAATAAAAAACTTAAAGCCTCTTTACAGAGGAGACTTCGGCCAGTCCTTTGTATTGGGGAGACTTTTTCAGAGCGAGAGTCAGACTTAACTTTTCAGGTCCTTGAAAATCAAATTAATGCGGCAATAAAAGGATTGGATAAGGAGAATATACGAAATATCATATGGGCTTATGAACCAGTATGGGCTATAGGGACAGGCCGTACAGCAAGTCCCGAAAATGCTCAAGAAGCATGTTGTTTTGCCCGGAGTGTTATCTCTAAAGTGGTTCGAGATGAGGGTAAAGATAAAACGTGGAATTCTATACCGATTCTTTATGGGGGAAGCGTAAAGGCTTCGAATGTCGCAGGTCTACTTGAGCAGCCAGATATAGATGGAGCTCTTATTGGTGGAGCCTCCCTTTCTGTAGAATCTATGCTTGAAATAGTTCATGCAGCTTTACATAGGGGTTAGAACCAAGTAACCTTATATTTTGCAAATGTTGATGCAATTAAAAGCCATGGCGAATTATTGCCACGGCTTTTTTTACGCCCCTCCTTTAGTTTGACACATCAAACATTCAGTCGTATAATCTTCTTGTTTGATAAATAAAACTTTCAAGAAGGATTGGTGTCATGATTACGCTTGATGCAATAAAGCCGGGAGAGAAGTGCGTCATTAAAAAAAACAGGGCTCGAGGTGTTGTTGGGCAGCGGCTCATGGATCTAGGATTTTTCCCTGGAGTTGAAGTTCACGTGATTCGCAATGCTCCCTTTGTGGACCCAGTGGATGTTCAGTTAGAAAGGCATCATGTGAGCATTCGCCATGAAGAAGCTAGTTTTGTAGAGGTTGAGAAGCTATGAGATCGGAAATCCATCGTATAGCTTTAACAGGCCAGCCTAATTGTGGAAAGTCAACTATTTTTAATATGCTTACGGGTGGCCGCCAGTTTGTGGCTAATTATCCTGGAGCAACAGTTTCAATTAAAACAAGTACCTTTATGTGGAAAGATGAAAAAATAACTCTTACAGACTTGCCTGGAACGTACAGCCTTTCATCATATTCAGAGGAAGAAAGGATCGCAAGAGACTTTATTTTAGAACAAAATCCGTCTCTTGTGGTAGATGTGGTGGATGCATCAAACTTGAAACGTCATCTTTATTTGACGTTCCAGTTATTGGAAATAGGGGCTCCTCTTTTTATAGTCCTCAATATGCTAGATGTAGCAGACAAGAGAGGACTACGCATAGATGCTAAGGCTCTGTCTCATGCTCTCGGGCTTCCAGTTGTTTCTACAGTAGGTAATAAAGGAAAGGGAAAGAACGATTTAAAGAATGGACTTGTCGAGAGCTTACATAACAGCGATAGGAAGAAAGAACTCTTTAAGGTAGATTATGGGGTTCTTGAACCCTATATTTCTAATGTTTCCTTAATGATAGAGAAGTCTATGGTAGGAAAGGAACTTCCTTCCCGTTGGGTAGCGATCAAGCTTTTTGAAGAAGATGAAATAGCTAATCGTATCGTAACAAAAGAATGTTCTGGTGCAAAAGAGATACTTTCTTTTGTTAAAAATGCTGCTATTGAATTCGAAAAAGACCACAATGATTCGCCTCGCGGCTTTATTGCCTTTAGGCGTCACATAGAAGCGGAGAAAATAGAGAAAAGCTGCGTTGTAAAGGTAAAAGAGGTCTCTGTAACTTTAACAGATAAAATCGATGCCCTTGTTTGTCATAGGATCTGGGGGCCTCTTATTCTTGCAGGTGTTATTTATTTCTTATACGAGCTATCTATAGTAAGAGGATACGAACTTACTAACTACATGGTCCCTCTTCTTGAAAAATTCAGAAATACGGTGGAATCATATTTACCTATAGGTAGCTTTATTCATGAACCATTGTTGCGTTCTCTTGTTTTAAGTGTTGTTACAAGCATTAATTCAGTTCTTATTTATATCCCTATATTTTTAATTCTTTTTGCTTTAATCGCAGTTCTTGAAGATGTAGGGTATATGCCAAGAATGGCTTTTATTTTAGACAAGCTTTTTAGGCGTTTTGGGCTTCATGGCCAATCTACGCTACCTCTCATTCTGGGTGGAGTTTTTGTTGGTGGATGTGCTGTGCCGGGTGTAATGGCAACTCGTGTTATCGCAGATGAGAAAGCAAGATTAGCCACAATCCTTATAGTGCCCCTTATGAACTGTTTGGCAAAAGTTCCTCTTTATACGTTACTCATAAGTATTTATTTTGCAAAAGAAAAAGCTACGGCCATGTTCTTTATCTCGACCATTACGATTATCATAGCTCTTTCTGTGGCAAAAATTTTAACTCTAACGTTACTTAAAAATAGGCCAAGTTCTCCATTTGTCTTGGAGATGCCACCATACCATATTCCCACCATTCGGGGGGTTGTGGTGAGATCTGTAGAAAGGACATGGCTCTTTGTAAAGAAAGTTCTCACTATTATAATGCTTGTTGCTATTGCAGTCTATTTTCTTACGAATTACCCCTCTATTAGCGCAACGAGGATGGATGACTATACGAGGAGATCAGAAGATATAAAGAACACTTTTTTAAATGGAATCCAGAGGACATCTTTCTATGAGCAACTTAGCTCTGACACCGCTTTAGCGCATTATCTTTCTATAGAAGAGCGCTATAAGAATGAAAAGAGAGCGTTAGTCAGTTCCTCTGATGAGAGAAGAGACAGGTTTGAGAAACGTTTTTCAGAGCGGTATCCCACTATTTATCCCTTTTTAAATGCCAAGGGCAAGGATGGGCGAACGTTAAGTAAGGCTTTTAAACAGATGAAGAGAGACAGGGCCATGCTTTTTATGGAAATGAGAGACGAACAACTTCATGGGAGCTTTTTGGGAATGGCAGGGAAAGCTTTAGAGCCTATAACCTGTTTTGCAGGTTTTAATTGGAAGGTTAACGTGGCTCTTTTGAGCTCCCTAGCTGCCAAAGAGAGTAGTGTGGCGACCCTTGGAGTGTTGTATCAACCTCGGGAAGAGGGGCAGACCTTAGAGCAGAGAATGAAAGAACAGGAGCAGGGTTTTTCCCCTCTTCACGCCTTGGCATTGATGGTTTTTATGGCAATGTATCCTCCATGTATTGCAGCCCTTCTTATGGTCAAAATGGAAGCTGGTGGTTGGCGTTGGGTTTTTATAGCCTTGGGATATCCCATAGCTCTGGGTATTGTTTTGGCAACTATTATCTATACTGGCGGCTCTTTGTTAGGAATGTCGGGAAAACAGGCCATGGGTGCTTTTTATGGGATTGCTTTACTAGTAGCTTTTCTCTTAGGAAAAGTAAAAGGGCCTGTTTTTCATGAAGAGGAAGATTTTTTTGAAGGGGACTCTTTTGATGGGAAGGAGGTGAATCACATATGAGGCGGAATATATTTGCTGGTTTGTTTGCAGTTTTGTTCTCTTGTGTAATTGTCAGCGCAGCTTTTGCTCATACTCCTATGTGTTATTGCTACCTGAACGACGATGGAACCGTTACCTGCGAAGGTGGCTTTTCTGATGGATCCTCTGCTTCGGGTGTGTCTATGACAGTAAAAGATGAAGGTGGCAACGTACTTGTAAAAGGGAAAATGGACGAACTAAGTGAGTTTAATTTCGAAAAACCTGATGTTCCTTTTATAGTGGTATTCGATGCAGGTCCAGGACATGTAGTTCAAATAAAAGGCGAAGATATAAAAGATTAATGACAATTTCGAGGAAAGGGGAGGGGCCCCCTTCCCTCATAGAAAGCAAAGAAGCCTTCAAAATGTCATAAGTAACATTTTAACGTAAATAATTTAAAAATGTCGAGCGTCGAGCATAGATGATAATAAATATTATTAAGGAGAGAATAGGAATTATGATAAAAAAAACAACGAAAGCTATTTTAACAGGGCTCATGGTTTGTCTTTTTGCCTTTCCCGCTTCTGCCCATTTCCAAATGTTCTATACACCAGAAAGTGCCCTTGAAAAAGGGGAAATCATAGATATGAAACTTGTTTTTACCCACCCTTTTGAAGCTGGACATACTATGGATATGGGGCAACCAGAATCGCTATATGTAGTCCATAAAGGCCAAAAAATAGATCTTTTAAAGAATATTAAACCCATTGTGTGGACGAGTCTTACTAATAGTGGAAAAGCCTACGAGCTTCAATACAAGCTTAAAGGGATGGGGGATTATGCTTTTTGCCTTATTCCTGCTCCTTACTATGAAGCCCAAGAGGAACTTTACATTCAGCAAATGACGAAAGTTTTTGTTAATGTAGCGGGTATCCCTACAGATTGGGATGGAGATATGGGGCTTCCTGCTGAAATAGTCCCTCTTGATAAACCTTACGCCCTTTGGACAGGAAATGTATTCAGAGGAATTGTGAAGCGAGAAGGGAAAACAGTTCCTTTTGCTGAAATAGAAGTGGAATATCTAAACCATGATCCTATTATAAATAAGAACAGTTTTGCTAAAAAAGCTCATGTAGAAGCACCGCAAGACGCTTTTGTCACAATGGCTATAAAGGCAGATATGAACGGCTGTTTTACCTTTGGCATCCCAAAAGCTGGTTGGTGGGGATTTGCTGCTCTTGGGGCAGGTCCGAGAAACACACATGATGGCAAAGAATTGAGCCAAGATGCTGTAATTTGGATTCAAGCCCGAGATATGAAATAAATTATTAGCCCACAATATAAGATAAGACAAATCCATATTCCAAAGAGTATCTCCTCTTGTAAAGGGCTCAAATGTGTTCCCCCGCCTTTGAGCCCTAATAAATCGCCGAAAATCCAATGAAATAACGACGTAAATCAGAGAAATTAGGAGATAATATAAAAAGCATAAAATAGCAATTTAAAGGGGGTTTTCTCCTCTTGAATGTAACATAAGATACATTATAGGACACCTTGGAAAACGACTCCCCTTTCAAAAGATCCCCGTATATTTAGGCTAAAATTATGTTTTGCAACCAATAAATAAAAGGCCTATCACTAATAACGATAAGCCTTTTATTTATTCTACGTATGTATCTTATAAAGTATCTAATATTTTTGAGGTATATTTAGTCGAGATATTCGTAGGAATATGAAGGACAATCTCCCCAAACTTTCTCAAGATTATAAAAATCTCTCCCTTTATGGCTAAAGACATGAACTATAAGGTTTCCCGCATCTATAAGACACCACTGGGTGCTGCTTCGACCTTCTACTGCTGTTGGGAGTCCTTTCCTATTAAGGGCTTCTTCCGTCACATCTCTCAAGGTCCCCATATGTATGTCCGAATTAGCTGTAACGAGAATAAAGGTATCAGCAATAGAAGATTTCCCAGCAACATCTAAGAGGACGATGTCTAATCCCCTTTTATCAGCCAGCGCATCCAGTACAAATCGATATTTTTGAGTCAATTCGGTAGTTTCTATCATACGAGTTTAAATCCCTCCTTTTTATGCTGTTTATATTGTTTTTTCATTGTAATCTCATTATAAGAAGTTGTCACTATTTATGAGGTAATGCCCCTAATTTATTTAATATTGTATTTTTATCATGTCCTAAAACGAGGGTTACATAAACAGCTGAGTCATCTTGCTTTAGAAGATTATTGCTAATGCCACACATTTCTTGCAGAGCAAGGGCATTTTGTTTCATTTCTGCCGAATTTTTGTTCATTGGATATACAATACTAGAGTAATGATAATCGTAATGTTTTGCATTACCAGTATAAGCTACGTCTATTCCGATTTTTTGAAGTAACGAAGCTGCTTTTTTGCTGAGTCCGGCTTCTCCATCTCCATTTAATATAGCTATTGGAAGGGTCATTTTTTTGACTTGGTCCATAAGATTCTGTTCCGAAGCTGTTTCTAGAGATGGCGCAACGGTATCTCCGTCTAGTGACGGTTGACCAGGAATATCTCCTTCTTGAACTATAGGGCCGCTAAGAAGCGTAGATGCTACACTTAGATCTCCTAGCCAGTAGCTTACATTAGAAATATAGGCGGCTCTTCCTGGGAGAGTAAAGAATGCCATATTTTCAGGCCTTAGGTCTCGCAAGTACGATGTTAACTGTACTGCCTGTGTCATTGTTAAGTTTGTATTTACAAGATCTAAGATTTGTTTGGCAAAATCAGGCAATCGAGGCAGCATTTCTGGTGTCTGTACCTTTTTCATTATTGCTTTGATAAATTGCTGCTGACGCTGTACTCGTCCTATATCACCGAGAGCATCATGTCTAAATCGCACATATTCAAGTGCTGTTTTCCCATTCATATTCTGAAGGCCTTTAGGTATATTGATGTGGAGATTGCCAGCTCTGTCATTGTAATAAAGCTTTTTTTCCACGTTTATTTCCACTCCGCCAATCATATCAACAATTTGAGGAAAGCTTTCATAATTGACAAGAACGTAGTAGTTAACAGGCATTCCCAAATAATTAACGACAGTTTGTTGTAGGAGCTCTACCCCTCCATAGGCGTAGGCATGATTAAGCTTCTGCCAACTATGGCCAGGAATCTGTACTCGAGTATCTCGGGGGAGAGACATGTAACGAACCGTTTTATCATCAATATCTATAACAGCCAATCCGACAGTATCGGAACGTTGGCTGCCTTCTACGTCGTCCACTCCTATTACAAGAATATTAATATTGCCTGTTTCCTGATCATAAGAGATGCTTTCTTTTATATTCTCTGGCTGAGGGGCTACTATGTCATGAAGGCGGAAGAAAATCCCCGCAGCAGCAGAGAGAATAGCTAAAGTAGAAATAAGTATAATTTTGGTGATTTTCATATACGTCACCGCCCAATCCTTTTATATAACCCTTTTTTGTAAATATATCGTTCTACTAGCTCAGGCATTAAATAACGAACATTTTTACCACTTTCTATTCGTCTTCGTATTTCAGTACTGGAAATAGAAAGCAAGGGAATCTCGAGAGGCACAATATTTCCTTTAAAAATCTCAGGTAATTGTTCTAACTTCCCTACCTGATAGCCAGGTCTATTCACTGCTACTATTTTACAGAGGCTAGGCAGCGCAGTATATTCCTTCCACGTGGTTATGTCCAAAACGGCATCTAATCCTGTAATGAAGAAAAACTGAATACTGTCTGGAGCATACCAATGCCTCATTTCTCTCAAAGTGTCTACTGTATGACTTGACTCGTTTCTATCTATTTCAATTCGAGAAACTTTGAAGTGTGGATTATCGAGGGTGGCAAGAAGAGTCATTGTATATCGGTCTTCCGTTGAAGAAACACGTCTCGTCTTTTTATGAGGAGGTTTGCCTGTTGGGACAAAAATAACCTCATCAAGATCTAAAGCAAAAAAAGACTCCTCAGCTGCTAACAAATGCCCATAATGGATGGGATCGAAGGTCCCACCCATTATGCCTATTTTTCGCGTTCGAATGACGTGGCCACCAAAGCTCACTCCCACAGTCCTCCGTTTTTACTTTTACTCCATAACTTTATCAGGCTGATATTCAAATTCTACGTCTCCGATGAAAACAGTATCCCCTTCTTGTGCCCCTTCTTGTGCTAGAAGTTCTTCCACGTGATATTTTTTTAGGAGGCGCGCAAAACGATAAAGGGCATCTTCTTGCTCAAAATCATATTTTTTAAGAGCTCTCTCAAGACCAGCATGAACAACGCGGAAACCAGAATCATCCGGCAGCCTAATTATCGTAACTTGCTCCTCCACCCCTTTTCTACCCCTCTGAAGAGGCTTTTCTTCTCGAGGAGTTACTGTTTCGAAAAGCCGAGTTTCACTATGAGGTCTTACATGTTTACGGCAAAGCGTAGCAATAGCATCAATAAACGTTGGAATCCCTTCTCCTGACAAGGCGCTTGTGACAAAGTAAAGGACCCCTTGCTTTTTCATAAAGGCCTCTACGTCATGAGAGTTTTTTTGCGCCTGTTCCAAATCTATTTTATTTCCCACAACAATATAAGGCCTTTCCAGAAGACTCGAATTGTAGGCTTCGAACTCATTACAAATAGTTTTCCATTGAGAAATGACCTCTTCTGATGTTCCTGTACTTAAATCAAGAACATGGACGAGAACGCGAGTGCGTTCAACATGGCGTAAAAAATAAATGCCTAATCCCTTATTTTCATGAGCTCCTTCAATCAATCCTGGAACATCAGCTACCACTATTCTCTCGTCGTCTACGGCTAAAACACCTAAATTAGGAGAAAGCGTAGTAAAGGGATAATCAGCTATTTTAGGACGAGCATTTGAAATAGCCGCAAGCAAACTTGATTTCCCTGCATTGGGAAAGCCTACTAGCCCCACATCTGCAATAAGTTTGAGCTCTAGTCGGAGGTTCCTTTCTTCTCCTAGTTCCCCTTTTTCTGCGAATCGAGGAGCTTTTCGCACAGAAGTGGTGAAATGTATGTTTCCTCTTCCTCCTCTTCCTCCTCGAGCAACGACAACCTCGTTTCCGGCCTCTACAAGATCAGCAAGAGGTTCCATAGTATCATCATCGTATATTATAGTACCACAGGGCACAGGAATAATAAGGTCTTTCCCAGATGCCCCAACTTTTTTTTGACCCTGCCCAGGCTGTCCATGCTCTGCTGTAAACTTTTTCTCGAACTCAAAATCAGCAAGGGTGTGAATTCCATCTACGGCTTTTAAAATAACGCTTCCCCCATTCCCTCCATTGGCTCCGTCAGGTCCACCTTTGGGAATAAATTTTTCTCTTCGGAAGCTCAGACACCCGTTTCCGCCTCGTCCGGCTTTTACTTTTATACGAACTAAATCTACAAATTTCATAAGACATCACCATCCGTCATGTGAATGAAAAAACAAGGGCCTTGCTATAACCGGGCCCTTGTCTTGAGACGGTATAAAAATCATCACTATACAACGCCGTAGACGTTGTAAAAATCTATAGTGTTTCTACAGATACGTATTTTCTGTCACCTTTCGTCTGATACTTTACAACACCAGCTGCTAACGCAAAAAGGGTATCATCTTTCCCTTTCCCTACGTTAAGTCCAGGGTGTACTTTTGTCCCTCGCTGGCGAACAAGGATATTTCCTCCTTTGACGACCTCACCTGCATATTTTTTAATGCCCAGTCGTTTACTTTCGCTATCTCGTCCGTTTGTTGAACTACCCTGTCCTTTTTTATGAGCAAAGAATTGCAGATCAAAAAAATTGATACGCATTATTTTCGCACCTCCACAATTTTTACATAACCTTTGTAGCTTTTTGATATATTTTCAAGGGACCTGACTACTGTCTCTGCGAGAAGAAGAATTTCTCTCTTATCTGAACGTGGCCAAGATACTTTTATTCGAGTTCGTTGTGTATCTATTTCTATCTTGGTTGATTCCACTTTCGCTATATCGCTCATCCCTAGAGCTAAAGCTTGAATCAGAGCTGAAACTCCAGCACAAACAACATCTTCTCCCGCAGGAGCATATCCAGAGTGCCCCACTCCTTCTACCGAGGTGATCACCCCATTATCTTTCTCTATGGTTACAATAATCATATCTCTTGGGATGATCGCTTACCAACGCTCTTTGCCCTAGGCGTTGATGGAATCTATTTTAATCTCGGTAAAATTCTGACGATGGCCGCGCATACGTCTGTAGTTTTTCTTGCTCTTGAACTTATAAACAAGAATCTTGGGTGCTCGGCCATGATCTACAACCGTAGCGTTGACACTGGCACCTTCAAGATACGGGGTTCCTACGCGGACGTCCTGATCATCAGAAACCATAAGAACCTTATCTAAAACGAGAGAGGTTCCGACTTCTGCGTGGATACTTTCCACTTTAAGAGTGTCTCCTGCTGCTACTCTGTACTGTTTTCCACCTGTTTCTACAATGGCGTACATAATATAAAACATCCTCCTCCCGCTAGGCTTTAATAATAGGGTAGCTTTCGCTTTATAAACCCTGCCCAAGCGTTATTTATACATAAGCTTATGCATTTTACGGTTCTTCGAGCTAGAAGTCAACTCTTCGGAAAGGAGTTTGCGAGCATGCTCTTGTGCTTCAGGAAGAGTTGCGTTCCCAGAGAGCATTCGAGCTATTTCTGCAACCCTTTCTTCTCCATCTATTTCCTTGATAGAGCTTTCATTTCCGTTCCGTGTTACGACGAAATGTTGATCTGCCAGTGCAGCTATAGTCGCTTCGTGAGTAATAAGAATGACTCTACATTTCTCTGATAGTTCCCGTAATTTATACCCGGCAAGCACTGCAGCTTTTCCCCCAAGCCCTGCTTCAACTTCATCAAAAACGAGAGTCTCAGGAATTTGTTCTTGAGGGAGGGAGAGTTGCAACGCCAAGAGAAGCCTGCTTAACTCTCCTCCGGATGCGATTTTCATTACAGGACCTGGCGGCATGTCTCCACTTGCCAAGAGGAAAGAAACCTCATCAGCACCTGTACTTCGTATTTTTCCTAGGTCGGAAATTTCTATGGAAAACGTAATATCCTCCATAGCCATAGAAGCTAGAGATGTGTTCATAGCTTTTCCCAGGGAAAGAGCAGCTTCTTCCCTGGCTTTTCGAAGTTCCGCCGCCAGGCGGCTTGCTTCTTTGCGTAATTCTCGAGCGCGGTTTGATACCTTTTCTACCCTTTCGTAGCTTTGAGCTAACCAGGACAAGTTGTCATCTGCCTCTTGGCAATAGGCGATCAGATTCTCTATAGAATCAACCTGTGCGAGACGTTTCAGCTTTCGCAACAGCCCTAATTTATTTTCTGTTTTTTCTCGATCTTCTATAAGATCGGGAAGAGGCTGGCTGTCAAGAAAGCCCTGTATTTTTTGCGCCATTTTTTGCAGATGGACAAGGGCTTCGTTCCCCTCGGATTGCCACTCTTGTCCAGCTTCTTTATAACTTGCTGGAAGTTGACCTATGTCTAGACATATATTCTCAAGAGTATCTGCGATTCCTTCTCCCGTCTTTCCACCAGTTATCTGGGCTAATATTTGTTCTAAACGGCCATGAGAGTTAATGAGAAATGTCAGGCTTTCTATCCCCTCTTCCCATGTTTGTTCACTATCAGCGTCTGGAGAGAGCGTTCGAAAACTTTGTAATATTTTTTCTGCGTGTTGATAACGAGCGATAATCTCTTTTTGTCGACTTTCCATATCTCGAAGCTCTCGCTCTTTAGAAAGAGCTTCGGTAAATATTACTCTGAGATTATTTTGTATCTGAGCTATATCTTTCCCTCCATAGCTATCAAGAATATGCCGTTGTCGGTCTGAGTCTAGAAGTTCGAGTTGAGCAAACTGACTCTGGATTCGAAGTAAAGCCCCCACGCTTTCTGAAAATGTTGAAAGAGGGACAAGTTTACCTTGGAGAAAGGTTTTTCCTCTCCCGTTACGAGAAAATATCCTTTTTACAAAAAGGTTCCCTTCCTCGGGACAGATATCTTCAGGAAGTTTTAAAGAAGCAGGGCAATAGAAAAGAGCTTGTACTTCGGCCTCATTTTCCCCAGCCTTAATAAGTTCCGATTGGGCTCGTTTCCCTCCTATAAATTCTAACCCTCGCACAATACTGCTTTTACCAGCGCCACTTTCTCCTGTAATAGCGATGAAACGTCCTGAGAGCTGTATAGAGGCTAAATCTAGCCCACCGATGTTTTTTAACGAGAGCTCTTCGAGCACAGGTCTCACTCCTTATCTTCGTAGCGAACAATACCTTGTCCCCATTTGAGTTTTTCATGGAGGAGATCGAAGTACGTTCGTTGTGGAAGAACGATAACTTTCACTACTTTGGTATGGGAGAGGGAGAGCTCTATACGATCTCCTGGTAGAATTTCATAGCCTAGCTGACCATCTTGTGTCAGCATGAGATCGCGATGACTCCCTCGCGGAATGAGATTGATAATGTCGCGCTCCCCTACTATCACAGGCCTTGCGTAAAGAGTATGAGCACATATGGGAGCTAGAACCATACATGGTACATGTGGAGGTACGATGGGACCGCCAGCAGAGAGAGCGTAAGCTGTTGAACCAGTAGGTGTCGATACTATAACTCCATCTGCTGGAAGGGTATTAAAGTAACGATTGCCAATCCTGATTTCTATGGTAATAACGCGAGCAAAGGCTCCCTTCGTAAGCACAAGATCATTAAGAGCATAAAGAGTGTGCTTGCGCCGTTCCTCTCGCCATATAACTCCTTCAAGAATTCTATGTTCCTGAAGAGCGTAGTCACCTCGTAATATCTGTTCTAGATCGGATTCAGCCTCTTCTGGCTTCCCTGAAGCAAGAAAACCCAAGTGGCCCAGATTAATGCCGTAAAGCGGAATAGAATGATTCAAAACATATCGGCTTGCTCTTAAAAAAGTCCCATCCCCACCTATAACAACTGTGAAATTCACCATTGTTTTCCATATATCATCGGTTGTTGCTGGAACCCCAAGAATAGACGCTTCATGAGGTGGCAATAGGATAGGTATCTCCTTCTTTTTGCCCCACTGTATAAGTCGACAGGCCATGTCGAGAGCTCCTTTTTTCTGTGTGTTGACAAGCATGCCGATATGTCTATCCATCCAGCTTCCCTCCGCATCTCTCTTATGACAATGGTTTATTTCTCATCTAATGCTTTGTGACTTTCCGCTACAATTTGAGTGAAATCTGTATGTAATGACTCGTCTTTTTTCCCTTTTTGAAGGAAGAAAAGAAATTCTATATTCCCCTTGGGTCCTTTCAGAGGAGACCATGTAGCCCCTTGTAGCGAAAGGAGCGTTTGCTTTTCTATAAAAGATGATAATTCCTGCAATATAGTTTGGTGCAAAAGAGGGTCTTTCACAACACCATTTTTGCCCAGACGTTCTTTTCCAGCCTCAAATTGAGGTTTCACTAAACATATTATACAGCCATCTTCTTTTAGGAGGTTCTCCATAACAGGCAGAAGAAGAGTTAAAGAAATAAAAGAAGCATCAATAGTAATAAGATCCATCCCTTCTTCAAACTGACCTGGCTCTAAATATCTGGCGTTCGTACGTTCCATGACCACTACGCGAGGATCTGTGCGTAATTTCCATGCGAATTGACCGTAACCCACATCTACAGAGTAGACTTTTAAAGCACCTCTTGAAAGCATCACGTGAGTAAAACCGCCAGTTGAGGCTCCTATGTCCATACAAATTTTTCCTGTAGGGTTGGTATGAAAGATATCAAGAGCTTTTAAAAGTTTATGAGCTCCCCGGCTAACCCATTCTTCACGAGATGCATCGCTACGTTCTTTAACTTCTAGAGAAGCATCTTTAGGAAGCATGGTTCCCACCTTAACAATCTGTTTATGGTTGGAAAAAACGCGCCCTTCCAGAATGAGAGCACATGCCTTCGCTCGTGATGGGGCTAGATTTCTTGCCACGAGGAGCTTATCGATTCGTTCCTTTTGTATTTTTCCTATAGCTATTCACCACTCTTTGAGGCGTTAATCCACAAAATTCTCTTTGTTTTTCAGGAGTTCCGTGAGGGACAAAGAGGTCAGGAATTCCTATAGGAATAACCTGTACTGGCCATGCTTTTTCTGATGCTCGGGCTGCTATGGTCTCCCCTATGCCGCCGTTGCGATATCCCTCTTCCAGAACAATTACTATCCGATTAGATTGAAGCCTTTGATCGATGGTTTCCCAATCTAGAGGCTTGATCCATCGAAGATCAAGAATTGTAGGGGCTGGCTCTCCTTGGGCAACGGCTAAATGAGAGCTCTCGAAAGCGAGCT
This sequence comes from Aminobacterium mobile DSM 12262, assembly GCF_000526395.1. Classification (NCBI taxonomy): domain Bacteria; kingdom Thermotogati; phylum Synergistota; class Synergistia; order Synergistales; family Aminobacteriaceae; genus Aminobacterium; species Aminobacterium mobile. Next base: position 1,281,588 of record NZ_JAFZ01000001.1, on the reverse strand, counting down.
GAAGAGTAGCTCCTATCCCCATAATACTCCATTCATTTCCGTCCCCTTGCTGAATAACCTCTGCTCGATAAGGCGGCAGTGGGTTGGGGTTGTTCCTAGAAATTTCTTCAGGAGCTATTCCCCGAGGGTATCGAATGAGTACAGGGGTTGAACGGCTCAGACAATGGTCGAGCATCGCTCTAAGATCAACGATGTCACGAGGTGCTAGTATCTCTAAATGAGGGATAGATCTCCCCCATGCCATATCTAAAAGCCCATGGTGAGTCTCTCCATCCTCTCCAACGAGTCCCCCTCGATCTATGGCTAAAACAACAGGAAGGTTCTGAAGTGCAATATCGTGAACAAGCTGATCCATGGCTCTTTGCAAAAAAGTCGAATAGATGCAAACTACAGGACGAAGCCCACCAGCAGCCATCCCCGCAGACATTGTGAGCATATGTTCCTCAGCTATCCCTACATCGTAAAAACGGTCTGGGAAATGTTGCGCAAAGAGGTCAAGGCGAGTTCCGTCTTTCATAGCAGCTGTAAGGCATACAATTTTGGGGTTTTTCCTTGCCAATCGACATAGTTCTTCTGTTGCTGCTGCACCCCAACTTATCCCACTTGATGTGGATTTTGAGGGCCTCTTGGCAGAAATGCCATGATAGATACTCGGGTGCTTTTCAGCGCATTCCAGCCCTTTCCCCTTTGTGGTCACTATATGAAGCAAAACAGGTTTATAATACTTTTTTGCCATTTGGAAGACAGTTTCCATTTCCGAAATATTATGTCCGTCAAAAGGGCCCCAATAATTAATATCGAGCTCATCAAAGATGTTGCCAGGCTTAACCAAGAATTTTATCTGATCTCTGAATTTAGATAAAACATTTTCGATGGATTGTCCCTGGGGAAGAGACGCACACGATTCTTTTATATATGTTTTTAAAGCGTTGTAGGCAGAGCTTGAACTTAATTTGGCCAGATATGATGCGAACCCTCCTACACGGTGACTGATAGACATCTTATTATCGTTGAGAATAAAAATAACCTTTGTTTTTGCATCCTTCGTGTAATTAAGAGCTTCAAAAGAGAGCCCGTTAAGGAGAGCGCCATCTCCAATAACTGCTACCACATGATGATCTTCTTTTAAAAGATCTCTAGCCTTGGCATACCCGAGAGCTGCCGATAAAGAAGTGCTACTATGCCCTACATCAAAATGATCGCAGGGACTCTCGTCTCTTTTAGGGAATCCGCTCACACCTCCCCATTGACGGAGTGTTGAAAACTGTTCTTTTCTTCCTGTCAGTATTTTATAGGCATAAGCTTGATGTCCCACGTCAAATATAATTTTGTCTTGAAGCGGATCAAATTGTCGCAGCAATGCAACAATCAGCTCTACAGCTCCTAAAGAAGAAGCAAGATGTCCTCCATTTTGCATTACTACGTCTATAATTTCTTTTCTCAAGTCTTCACAGAGCAAAGAAAGAGCGCCTATAGACATGTCTTTAAGATCTCGATAGTCGTTAACGCGATTGAGAATTTGCATAATTTCTTAAGTGGTTCCTCCTTCTTTCTTGTAGCTTCCTTTTAACAACTTCTTTCAGAAAGGAAGATGGCGAGGTCTTGGAAAAAAGAGGTAGGCATATCTATAAGGTTAAGAGCATCTCTTGCCCTTTCACTCTCTTCCAATGCCCTTCTACGCGCTTCTGCTATGCCCCAAACAGTTACGAACGTGTTCTTTTCTTGTTGGGCATCTTTTCCAGGTGTTTTGCCTAAAACTTTTGCAGTAGCGGTAACGTCAAGTATATCGTCAACAATCTGAAAGGCCAGTCCTAAGTGCTCTCCATACTTTTCAAAAGCATCTACAACTAAAGCAGGAGCACCGGCAAGGATAGCTCCTACAGTAACAGAAGATTGTATCAATATGGCTGTTTTTTGTCGCGCTATACGGAGAACGAAATCGGCATTATCTTGATAGCTCTGGAGATCGGTGTCCAGGACTTGTCCTCCACAGATACCAGAAGGCCCTATAGCTTGGGAGAATATGGAAAAAGCCTTTATAATTCGCTCTGCAGGGATGTTTTCTCTGTTAAGGTGGAAAAGTGGATATTCAAATCCCCAGGCAAGCAATGCATCACCTGCCAATATGGCCAGAGTTTCTCCAAAGATAATGTGGTTTGTGGGTTTACCACGGCGCAAAGAATCATTATCCATAGCAGGTAAGTCATCATGGATAAGGGAAGCCGTATGAATCATCTCGAAAGCCAACGCCATGGGGAGTATTTCCTTCCGATCTGCTCCCATGGTTTCTGCGGTTTTAATGCAAAGAATTGGACGGAGTCGTTTCCCTCCAGCCATGAGAGAATATACCATGGATTCCCAAAGACGCGATGGAATATTTTTGGGTTTTTGAGAGCACACGAGGGAAAGTTGCGTATCGATCCATTTCCTTTCCTTCTCAAGTTCTTCTCTGATGAAATTAGACATGGTTATTTTCCCCCGATGATATCTCTCCAGTTGGAATTTCTTCTCCAGAATTTGTCAGAAGGGTTATTTTCTGTTCTGCCTGGGTCAAATAAGCTTGACACTCTTTTACGAGGGACACGCCTCGCTCGAAAAGTTCCAAAGCTTCCTCTAAGGGGAGTTCCTCTTTTTCTAGTTTATGAATAATATCCTGCAGTGCTTCAAGTTTCTCGCTAAAGTTCAAAATAATCCCTCCTTATGGGACGAGTTTTATGAGAAAGAATTGCCCAGAACACCTAACCTGTGATAAAATCCACCTGTTCGATCATTATTTCCTTCGGAGGAGGCGTAGAACTATGGCTAGAGTTTGTGATTGCTGCGGCCGTGGCCCTGTTACCGGGAATGCTGTCAGCCACTCGAATCGTCATACACGGAGACGTTGGCTCATTAATTTACAGAATGTCAAGGTGGATCTAGGTGCTGGTGAGACTCGACGCATGAAGATTTGCACTAGATGTCTAAAATCCGGCAAAGTCAAGCGGGCTGTATAATTCAGCCCGCTTTTTTTATTCTGCCCAGTAAAGATACACTGCAAGTCTTCCCTTGTCTACTTCGACTTCAATACTTTTACCCCCATCGTTTGCAAGGCGGTTGCTTATAGAGTATGGGCGGAATAAGTGAAGAGTCGTTTTTTCAAGTTCCCAACGTGTCCCATGAATACTCACATTTTCGCACGTTTCTTCGAGGGCCAAAAGAGACACTGTTTGAGGTAATGGTGTATGAAAATTAATTTGTATCTGTTCTGGCCCGTCTAGAATAAAAAGGGCCTCTTTATCATCGCAGAGACATACAACTCGAAGCCCCCATTCCTTTTCTGCCCAAATAGCTGAAAAAATATTGCTCCATGTATGATCTACCCGGCCTCCCCAACACCCCGTAAGCAGAACTTCAGCGTGAGGAAAAGCCTCTCCAATGTGTTTTAATGCTAGTTGGAGGTCAGTATAATCCTTATCTACTGGGTATTTTTTTATCTGCACTTTTTTCTGTAGAGCCCATTTTAAACTCTCTGAGGAACTACTGTCTTCATCTCCAACAATGTATTCTGGGATGATGTCTGATTGTCTGCACACTTCTAAACCAGAATCAGCACACCATATGTGCCGAAAAGATCGAGCTATAGCAGAAAACCAAGATGAGGCAGGAGCTCTTCCACCTGCTACAAGTAAAACCGACGTATCTCGTATTGATCTACTCGATATAAACTCCCATGATCCAATGGAGAGAGTTTTATTCCACGTGTTCATCCATAATCTCCTGCGCTCGAGTTTCATCGACAAGTATTTCTCGTGGTTTTGATCCGTCAGGAGGACCTACAATGCCAAGTTGCTCCATTGTATCTATAAGACGAGCAGCACGAGTAAAACCGATGCGTAGCTGACGTTGCAAGCGACTTGCAGATGCTATACCTGTATCAAGGACAATCTGCATGGCTTCTTCTAAGAGGGGGTCATCTGTAAAAGCAGCATCTACTCCATTCCCGCGACTCTCTCCCTGTTCCTCTATATCAATATATTCAGGTTCACCAAAAAGATTCTTCATGTAGGTTACAATTTCCATGGACTTACCGTCCTCTATAAATGGAGACTGAAGTCGCACAGGCCTGGGATATCGAGGACTTACAAAAAGCATGTCTCCCTTCCCAAGCAGCTTTTCTGCTCCTGACACATCGATGATAGTTCTAGAATCTGCTTGAGAAGGAAGTGTGAAGGCTACGCGAGCCGGTATATTAGCTTTAATCAGACCTGTTACTACATTGACTGACGGGCGCTGTGTAGCCAACATTAAGTGTATTCCCGTCGCCCGCGCCATTTGTGCCAAACGACAAATGTAGTCTTCCACTTCTTTTTGAGCCGTAAACATAAGATCTGCCAACTCATCAACTACTATGACGATGTGAGGTAATTTATCTTTGGGCAGCACCTTCTCGTTGTAGCCAGCCAAATTACGAACTCTTGCGCGAGCAAAAATATCGTAACGATGTTCCATTTCCCGAACAGCCCACGCCAAAGCCTGAATTGCTTTTTTAGGAGAGACTACTGGCTTGGCTAATATATGAGGCAAGTGCTCATATATACTAAGCTCTACTCGCTTAGGGTCTATCATGAGAAAGCGAAGCTCTTCGGGACGTCGACAGTAACAAAGTCCGGCTATGCAACTATTGACGAAAACACTCTTCCCTGATCCAGTAGTTCCAGCCACTAGAAGATGAGGCAAATCTTCTAACCCTATAATAAGAGGGCGGGAGTCCACTCGAACTCCCATGGGGAGAGGAAGGGCATAATCGGCTTGCTCAAAGGCCTGAGAATCAAGTACCTTCCGAAGAGAAACCCCTCGTCTTTTGGGGTTGGGTATCTCTATCCCAACATAGGGTTTCCCTGGAATTGGTGCTTCTACACGTAGAGCAGGAACAGCTAAAGCTACAGCTAAATCATTGGCCAAACCTGCTATTTTGCTTACTTTTATACCAGGTGCAAGTTGTATTTGGAATTGTATAACAGTAGGGCCTATGACTATTTCTGCTAATTCAGCTTGTACGTCAAAATCGGCTAGGGTGGAGATAATCGCTTCACTTTGTTCTTTTGCTTTTTCTTCTCCCCTGTCTTGAAATGCCGGTTCAGGGGTTCCAAAAAGATCAAGTGGCGGCGGGAAAACTCCCTCGACGATACTCTCTTCCTCTCCTTTTTCTGGTGTAGGAAGATTTATTTCTGGCATAGTTTCTCCTTCAGCACCTGTGGAATCTGTTTCGTCCATAATAATACGAGCTGGCGCTTCTTCGGCCCGACTTTCCTGAAAAACAGATTTAAGAGAAGGTTCTTCTCCCTCTTCTTCCCCTTCCTGCTTTTCCACGATTTCCCTTTCTTGTATTATTTGGTGCTTCACCTCTGACTTGGAATTTTCTTCAGATGTTTCTAATATTTCATCCGCGGATATTGTTTTAGGATTTGTTTGTTGGTCACACATGTTTTCAGTCTTTTCTGCTGCTAATGTTGCTCTGGAAATGGAAGTGTCTTCTTTAGATTCCAATAGTTTCTTACGATGAAATCCCTTGATTTTTAAAGACATAGCCTCCCAAGCGGTTAAAATATTTTGAGTACTGATAATGCCATATAAAACCAGGGACGTTAAGATGCTCGCTATACAAAACAGCGTCGTGCCAAAGAATCCCACATTTACCATAAAAAACTGAGCTAGATTTTGTCCAAAGAACCCTGGCTTGAGTAGTGTCCAATGGGGCTGGAGTACAAATCGGGAAAAAAGGCCTAGAACGAGAGCTGCGCTCGTAAATAGAAACAAGGTAGCTAGCGTTTGTGCTAGAATTCGATATATTCTCCGTCGGAGAAGAATCGAAAAACATATATATCCCATGAAGAGAAGTACAATAAGCACTGCTCCCCCTGCTCTAGTTGTTAAAGATGTTTGAATTTCCACCCCTACTCGACCTGTCCAAAAAGAGAAAAGGGATGCAATGGCATAAACAATAGCTAAAAACAAGAAGAAGAAAAACAAACGAACCCACGTAAAAAGGCGACGGATTCTTCCTTCTCTGATTTCTTTGAGTTCTTTGAGTTCTTCTTCCGTGCGTCGTGGTTTGGAAAAAAGAATACCTTTATTCTGTTTAGGGCGTCCACGTTTCTTTTTACGTTTAAAGAGACTCATGGTCTGTCACGTTGCCTCCAACTATGAGTTTTTTTATAAGCAAAGCTGGTTGTCCATCAGTGACGGGAACTGATTGACCTGCTTTCCCGCACATTCCAGGTAAATAGAGGAGATTATCCCCAACAGCACTAATATCCATTAGTGCTTGAGGCCCGTTCCCTGTGAGCAAAGCACCCTTTACTGGGTGAGCGATAGAGCCGTTTCGGATGAAATATCCCTCGGTGACATAGAAGACAAAATCCCCGGAAGTTGGGTTTACTTCTCCACCACCCATTTTTTTTACATAAAGGCCGTAATCAACACTTTGTATCATCGCCTCTTCATTGCTATCTCCTGGCAATATAAAGGTATTGCTCATCCGCGGAATAGGAGGATTCCTATACGAGTCCCTCCTTCCGTTGCCAGAGAGGGGCAATCCTTCCTTTGCAGCTGAAATTTTATCAGTTAAAAAGCCTTTTAGAACCCCCTCTTCAATAAGGACAGTTCTCTGTGCTGGAACCCCTTCATCATCTATTGTATAGCTGCCGAAAAGACCTGGGAGGGTCCCATCATCTATCATGGTTACCAAAGGACTTGCGACTTTATGCCCTATTTTATTACGGTAAACAGAAAAGTCTTTCTGTATAATATCTGCTTCAAGTCCATGTCCACATGCTTCATGTACGAGAGTTCCTCCTGCTTCTCCAGAAAGTATAACTGGCATAGTTCCGGCTGGACAATCTGGCGCGTCAAGCATGAGAAGAGCTTGTTTTAGAGCCTGATTGGCCAGGATCCACGGAGTATATTTTCCCCAGAAAATATTGGGTACCTCTAGTCGGGCTGCATTTTCATACCCCGTTTGAATTTGTCCATTTTTTTCCACGGTAACCTCTACGCTGAAGCTTGTGTACGGACGATTTTCTCGAAATAAGTTTTCCTCTTGATTGATAATGATGATGTTTTTTAAGGAAAGAGAGTAATTAATAGAAACTTGCGATACATAGGGGCTAGCCTCTCGTATTTTTCTATCTATATCTCGAAGAAATTGTGTCTCTGGAGGAGCCACGAAGGCTGTTTGCTTTATAATTCGGCGCTGAAAGTCTCCTTCATTTTCCCAAGATAAGGGGATTCCTATATTACGGGCACTTTCTCGAAGAGCAGAGAGGCCGTTTGTTACAGCAACACCTGGAGTGTGTGAATAAGACGTGACGTCCTCCCTTACCACCCGAGCGCCTACTCCTTCTCGAAGGGAAGAACTTATTTCTTCTAAAGCCCCATCTTCAAAAGAAATGCTGTGAGCAGCAGATGATTCAAAGTAAAGGTCCGCAAAATCTATTTTGTAACGACGAAGCGAATCGAACGCTCGCTTAAAAATGGCTAAATCCATATTCCTCTGTCCCTTCTTGCTTTTTATGTCTTTCTACACGCTCTATCTTAACAGGAAATCCTTCCTCTCTCAGTTTTTCTATGAGAAGTTCCCCCTCTTCTGATTGACTGGGAGGACAGAAAAAAGAAAGTTCTCCTTTGCGAGGATCATCTGTTCGAATATATCCTAATCCATTATATTCGGAGACAATCCAACTAATAAGCACAATATAAGAAGGACAGACCGAAAGTACTAATCTGTCCATATCATGAACAGAAAGTGGTTCTTCTATATTATTCAATGTTGGGCACCTCTAATTTTTCGAATGTTCAGCAAATGTCCTTGATACGTAGTGGCAAAAAAATGTTGACCATCTTTCCCTGCTACATAATACAGATACTCTGTTTGAGCTGGTTTTAAGGCGGCCTCCCATGATGCAATGGAGGGGATGCAGATAGCTGTAGGCGGTAGCCCCAGCTTTTTGTATGTATTGTAGGGAGAATCTACTTCTAGATGTTTGAAAAGAACCCTCGAAAGGTTTTCTCCCTCCCTTTTCCATGCGTAAACTATTGTTGCATCTACTTGGAGAGGCATATTTTGGGCTACTCTATTCTTTATAATTCCTGCGATAAGGGGACGTTCCTCGTCTATTTTAGCCTCTCTTTCTACGAGAGAGGCTAGAATAGCTGTCTCCAATAATTCATGAGGCGAAAGGTTTTGTATTTTTGTATCAAAGTGTTTCCACCAGAGTGTGAATCCTGCTTTTAAAACATATTCCAGTTTCTTTTCAGGTACGTAATATGTATCTGGAAGCAAAAATGCTACGCGTGTTTCTGGAGCAAGAGGCAAGAGAGGCTGAAGATCGAGAGGGAATATAGCCGTATTCTGAAGGAGAGTAGATACCTCGTCTTCAGTCATGTCGGGAAAAGCATTTTTTATAGAGAAAAGATCAGAACCTGGAACTATTGTCACTTTTTCTTGAGAAGGAACGGCTTCTTTCAGTTGTTGCGCTACCTCCCAAGAAGTCCCCTTTTTAATCATGTACATGCCAGTCTTAAGGGTTCTGTCAATACCTAAACGTGCCATCCATCCACGTAACTCTAAGGGGTTTGTAACAATGCCTGCCTTATAAAAGGCATCAGCAATCTCTTTTGCATTTTGTCCAGGCAAAACAAGGGCTGGTAGAGGCTCTCCTACTCCAAAAGGAAATTGAGAATTCCACCATGACGTGGGGATCATGCAAAGCAAAAGAAAGTAACCTAGGGAACAGATAAGAAGAAGAATATCTATAAATTTTTTCACTTTTAATCCTCATTTCCAGTAAGAGTAACTATGGGGAAGCCGCATTTAGCACAACGACCTTCTCTATCCATAGCTTGAATATATGTATTGTATCCTCGACGCTCCAATATTGTTGCTTTACATGAAGGACAGAGAGTAAAAACTGTTTCTGTTACATTTCCTAAATAAACGAAATGCAAATGCTTTTCTGCCCGACTCTTGGCCTCTCTCAGCATAGTGATGGGAGTGGGCTTTTCATTCCATTTATAGCATGGAAAATATCGAGATATATGAAGAACCATGGAAGGGGAAAGAGACGCTGCCCACTTCGCCAATGATTCAATCCAAAGGGTATCTTTATGAATTCCCGTAACAATAAGGCTTGTTAATTCTACATGTATTCCTGCTGTAATCATTGTCTCTACTGTTTGTTTAACAGTGTTAAGATTTCCTCCCATAAATCGATATGTTTCCTCGTCAAAGGCCTTCACATCAATGTTGGCAGCATCTACATACGGCAAAAGATCTTTTAATGGCGCCTCGTTTATCATACCATTAGAGACCAAGACTACAGGAATCCCTTCTTTTTTCAGTATTTGGGCTGTATCCATCACATATTCATACCAAATGAGAGGCTCATTATATGTAAATGCCACAGAACGAACCTGCTCTTTACGAACAAGACGAAGAAGGTCAGACGAAGGAATGTAGGTTAAGGGGACCGTTGAAGAACATGTAGATATCTCCCAATTTTGACAGAAAGGGCAATGCATATTGCAACCAATACTCCCTATAGAAAAAATTTCGGTTCCTGGATTCCAATGATAAAGAGGTTTTTTTTCTACTGGGTCAAGAGCCATGGAAGAAACAAGACCATAATTTAAGCTAAAAAGTCCAGCCTCTCCTCGATGGATGCGTACGCCGCATAATCCTTTTTGTCCTTTTTTTAAAGAGCACCTGTGAGGGCAGAGATCACAAATAATTCTCTCCCCTTCTTTGTGCCACCATAAAGCTTGATACGTCATGGAGTATCTTCCCTTTCCGGATATCGATGGACGGTAAATCGGGAGATAGAGATGCCATCAAGGGTAGTAATGCCGGCCTTTTGAGCTGCAATTTGTATTTGCTGGCTGGCTAGGGTAATTCCCTCGAGATCAGGAAGCAATACTCCTCGCCGGTTTCCTTTGGAGACAATGACTCCATATTGTTTGGGATCAAGTTCTTCTACGTTGCGGATTACTTCGGGTTCACTCAATATGTCTATGGAGACAGTAAGATTAGGTAATTCCTCAGGGCGGACTGGTAAAAAGCGTGGATCTTCAGTAGCAGCTGCTATAGCGTTCTCTACTACTTCCCAAGCCAGGGAAGATCGAACCGGGGCGATGGTTCCAATGCACCCCCGAAGTTCCCCTTTTAATGTTTTAAGAGAAACAAAACAAGCTTTTTTACTTTGTAGACTTTCTTGTGGCGCGAGTTTTTCCACGTCCTGAAGTGAAAGTCTTTCCCCCTCTCTCACGTATGTTTCTATAGCGTGTCGGGCTAAAGAGGGGTATGTTTTCCAAGGGAACACAGCTATAGCTGTGGCATATCCAACCCCAAAAGGTGCTTCATAAGAAAGTAATTTGGGTTTAGCTTTTTCCCCTGAGAGCGCAAGAAATACGAGCGCTGATCTGAGCCCACATTCCCCTGCCTCATAAATAGTGCGGGAAGGGAGATCAAGTAGAATTTCAGGATCTGACATCTTTATGGCATGAACTACTTGTTCATCAAAAAAAGAGCCTAAAGGGGAATATCCAGCTGGCGCATCGCGAGTGACTCGATGCGATAAATCACCGCTGGCTATAAGCCCCCAACTTTCTCCAGGTCTTTTAAACTTTTGTAGGATCTCTCCAGTTTTAAGAGCCTCCTTCAGAGAAAGACCCATGGGGTTTGCTACGATGAGTGTGGGAAAAACGCCCCACGCTTTATGGAAAAAATAAAGGGGTACTAACGAGGCATGATCGAGAAATACTTTCTCTTTCTGTACATGACTTATCGGTACTTCTCCTTGTAAAAAGCTATAGAGCGCTTTGCATTTCTCTCCATCGCTTTTTATTTCCACAGACACTTGAGGAGCTCCAAACATTGAAAGATCTCCAGCATAACAAGATGTTTCGAGAAAAAAAAGGCCAGAGCCTTGAGGAGCATGAGGGGAAAGAAGAAATAAGATATCAGGTTTCTGGTTTTTTAGATGATAGGTTAATTCCTTCATTCCATTAAGAGTTTGATGTGCCTCTTTTTCTCTTCCATGGCCTACTTCCGGAACGATGATAGGAGGATGAGGAACGAGACATGCCCATTTCCACATATGAAAAGCCTCCTTTCTTATTTACATCAACAAATAAACATGGCATCGCCAAAAGAAAAAAATCGATACTCTTTCTCTACTGCAGTTTTATAGGCATTCATAATATTATCGTATCCAGCTAAAGCTGCAACAAGCATTAAGAGAGTGCTACGAGGCAGATGGAAGTTTGTTATAAGTCCATCAACTATTTTAAAATTATAGCCAGGATAAATAAAAAGAGAGGTGTTTTTGCAGCCTTGTTGTATCACCTCTTCATTATCAACAGACATGCTTTCCAGCGTTCTTGCCACAGTTGTTCCAGAGGCAATGACACGTCGCTTCTCTGCTTTTGCCTTGCGTATGAGCGATGCCGTAGATTCAGGAACCTCACAATACTCTTTATGTATATTGTGTTGCCGGATATCTGATACCTGCACTGGTCGAAATGTTCCAAGCCCTACATGCAAAGTAACCCACGCCAAGGTAATCCCGTGTTCCTCTACTAAATGTTGTAGCTGTGCCTGGGTAAAATGTAAACTAGCCGTAGGTGCAGCAGAAGAACCATTCCTTTTCGCAAAAACTGTTTGGTAGTCAGATGAAGATGCAGACGTATGTTTTATATAAGGAGGGAATGGAATTTCTCCTATTTCCTCAAGAAGAGAGAGTACATTACTCTCTTCCGGGAACCTCACAACTCGGACTCCTTCTGAAAGAGCATTTTCTATACTAACTAAAACGCCATTTTTAAGGCGTACAGCGCTACCTTTTTTCAGGCGACGCCCTGGCCGAACCAAGGCTTCCCAGCATGTCCACGTAGCATCTAATGGTTTGAGTAACAAAATCTCTACGTGGGCTGTTCCCTTTTCTTTTACACCATAGAGACGGGCTGGGATAACTCGAGTATCGTTAAGGACGAGCACATCTCCTTCTTTGAGAAAGTGCTCAAGTTCGTAAAAATATGTGTGAGTCATAGTGCCCGTATGCCGATCTAATACAAGAAGTCTCGAATGGTTACGGGGTGAAACTGGGTTCTGTGCAATCAACTTCTCTGGAAGTTCATATGCATATGATTCAATGTCAAAAAGATCTATTTGAGCCATAAAAAGTCTTCGCCTTCTATCGTCTTGAAAGTTTTGTCCCAGGGTAATAGTGTTGCAATATTTGAGAGTATTTCCAACCGTTTTCTGCTAGGCTTTTTGCCCCCCACTGGGAGAGACCTACCCCATGCCCCCACCCTCTGCCCTTGAACACAAAACCTCCAGAAGACGGTCGAATCTGTCCTGCCCCAGATTTTGTATTTGTAATGACAGAATTGCTTTGTTTTTTTGGTTCCCCTTGTTTAAGAGCTTTTAAAAGGTACAATTTTTTCTTTTCAGGGTTCATGAGCATGTCGATCATTTCGTGGCTGGAAAAAGCTCCTTGTTTTGTGAGATCGATCATAGTCTGTTCTTCTTCAAAGGTTAACGGGCCATCACTGTTCGTAATACCGACATTATTGCGTTGTTCGGGTGCAGAGGGGGGGACAGGTGAATTAGGCACCGATTGGGCTTTCAAAGAAAGATGTTGACCATTAACGGCGGAGAAGAAAGTGCTCCTTAACACAGTAGGCCCTATAGCCATTCTGAATTGGTTGGATTTTATCTGGGTTGCCCCCTGGCTTCCCCTCAGCACAAGAGAAACTGTTCTTCCAAAAGAATCTTGCTGCCCGATTTCAATGCTCTGTATCTGTCCTACCTGAACTCCGATTTTACTAAGAGCCGACTGAATTTGTTGCGGGGAGAGAGAAACTTCCCACGTAGAATAAGGAGATGAATACGAAATGGCTTCCTGTACCCCTTTTAAGTATGGGATAGAACTGTTCCATACCTCTGCTACATTAGCTGTGGCTCCTCCACTATCAGAGTGAAAAGGAGTCAGGGCCAAGTCTGAGCCATATGTTACTACGATTCCCACAGTCTCTTTCACCGCTCTATCTGTTTGTGGTGTTTCGGCATTGATGCCTCGATATACTTGACAATCGGGGGTGGCCGTGAGATCAAACCCCTTGCTTCCATATTTCCCTATATTTTTAAGAGCATATGTTCTAGATATAATAGCCTGAGCTTTAAGAGATTCTAAAGGCCAAGCCGGGTTTGTTTCCATTTTGAGGACTCCTCTCACATAGTCTTCCACATCGAGCACGTTGACTATGCTAAAAGAGTTGCCATTCCCCTCTATTTTGATATATCCACGATATCGGACTTTATTATAAGCGAGCGGATTGGAACTCGTTAAAATTAAGGGGAGTTTTAAAGAATGTTTCCCTATGGCTACGCGGTTATTTCCAGCCCATCTAATAGTAATTGCTTTATTAGCTCGATATTTTTTCCCGGAAGCTTCTTTCAAAATAATGGGAGAGCCTGAGGAAATAACTGCCTGCGAGAGGCCTATCCCTACTCCGATTCGAATAGGTTGTGAAGCAGCTTCCACTGGAGCCATCCAGTTTAAAGGCCATCCTATGAGGTTGAAAAGGAATAGCACAGTAAATACTATACGTTTTATCGGGGTCAAAAGCTTCATTACGGATAGGAACCTCCTCTTTTTTTGGGTTCTTCTAAATATTATATTATTTTATCCAGCGATTTATAATGTTAAGCACGAGCGTCAAGACAATGCTGATTATAAGCATTGTTGTTATGGGGGCAAAAATTGTTACATTTTTCTTAGTATATGTTATGTCGCCAGGCAAACGCCCTAGAGGAAGATTAAGTTTGCTAAAGAGCAAGAAAGCAATGCCAGCTATCACTAGAACTATACCGATAAAGATAAAAATTTTTCCGATGTCTTGCATTTAGTTCCCTTCCTCCTCGCCATAAAATTTCAACTGATTTATTTTATCGTCGGGAGGAGTTTCTCCAAGATAAAGGTATCCGTTGCGCGTGGCTTTCCTCCCTCGAGGAGTTCGTTCAATAAGCCCTTTTTGTATCAAATAAGGTTCATAAATATCTTCGATGGTTTGGCTCTCCTCATTTAGTGCAGCAGCCACGGTAGAGAGCCCTACTGGCCCTCCATCAAAAAGGTCCACAATGACTCTGAGGATCCGCCGGTCTCCGTCATCAAGACCAAGGGAATCGAGGCCGAGCATATTTAAGGCGGCAGCAGCCAACGCATTTGTTATGAAAGATGATTGTCGGACTTCAGCCACATCCCTTACGCGCTTTAGTAGCCTGATAGCAACCCGAGGTGTGCCTCTGGAACGCCGGGCGATCTCCAAAGCAGCTTCCGGCTCTATCGAGACACCCAAAACCTTCGCTCCCCGCTCCACTATATCGGCAATCTCGTTTTCGTTATAAAGAGTGAGTTGTTCGACAATACCAAAACGAGCTCGAAGAGGCGACGTAAGAAGTCCTAATCGAGTAGTAGCTCCCACCAGAGTAAACGGAGGAAGAGAAAGGCATATATTATTAGCAAGAGGTCCTTTCCCCACTATAATATGGAGGTTATAGTCCTCCATCCCTGGATATAATATCTCTTCCACGCTTGCAGGCAGACGATGGATTTCATCAATGAAAAGCACGTCATATGGCTCAAGATTAGAGAGTATAGCAGCCAAATCCCCAGCTTTTTCCAAAGCAGGACCGGTTGTAACTCGAAGTTGTCCTCCCATTTCGCGAGCAATAATACCTGCAAGTGTTGTTTTACCCAACCCGGGGGGACCGTAAAAGAGGATATGGTCCAGAGCTTCTTTCCGCTGTAGCGCAGCTTGTATGTAAATGGATAACTTTTCTTTGAGTTTTTGTTGGCCTACAAAGTCTTTCAAATTAGATGGACGAAGAGTCAATTCATCTGTGGTTTCATCTTGTTGCAGATCATAAAAACTCGTTCTTTCTTCTTCTGAAAATGGCACGCGATTCACCTCAGTTCCGCTTTAATTCACGAAGAGCTCCCTTAAGCAATATCTCTTCCGTAGCAGCGTCAAAATCTGCGCCCATTTGTCTTTTTAGACGATTCATTGCGCCATAGACTTCGTTTTGTGAGAATCCAAGGGAGCGAAGGGCTGCAGCCACTGTATTCCGAACCTCCACGACAGGTAGATCAATATCTTCAAAATCTGCTAGCATGTCTTCAGTAATATGACGTTTAAGTTCGAAACAAAGGCGTTCTGCTGTTTTCTTTCCCACTCCTGGTACCTGCAAAAAAGTGTCGAGATCTGATGTCGCAACAGCTCTTATTACTTGGCTGGGATTTAGAGAACGAAGGATAGCTAACCCCACACGTCCTCCTACCCCCTTTACAGTAATGAGCTTTAAGAATATATTTCGTTCCTGTTCACAGGAAAAGCCGAAGAGAGAAGCTCCATTATCTGTTATTTGCAGGTAGGTAGTGAGACGGACTACCTCTTTCTCCTCACATAACCGTAAGGCACTGCCAGAGCATAGAATATCGAAGCCCAACCCATTTACATCAAGAATGACGCCTTCTTCTCCAAGATGCAACACTTTCCCTTCTATACTTCTTAGCACAGTCGATCACCAACCCCAGTCCTTTGAGCATAAGAATGCAGCGCAAAACCTGTAATAGCAATTGCTAATGCGTCTGCTGTATCGTCAGGTTTTGGTTTTTCTTTGAGGTTCAATAATCGTTGAACCATCCTTTGTACCTGTTTTTTATCTGCAGATCCCGAACCGCATACTGCCATCTTAATCTGCGCTGGTTTGGGCTCATAGAGAGGTAATTGATATTGAGATGCCAACAACAAGACTATGCCTCGAGCTTGCCATACATTCCCAGCCGTGGTGGTATTTCTTCCAAAAAACAAGCTTTCGACTGACATAAAATCAGGGGAGCAGCAACGGATCCGCTCCCCAAGTTTGTCATATATCATTTCGAGCCTTTGCGAAACATCTGTTCGGGGCGGAGTTTCTATACACCCATATTCTACAGCAGTAAAGGAATGCCCTTCTTTAAGGATAAAGGCAAATCCTACTCGCCCTAGTCCTGGATCTACCCCCAGACAAACGGCAGGTGAACTCTTATTCTGCTTCAATTTGTGCCATAAGTTCATCCGGAATGTCGAAATTGGCATATACATTCTGGACGTCATCATGTTCTTCCAGATTATCCATGAGTCTCAGAATTTTTACAGCCTGTTCTTTTGCTTCTATAGCTATAGTACTATTGGGAATCATATCAGTTTCAGCTCGAGTAACTGCATACCCTGCTTTTTTTAGAGCTTCCTGAACATCGTTCACAGCGCTGGAGTCAGTGTAAATAATATACCCATCTTCTTGGGTTTCCATATCTTCCGCGCCAGCATCCAGGCAAGCCATTAATAGAGCTTCTTCGTCAAGATTTTCCCCTTTTACCTCTACTATCCCTTTTCTCTCGAACATCCAGGCTACACATCCTGATTCCCCAAGAGAACCACCGCCGCGGGATAAAATAGCTCTCATATCAGCAGCTGTTCTATTTCTATTGTCGGTAAGAGCTTCTATCATAAGAGCTATACCATTAGAGCCGTACCCCTCATATGTAATTTCTTCATAGTTAGCGCCCTCTATTTCTCCAGTACCGCGTTTTATAGCTCTATCTATGTTGTCGTTAGGAACGCTCGCAGCACGGGCTCTATCGATAGCCGTTTTCAGCTGAATATTCATAGAGGGATCTCCCCCTCCATTTTTAGCAGCGACGATAATGGCTCGTACTAACTTTTGGAACAAATTCCCTCTCTTAGCATCTTGAGCAGCTTTTCTGTGTTTTATATTAGCCCACTTTGAATGTCCAGACATGAACAATCACCTCTTAATAATTATAAAATATGTCTTTTTATTCCGAAATCAAACAGATTGGAGGCATGTTTCGCTTATGTTGAGATCTGCGAATTCGCTTTTCAATCTGTAGTTGAATGTCAGATCCCACTTTTCCTGTAGCTATATATTGATCTATATCGATGTAATTGAGACCCATTTCTTTCTCATCAGTTTGCCCTTTCCACAATCCTGCCGATGGAGGTTTCTGGATGATTTTTTCAGGGATGCCAATGTACGCTGCAGTATGGCGAACTTCTTCTTTGAGCAGATCGCCTATAGGGAGAAGGTCTGTGCCGGAGTCACCATGCTTAGTAAAATACCCAATAGTTAACTCGGCTTTGTTGCTTGCTCCACAGACAAGGTAGCCTTTAGATTGGGCAAGAGCGTATAGAGTTGTCATTCGCAACCGTGGCTTTATATTAGATAAGGCTAGAGGTTCTATGTTCTCCTCCACTTGACGTAATGCTCTTACCAATCTGTCATATGTCGGCGTTAGATCTACGACAGCTGAGGGTAATTTAAAGATGTCGATAAGTTCTTCCGCATCCTCTCTATCTTTGGGAATGCTGTGGCATGGCATGATAACAGCGAGCATCTGATTATAAAAAACTTTTTTCAAGAGAACGGCAACTACGGCTGAGTCAATACCACCACTTAGACCTACGATTCCTCCGTAGGCCCCAGCTTCTTGAACTCGTTCTGCCAACCACTTTTCGATGGTAGCGACAATTTTTTGTGGAGAACGAATATATGTCTCTGCCATATAAATACCTTCCCTTTCTTAAATTCTAGCATATCAGATAAACTCTGTTGTTTATATACTGATCCTGCTAACTAGCGGCTATTAATTGTAACACGAAAGGCCATTTTTTCAGTAATATTTTCTTCGCTGATGAAGATCAAAGAAACTGTTTGAAGAGAAGAAAATAATACTATGGAACACGTTTCCCCTTCGCTCGTATTCTCGATAAATAAAATATAATGGTGTTAATATAATAAGAGTCCATTTATAATTTGGTATGTGCAAATAGCGCTTATATGTGCTAAAGGAGGCTGTGTAGAGGTGGAAAAGTTAGTTCGCTTTGGAGTGGCTGTACCAGAATCCCTTTT
Organism: Aminobacterium mobile DSM 12262; assembly: GCF_000526395.1. Lineage (NCBI taxonomy): Bacteria > Thermotogati > Synergistota > Synergistia > Synergistales > Aminobacteriaceae > Aminobacterium > Aminobacterium mobile. Next base: position 1,263,578 of record NZ_JAFZ01000001.1, on the reverse strand, counting down.
AGAGGAATTCGACAAGTGGATTCAGCGATCTGGAATTCCTAACCGCTCTAATGCCTTACGTCAGCTGATTCGTCAATCTATTTCAAGAAATAGATGGGAGGAAGGGGAAGGAAAAGTTTCTGGAACACTGACTATTTTATATGATCACCATTCTTATGACACATCAGCAGAGCTGACCCAGCTACAACATGACTTTGGAGATATTATCGTGTGCTCTACTCACGTACATCTCGATCATTCTCACTGTCTAGAGGCCATAGTGTTACGAGGTCCCGCGAAAAAAATCCGTAGTTTTGTAACTGCTATTTCTTCTATCAAAGGCATTAATAGCGCTGATGCAGCTATTACTACAACAGTTTAAAGGGCGGCAACTGCCGCCCTTATCTTTAAACACCTCAACCTGATGAACAAGAAGTACATGAGCCTCCGCACCCTTTTTTCCCAAGAGATTCTCCCTCTAACAAAATGAGTACTTTCCCCCGGCATTGCGGGCACTTTATAGGCGACATACCTTTTGGTTGTTCAAAAATAGTTCCGCAGGATGCGCATCGAAAAATTCTTTTATTCTCTGCCATATCCATCCCTCCATGTCATAATCGGGAATATCATACCCCCACGAGGTGTATGAATCAAGAGAGATTAAAGATTACCGATGGTGGCTACCATAACAGCCTTGATAGTGTGAAGACGATTTTCAGCCTCATCAAAAACCTTAGAAGCCCTAGATTCAAAGACTTCTTCTGTCACTTCCTTGCCTTTATAGGCTGGAAGGCAATGAAGAAAGATAGTTTGCGGGTTTCCTGTCGCTTCCATAAGTTCTGTATTGATTTGGTAAGGACGCAGCAATGCTTCTCTTGCCTCTTGCTGGGCTTCCTCTCCCATAGAGGCCCACACATCTGTATAAAGAGCATGAGCTCCCTTAACAGCCTCTTTAGGATCCTGCTTTAAAGATATGGCCCCACCAGTTTTGCTTGCCAAAGCTAAACATTCTTGATAGAGGCGTTCTTCAGGGAAGAGAGAAGATGGGGCACAAATGGTGAAGTGAAGACCTAGTTTAGCCGATCCGATCATGAGAGAATTTGCCATATTGTTACGACCGTCTCCTATATAGACAAGTCGTATCCCCTCTAGATTTGTACCGAAATTCTCTTGAAGCGTCAGGAAATCTGCCAGTATTTGTGTAGGGTGATATGTATCTGTAAGGCCATTCCATACAGGAACACCCGCATATTGAGCTAACTCTTCTACCACTGATTGTTTATACCCTCGAAATTCGATTCCGTCGAACATCCTGCCCAGAACGCGTGCTGTATCTTTTACATCTTCTTTGCCGCCAAGATGGATGTCGTTTTTCCCGAGATATTCAGCATGTCCACCTTCATCAATACAGGCTACTGTAAAAGCACAGCGAGTTCGAGTAGAAGCCTTCTCGAAGAGTAATGCTATATTCTTTCCCGCAAGCAAATCTCCCCGTATCCCTGCCCTTTTCTTAGCTTTCAATTTTGAAGCTAAGTCCAGAAGATAATAGATCTCTTGTTCTGTAAAATCTTTCAGAGTTAAAAAATGTCTTCCCTTGAGACTGATAGGCATGAGTGTTTCCCCTCTCCTTTAAGCTTTTTTTCTTTTTTTATTTCTTCTATAAGAGCAACTAATTTAATAGGAAGGTCCTCTATTGTACATTCCCCTACTATTCGTCCTTGTGTAAAAAGGATCATCCCCCGAGGAGAGCCAGCTACTCCTATGTCTGCAGATTTAGCTTCTCGTGGTCCATTGACTTCGCACCCCATAACAGCTACGGTGATTCCGTTGGGTACCTGCGTGAGTAGCGGCTTAATTTTTTCAACTATAGAAGCTACATCAATTCGTTTCCGTCCGCATGTAGGGCATGAAATAAGGTGAACTCCTTTTTCTCTCAAGCCAAGGGAGCGGAGAATTTCGTAGCCAGCTTCTACTTCTAAAAGAGAATCTGCTGTAAGACTGACACGCAACGTATTTCCTATCCCTTGGGCAAGCAAAAGGGATAGACCAGCTGCACTTCGAACAAGTCCTCGTGCGCCAGGGCCTGCTTCAGTTATGCCAATATGAATAGGGAAGGTTGAATATTTCTGGACAAGGTACATGTTCGCTTGCACTGTTTCAGCTATATTAGTAGATTTAGCTGAAAGTATAATTTGCTCAAACCCGTAACGTTGTAAAATGGTGAGCTGTTCTTCTACTGCGAAAGCGAGGGCTTTCCCTCGATCTCCATTGGTTTTTTGTAATTGTCGAGTATTAATGGAACCGCTATTAGCTCCTATACGAATGACAGTTCCAGACTCTTGCGCTTTCCGTATAACTCCTTCCAGTTTATTGGGAGGCATATTCCCGGGATTAATACGAATGGAGGGGCAACCAGCTTCCATAGCTAAAATAGCTAGCTCTGGATCGAAATGGATATCGGCCATAATTGGAATATTGCTTTCTTTGTTTAGGCGACATAGAGAACGATATAAAGAGTTTTCTGGAAAAGCTACGCGAAGAAGCTCACAACCAGATTCCTGTAATAAATTACATTGGCGAAGGCACATATCATAATCTGACAAAGGAAATTTCAGCATACTTTCGACACGTATGGGGGCTTGTCCTCCTATAGTTAAACCGCCAATAGATACAATGTTCGTAGTCATACCAGCTATCTCCCCTTTTTATAGGCTAAATATGCGACTGATGTCTTTCCATGTAATGAAGAGGATCAGGGAAATAAGAAGCACGAAGCCTACAAAATGGATATAATTTTCAACTCGTTCCGGCAATCTTTTCCGTGTAGCAATTTCTCCTAATATAAATACAAGCCGTCCACCATCAAGAGCAGGGAAAGGGAACAGGTTAATAAGCCCAAGATTCAGATTGATGAGAGCCAAAAATGAGATAAACGTCCATATCCCTTGTTTCGCCGCTTCTCCAGCCATAGTTGCTATGCCAATAGGGCCTGTAACTTCGACATCTTGTGCGCGAAGAGCCCAGCGAATGATCCCTTGTATCATTTCGATACTCATAGATACAGTATAAGAAAAAGCATTCTTTAACGCGGTAAAAGCTCCGTATTGAACGAAAGGAGGTCGTACCCCGAGAAGAGCTGCACCATATGTGGAATTAAACGGAATGGAAATGGTTTTCTGAAAGCGAGTACCCTCTCGTTCGATTTCTAGCGTAACAGGTCCTGTAGAAGCTGCTTCTCGAATAGAACGAGCCATCTCTACCCAATTAGAAACAGATTCCCCATTGACAGATAAAATTAAATCTCCTGCTTGTAACCCCTCAGCCTGAGCAGGAAGATTTTCCATAATTGATCCTACAGCAGTAGAAGTCATATTTACTACGCCGTGGCCAGAAAGGAAGAAAGCAGTGAGTATTATGGCTAAAAAAACATTAACAAGAGGACCGTTAAAAAGGATAAGAAACCTCTGCCACGCTTTTTTATCATTGAACCCCTTGCCAGGGATTACATTTTCTTCCGGCTGTTCTTCTTCCATACCAGCTAGCCGGACAAATCCGCCGATGGGGAAAGCACGAACAGACCATAGTGTCCTTTCTATTTTGTGTTTCCAGAGGACTGGACCCATCCCAAAAGAAAATTCATGAACCTGAACACTACAGGCTTTAGCCGTAATATAGTGCCCAAATTCATGAGATATAACACATATTCCTATGACTACTATAAATGACAATATACTGATCATATGTACTATTCTCCTTATTTACCCCCTGTTATTTCTTGAACAGAGTGTTGCGCCCATTGGGAAATCTCAATACATTCATCTAGAGATGTTGGGGTTCCTCCATTATACAGCGCCATTGCCTTCTCTATCACTAAGGGAATTTGCGTAAAAGTAATTTTATTTTTTACAAAAGCTTCTATAGCTCCTTCATCAGCGCCTATAAGCAATGCGGGGTAGGGGCCAAGCCTTCGAGCGGCTTCTTTGGCTAGAGCTAAACATGGGAAGAGCTTTTCATTCGGGGGATAAAAATTGATAGCGAGTTCTTTTAAAGAAAGCTCCGGAACAAAAGACATGGCTCTCAGTCGCTCTGGGTAGCCGAGAGCGGAAGCGGCAGATAGGCGCATGTCAGGTGTAGAAGCAAGCATTTTCATAGATCCATCAATAAATTGGACGACGCCGTGAACAACAGAACCAGGAGAGATCACAGCATCTACTTGCTTGCTCTGTAATCGAAACAAAAACATAGCTTCTATTAATTCTATTCCTTTGTTCATAAGCGTGGCGCTGTCTATACTCAATTTATGCCCCATGCTCCATACAGGATGGGCTATAGCCATGGAAGGAGTAACAGATTCCAATTCTTTGTGCGTAAACGTTCGAAAAGGCCCACCAGAAGCCGTGAGGTAAATTTTTGAGACCTCGCGTTCCATCTCTCCTCTCAAACATTGCCAAATAGCATTATGTTCGCTATCTAAAGGGCGGAGTTGAGAATCTCTTTTTACGAGAGGCATTACCCACGGCCCTCCCACAACAATACTCTCTTTATTGGCGAGAGATACTTCTTTCCCTTCTTTGAGGGCACCCTGGAGGGCTTTAATAGCGGCTGTCCCTGAAGAAGCAAAAACTACGTGATCAACATGGGGATGAGTAGCCATGGTATATAGAGCTTCATCCCCTGAAAAAACAGGAATAGAACACCCCTTCCCCTTAAATAGGGATGCTGCATGAGGGTTAGTTAAAACAACAGCTTCCGGATGGAAATCTTGTGCGATATTTATCATTTTGTTCACAGCGCTATGAGCTGCTAAAAATACAACCTCAAAGGAGTCTGGAAATGCACGACAAACATCTAACACAGCACTTCCTACACTCCCTGTAGCGCCTATGACAGCAAGCTTTATACGTCTATTTTTCAAGAAAGGATCACTCCAAACAAGAAGAATGTCAATGTTCCATTAATTAAAATACTATCAAAACGGTCAAGAAACCCCCCATGTCCAGGGATGAGGTGTCCGCTGTCTTTTACCTCCGCTTCTCTCTTGATTAAGGATTCTACCAAGTCACCAAGCTGGCCTGCGATACCGCATATAGCGCCAATACCTAACAGCGGGATAGGGGGTAACGAACAATGGTATGCCACTGCCGCTGAAATGAGGATGCTTGCACCAGCTCCCCCTGCAAAACCTTCCCATGTTTTTTTAGGGCTAACAGCTTCGCAGAACTTATTGCGACCCCATCGCGTCCCTACGAGATATGCGGCTATGTCGCAACTCCATGTACAGAGGAACAGGGAGAAAAGGAGAGTTTGACCAATAGGATGAGCTCGTAAAAGCACCATATAACTCCACGGCAAAATAATATAAATGAGCCCAGATAAAGTTCCGCCTACGTTCCAAATAGCGTAACTAACCTGAGAAAATTGGCGACGTAATATTTCTATCATAAATAGTACAAAAGAAGTAAGGGTAAAAATAATTAAAATAGATGCAGGACGAAGGTATTCCGCTGAAGCCAAAAGGACCAAAATACCGGCGAGAAACCCTATTCCCTTGGATACTCTAAATTTCTTCGAAAGAAGTTGATAATATTCCCACAGAGAGATGAGGCTAATTATAGAGGCTAAAAGAAACCATGTTCGTCCACCGTAATAAATAGCAGACAGAATGAGGGCTCCTATAATAAAGCCGCTAAAAGCTCGCAGAGCAAGTTCTTGGGACTTAGCTTTGAATGCCACCATAACGTCGATCCCTCTTTTCAAATGAATCTATGGCGTCTTTTAAGGTTTTTTCTGTGAAATCAGGCCATAACACTGATGTGAAATATAGTTCACTGTAGGCTCCCTGCCAAAGCCAAAAGTTGCTAAGACGTTGTTCTCCGCTGGTTCGTATTATAAGATCTGGGTCGGGAACATCTGGGAGGTAGAGATACTTCCTGAAAGTTTCATCTGTAATGTCCGTGCCATCGCTTTCTCTGACGATATGTTGGATGGCATCTAGGATTTCCTGTCTGCCCCCGTAATTTAAACAGACAATCAGTTGTAAGCGTTCTCCATCCTTAGTAATATTTTCTGCTTGGTACATGATTTCACGAATATCATCAGGAACGCCTTGTATTCTTCCTGCAAAACGAAGACGTACCCCTTCTTCTCGAAGTTCATCGATTTTTTTACGGATATAAAATTTAAAAAGCGACATAAGCCCTTTCACTTCTGTTTGTGGCCGCTTCCAATTTTCTGTGGAAAAAGCGTAAAGTGATAAATAGGGAATATGATAAGAGGTTGTTGCTCGTACTATCCTCTCTACGGCTTTAACCCCAGCTCGATGCCCTAAAAGACGTGGAAGATGGCGACGTTGAGCCCATCTTCCATTCCCGTCCATAATAATGGCTATATGTTGAAGAGAAGAGAAGATCTCTTCTCTTGGAGAATCAGACATTCTCTATATGTCCTCCATTCCGTTTTTCTAATAATTCGTCGAGATGCTGTTTTACAACCCGAATATCTCTCCATGTAAGATCTTTGGGACTTCCTTTTCTTCTTGAATCATTTCTAAGAAGGTAACTAGGATGAAAAAGAGGCATGAGATCTATTCCACGCCATTGAAACCATTGCCCACGTAGAGAGGTAATGCCTTCAGAAGTTTTTAAAAACCATTTTGTGGGAGTATTCCCAAGACATACAATAATCGCAGGTTGAATAAGTGCGATTTGAGCTTCCAGATACTTGTTACAAACCATCATTTCTTCTATAGTTGGGACTCTATTCTCGGGAGGTCTGCACTTTACCACATTTGTAATGTAAACATCCTTTCGAGAAATATCAGCTGCTTTTAATATTTTAGTGAGAAGCTGTCCGGCTTTTCCTACGAAAGGGCGCCCCTGTTCATCTTCATCAAAGCCAGGTCCTTCCCCTACAAACATTAATAAACTTTTTACAGCCCCTTCTCCTGGAACCACATGTTTCCGAGTTTTACATAGAGCGCATTTTTCACACGTTGTAATATTTTCTAATAATTTACCCCAAGCTTTCTCTCTTGTTTTCTCTATAGATGTTAACGTAGGGGTATACCTTTTTTCTTCCATCATTTTATAAACACTCCATTGACGAGAATGTTGACTTTTTGAATATCCATACCGGTGAAATATCGGATAGCTCGTGCACTTTTCCACCGGATTTTATTTCCTATATCAAAAAAAGTATGTTCTCCCGTAGTAAGAGATACTATGATGACTATCTCTACGGCTTCATCTGCTGGACGCACTTTAATATCTAGTACTTTGTAGACTTGAACGGTTCGTTTCGTAAGATATTGTATTATATCTACTATGGCTTGGGGACTGATACTTAACTCTCCGTAAAAATTAAAAGGCGGACGAACGATGGTCCGTTCCCCTTCTTCACGATCAGTGGTTTTAAAAAGATCCCGTAAATGCCCTACGAGTTTTCCAGCAAAGTTACGGCGAATTTGAGCGCGAGATACGGGGATAACATGTTGTCCCTTGGTCCGTCTTTCTTTTCGAGCATTTTTTATATCTTCCGGAGAAGCCACATCACTGATGTGAATAAAATTCTCAGGACGAGGAAGCTGTAATCTGCGAACAATTTTGTCTGCCATGGCAGATGATGTAGCTATAATCATCACTTTACAAGGGGAGTGTTGGCGTAAGAAGCCCATAACCTCTTCCCGGTGATCTGGAAATTCAAAGAGAGCTCTGCGTATGGCTCTGACAAGATTTTTCTCAGATTTTGCGCTCTTTCCGGCCATAATACGACCTCGGGAGATAACAAGACCATCGTCAATAATGTAATCGACGTTATTTTCTTTAGCGACAAATTGTGCCCTCTGACTTTTACCAGTGCCAGCTGGCCCTACAAAAGCAATTATTTGGATTCCTTGCTCTTGGTTCTTTTTGTGTAGAGTTGAATCCATATCATCACCTTGCCTATGTCCATTTTACTGAAAAAAAGAAGAGAGGGGGTAACATAAATGTTTTGTACGTTAGCGTTCTTTCCCCCTCTCCTATTTTTTTTGTTGTTTATGCTTCTTCTTTTCGTACAGCCCCATTAACTTTTGTGCTCAAGGGCTCTGTAGGAATAACTTCAACTCGACCACCAAGTTGCTGAAGCTTTAGATCCATGTCTTCGTAACCGCGCCATACATGGCCAATATGGAACACCGATGTCTCGTCTTTAGCTGCTAAGCCAGCGAGTATAAGAGCGGCACCTGCCCGCAAATCAGTAGCATTGACGTCAGCCCCTATAAGTTGTTCTACTCCTGTTACAACAGCGGTATTCCCCTGCAACTCTATCTTTGCCCCCATTTTATTCAGTTCACTTACGTGGAGGAACCGCGATTGGAAAACGCCTTCCTGAATAACACTTGCCCCTTCAGCTAAAGCAAGGGTTGCCATAACCTGAGGTTGCAAGTCGGTTGGAAATCCTGGATAAGGCAATGTCTTCAGGGAGACAGCTTTCAGCCGTTTGACAGGATGAACTAAAACTCTATCTTGTTCCACTGTGAAGTTGGCCCCAGCTTCTTCCAGTTTAGCCAGAAGAGAGTCTATATGTTGGGGAATAATATTCGTTATCTCCACTTCCCCACCAGTAATAATAGCTGCGAGAATATAAGTGCATGCTTCTATGCGATCAGGAATGACAGTTATTTCTTCCCCGTGTAGTTCGTCAACTCCTTGAATTCTAATGACACCAGTCCCATCCTCTTCAATAATGGCTCCCATGGCTTTGAGTGTTTGTACCAGATTTGTAATTTCCGGTTCACGTGCTGTATTTTCAAGCACCGTCTCCCCTTGGGCAAATACGGCGGCCATGAGAAGATTTTCTGTGGCTCCTACTGAAGGAAAGTCGAGATAGATGCGACAACCTTTAAGACCGTTGGCAGTCGCGTGAACGGCACCATGAACAAGATCTATCGTAGCACCCATGCGGGAGAGCCCCTTAAGGTGCAGGTCGATGGGACGACTTCCGATGGAACAGCCGCCTGGCAGGGGCAATATGGCTCGTCCACAACGAGCTAATAATGGCCCAAGAACGAGGGAAGAGGCGCGCATTTTCCGAACTAGATTCGCAGGCGTTTCCCACGATAGCTCTTCAGGTATAGAGATAGACATTTCACCTTTTTCATAAAATATATCGGCGCCAAGATCCCGAAGAAGATCAGCCATGGTTATAACATCATGAAGGCGGGGGACCTTATGAATCCGAAGCGTGGCATCTTTTAATAGAAGAGAAGCAGCCATAACAGGCAAAGCGGCATTTTTAGCTCCTTGTGCTTCTATTTTTCCATGGAGCGGAATTCCGCCAGCAATTTTCATTTTATAGTCCATCATAATCACTCCTGATCTCAATGTAAGAGCTTTATAATATAGCTGAAAAACAGAGCTTTTTGAAAAGTTTATAAAGGATATTTTAAACTATATTTCCTCTTTTTTAAAAAAATTGTCAATGTATTTGAGAATTCTCTGAGAAGCTTTCCCATCTCCAAAAGGATTATTACTTTTCCCAACAAGCTTATCATAGTCTTCGCGACTCGATAAAAGACGAAGAGTTTCAGTTACTATTCGGTCTTTATTAGTTCCTACGAGAATTCCAGTACCTGAATGTATCGCTTCTGGTCTTTCCGAGAGGTTTCTCATGATGAGTACTGGCTTGCGTAAGAAAGAAGCTTCTTCTTGTACTCCCCCACTATCACTAAGGATAATATAGCTTCGATTCATGACCTGTACAAAATCAGGATACTCAAGAGGCTCTGTAAAAATAACTCGTTTATGCTGCCCGAGATGTTTTCGTATAACGTCCCGGACAGTCGGATTTTTGTGCAGGGGAATGAGCACATAGATTTCTGGTACAGAAGCCAATATTTCAGATAGAGCCTCACATATATTTACTAAAGGCTGCCCCCACGATTCCCTTCGATGGGCGGTGACCAGAATGAGAGGTGCTTCTTGCTGAAGGCCAGAAAGCTCTTCAGGAAGAGATCCCTTATGTTGTTCTACTGTTCGAGATAGGGAGTCTATCACCGTATTACCTGTAACAAAAATGCGATTCTCGTCTGCACCTTCCTGAAGCAAGTTTTGTTTTGCTCCTTGTGTCGGGGCAAACCAGAGAGTTGATAAGCGATCTGTGATAACTCGATTTGCTTCTTCAGGGAAAGGCTGGTCTAGATTCCAGCTCCGTAAACCGGCTTCTATGTGTCCTACAGGGATTTTTCGATAAAAAGCAGATAAAGTTGCTCCCAATGTTGTAGTGGTATCGCCATGTACAAGAACCATATCGGGATGTTCCTTATCAAAAACTTTTCCTGTTCCTGTCAGAACAAGAGATGTGATGTGATCGAGTGTTTGGCGATCTTTCATAATATGAAGATTTACATCTGCTTTTATATCGAAGAAAGAGAGGGCTTGGTCAAGCATGTCTGAATGCTGCCCTGTTGCTAATACCAAAGTATTGTATTCCTTATTGTTTCTTAATTCTAAAATAACAGGGGCCATTTTTATAGCTTCAGGCCGAGTTCCAACAACACAAACAATCTTTCGAGACATTTCGTCCCTCCTTCATTTCATTGAATGAATCGGGTGAAAAAGTAAAGACCCAGCTCAAGTAAAGCTCCATGAAGGAGCACTAAGATCCCTAATGTTTGCACAGGAGAAAAGCCCTTATCAATCAATCTATAATGGAGATGACCGCGATCAGGTAAGAAAGGAGAACATCGGTGACACAATCTGCGAATAATAGAAGCTACTGTATCTAATACAGGGACCCCGCCCCACAAGAGAAGGAATATTATGAGTTTCCAGATAGAGAATAATTGTGGCGTATTTCCTACATAATTTGTATAGATAGAGAAAGTTAATTGTGAAGCGAAAAGGTACCCCAGCAGCGTGCTACCGCCATCTCCTAAAAAAGTTCGGGCTCGCGGGAAATTCCAATGTAAAACTCCTAAAGCTGCGCTCCCTATCGGTAACCAGAAAGAAGGAGCGCTTAATCTGGAGGCCATTAAAGTTGCCACGATAAACATACTTAAACATAGTCCATTGAGACCATCAATTATATTATAAGCACTGGTGGTGCCGGCTATCCACAAAAGCATCAAAATGCGGTGAGTCCACGGAAGCTCTATTGGTATGAGCACCAAAAAAGCTGCGAATATGTGTAATACCAAACGTACAATGGGATTGAGAGGACGAATATCATCCCAATAACCACACAGGAAAACAATAGTTGCTCCTGTTGCACTTAATTTGAGGAAAAAAGATCCTGAGGCGCCTAGTAAAACCCATAAGAGATACCCCATCCATAAAACTATACCAGCTCCTCGGGGGACATTTCCTAAATGATGTTTTCTTCCTCCAGGAACATCAAGGATGCGATAGTGATGAGATAACTTGATGGAGAGGGGGATCATTCCTGCTCCCCACCCCATCATTAGTATGCATATAAATAATAAGCGCCACATGATATTTCCCAATTATTTGGTCCCAAAAAGCCGATCTCCGGCATCCCCAAGTCCGGGAACAATATAGCCCTGTTCGTTCAAGTGGCTGTCAAGGGCAGCTGCGTAAATATCTACGTCCGGATGGGTTTCATGTACCTTTTTTACGCCCTCTGGAGCGGCTATGAGACAGACCAGAGACACTTTCCGAGCCCCTTTCTCTTTGACGAGGCTAATAGCAGCAGTAGCGGATCCTCCTGTAGCGAGCATCGGGTCAAGAACAAATATGTCTCGCTCATTAATATCGCTAGGTAGCTTACAATAGTACTCTACAGGCTCAAGTGTTTCAGGATCTCGATAGAGTCCTATATGACCAACTTTAGCGTTGGGAATGATTTGAAGAATGCCGTCCACCATGCCCAATCCAGCCCGTAGTACTGGGACTATAGCCAATTTTTTCCCCTCTAAGGTGTATCCAGTAGTTTTCTGGATTGGAGTTTCTATCTCAATTTTTACAAGGGGAAGGTTTCGAGTGATTTCGTAAACCATAAGGCCGGCTATTTCTTGAACGAGTTCTCTAAATTCTTTGACAGAGGTATTTTTGTCCCTAATAATGCTTACCTTATGTTGAACGAGGGGATGATCAAAAATTACAATACGTCCTTCTCCATTATTTGTTAGATATGAAGGAGCGATCTTTTCTTCATAACTACGTATTTTTGCTATTCGGCGTTGGTGCCTGTCTCCTTCAAAGGTTCCCTTAAGCCACACATCAACTATTTCAGTTGCCTGTTGCTCTGAAATGAGACGACCTCCCATGGCCAATATATTGGCATTGTTGTGGCGTCGGCTAAGTTTGGCTAACTCTGTGGTATTGCATAGAGCAGCGTAAGCTCCTGGAACTTTGTTAGCCGCTATTGACATCCCTATCCCGCTTCCACAGATGAGAATACCTCGTTCTGCTTCGCCATTAGCTACAGCTTTCCCAACTGACAGAGCTACGTCAGGGTAATCACTGGAAATATCCGGAGTATCTGCCCCGTGGTCAGAAACTTCGTGTCCTTCTTCCTGCAGATGGCGTAAAATAACGGTTTTAACAGAATAACCTGCATGGTCAGATCCTATAGCTATTTTCATTCTTCCTTGACCTCCCGGAGAGCCAGTTTATTTAGATCCGCAATATAATAACACGTAAAAAGAAGTCTTTCCCGATATTGAAAAAGGAAAGACTTCTTTTACTTTTTATTTACGTACGCAACTCAGATAGGTTTGTCATTGTTACCCGAGCAGAGTCAGCATCACAGCGGCAGCGACAGCGGTTCCAATGACGCCAGCCACGTTGGGGCCCATGGCATGCATGAGGAGGAAGTTTCCCGGGTTCTCCTGCTGACAGATTCGCTGCACCACTCTGGCGGCCATGGGTACTGCCGATACTCCTGCCGCCCCGATCATAGGGTTGACTTTTCCTCCGCTCATGACCTTCATGACCTGGCCGAAAAGCACTCCTCCGGCCGTACTGAAGATGAAGGCGACGAGGCCAAGGATAATGATTTTAATGGTCCCTATGGTGAGAAACTGCTGGGCGCTCATAGTGGCTCCCACTGACAGGCCCAGGAAGATGGTGGTGGCATTGAGAATCTCGTTTTGAGCTGCCTGGCTCAGCCGCTCTGTCACGCCGCACTCACGGATCAGGTTCCCGAACATAAGGGTCCCGATCAGGGGCACGGAGGAAGGCAGTAGGAGTCCTGAAGCCACAGTGCAGACGATGGGGAACAACACTCGTTCCAGCTTCGATACGGGACGAAGCTGATCCATGCGGATCGCCCGGTCCGCCTTGGTGGTGAGGAGACGGATCACCGGCGGCTGGATGAGCGGCACGAGAGACATGTAGCTATAGGCCGCCACTGCCACCGCCCCCAGGATCTGCGGCGCCAATTTCACGGTGAGGTAAATGCTTGTAGGACCGTCCGCTCCGCCGATAATAGCGATGGAGGCCGCTTCTTTCACGTTGAAACCCAACAGCAACGCTCCGAAAAGGGCTATGAAGACGCCCAGCTGAGCTGCCGCTCCCAGCAGGAAGGTGATGGGGTTGGCCAGAAGGGGGGCGAAGTCGGTGAGGGCTCCGATTCCCATAAAGATAATGACAGGGTAGATCTCATGTTCTGTCCCGAAAAAAACATACCTCAAAAAGCCTCCGTCATCCATAATGCCAGACAGGGGAAGGTTCACGAGCAGACAGCCAAAACCGATGGGGACCAGAAGCAGCGGCTCGAAACCTTTCACTATGGCCAGGTAGAGCATGATGAAAGACACGCAGAGCATGACGATATTGCCCCACGTGAGGCCAAAGAACCCCGAGGCATGAATGATTGTTGTTACTGAGTCTAAATAGATTCCCATAATGGGTCCTCTCACCCCGGCTTAGCCGAGGATCACCAAGGTATCTCCCGTATTCACGCTGTCCCCTTCCCGTGCCCGGATCTCCTGAACAGTTCCTGCCGATGATGCAATGATCTCATTTTCCATCTTCATGGCTTCCAGGATGAGGAGCACGTCTCCAGCCTGGACTGACGCTCCTGTCGCTACGTTGACCTTGAGGATCTTCCCAGGCATGGGAGCTGCGACGATAGTCCCTCCCGCCGGTGCTGGTGCCGGGGCTGGAGTTGCCGCTACTGGCGCTGGGGCTGGAGCTACCACTACTGGCGTCGGTGCGGGTGCTGGCAATGGAGCTGGTGTTGGCGTTGCTACCGGCGCTGCTGCCGAAACCGCGGTCTCGCCAAGATCTTCCACTTCCACTACATAACTCGTTCCATCTACTGTTACTCTATAGGTTTTGCTCATTGGTCTTTTTCCCCTCCACATGGTGTAATGTCATGTCTTCCATTCAGGCCTGCCGGATGCTACCGCCCAGACCAGGTCTGATTGTTGAGGCTGTCCAGCCCTTCCATGATGGCGCTGGTCCTCCACAAGCTCGGTGATGGACGCCGTATCCCTCGCTCTGCCCTGATGGATGTAATGCGGCACGCCCCTTCTCCTGACGCTAGCAATGCCCCTGTAATGGCCGCTATGAGGTGGCCGCGAGGATGCTCCGATACTGGCGCCGGAGCTGATGTCGGCGCTGGCGACGCCGCCACCGGCTGTGTCGGCCCTGGCGGCGGCGTGGGTGCTTTCGGCGACTTCTTCGCTCCACCCATATATTTTATGGCGTAGATGATGGCGGTCAAACCGCCAAGAACCAGAAATACCGCCGAAAAGGCGATGAGAGCCAAGGTGATGGGACCTTTGATCCCTGTCTCAAAATATGTATGCAGATCCACGTCTCTCCATCCTCCCGTCTTAGTGAGGCATTACGCCGTGTTTCCGTCTCGGACGAAGTTCTCGCTTGTTCGCCGTCCCCTGAAGAGCCAGGTAGATTTCTCGCCGCGTCTCTTCCGGCAGAATCACTCGGTCTACATAGCCACGCTCCGCCGCTACGTAGGGGTTCGCAAAGGCCTCGCGGTATTCCTCAATCTTACGGTTCCGCTCCGCCATCTGGTCTTCAGACCCTTCTATCTCTTTGCGGAAGACTATGTTCGCTGCCCCTTCTGCTCCCATAACCGCTATCTCAGCCTGAGGCCATGCTAGAACCATGTCGGCTCCCAAGGCTTTCGAGCACATGCCCAGGTAGGCGCCCCCATAGGCCTTCCGGAGAACTACTGTGACCATGGGAACCGTAGCTTCACTGTAGGCATACAGCAGTTTCGCACCGTGGCGAATGATGCCTCCCCATTCCTGTTCCGTTCCGGGAAGGTAGCCGGGGACATCGACAAAGGTGACCATGGGAATGTTGAAGGCGTCGCAGTGGCGAATGAACCGGCTCGCCTTGTCTGACGCGTTTATGTCGAGACAGCCTGCCATGTTGGCTGCCTGGTTCGCTATGATCCCTATCACCTGACCGCCAATTCGACCGTATCCCACGACCATGTTCGGAGCCCAAAGCGGCTGGACTTCAAAAAAATCGCCATCGTCAACAACCTGTCCGATCACGTCGTGGACCCGATACCCTTTGTTCGGGTTCGTGGGAACTACGGTGCGAAGGTCTGGAACCAGGCGAAGAGGATCGTCTCCCGTCTCTTTCCACGGCGCTTCCTCCACGTTGTTGCTCGGAAGGTAGCTCAGCAGCTTCCGAACCTGGGCAAAGCATTCCTCTTCGCTCGACGCCGTGAAGTGGGCATTCCCGCTCTTGGCGTTGTGAGCCAGTGAGCCGCCAAGCTCTTCGCTCGTCACTTCCTCGCCTGTGACAGCCTTGATGACAGCTGGCCCTGTGATGTGCATGATGCCTGTCTTCTCTACCATGAAAATATAGTCGGTCAGAGCGGGGCTGTAAACGGCTCCTCCGGCTGTGGGACCCATGATCACAGAAAGCTGGGGTATGACTCCGCTAGAGATGGTGTTCCGGTAAAAAATCTTCCCGTAGCCGTTCAGGGCATCTACTGCTTCCTGAATTCGAGCGCCGCCGCTGTCGTTGATCCCTATGCATGGAGATCCACTCTTCAATGCCAGGTCCATGACCTTGCAGATCTTTTCAGCATGCATTTCGCCAAGACTGCCACCTAGAACGGTGAAGTCCTGGCTGAACACGTAAACACGGCGCCCCTCTATCTCCCCATACCCTGTCACCACGCCGTCACCCAGAGTCTGTTTCTCCTCAAGACCAAAACGATGGCAACGGTGTGTCACAAATTCGTCAAGCTCAACAAAGGTGCCCGGATCCAGAAGAGCCGAGAGACGCTCTCGCGCTATACCCTTCCCCTTCTCGCGCTGCTTCCCTATGGCTTTCGGACCGCCTCCTAGTGAGGCCTCCTTGCGCTTCGCTTCAAGTAATGAACACAATTCATCTATGCTGCGATTCGTCATCGCTCACTTGCCCCCTCCCTCAGTTTATTTTCCGATATTATGTTTTTTAATATAGAATGAGCGACTGTATAGGGGTCCATTTCTTTTTTAAATACAGCCTTTACGTGAACATCTGCGCCATGGTTTTCCCATGAATGTTCAATTTTTTTAGCTATTTCGCGGCTCATAATATCTTTTATTTCCTGGATTACTTTGTCCTTCATTCTCTTTTCCCCATGAGAACTTTGTTTCAGGAATTTTCTATGCTCTTCCATCCCTTCCACGAGCTCCGTAACCCCATCTCCTTTTTCTGCTACCGTAGTGTAGATAGGAGGGCGCCAATCCGGTGTCCCTATGAGGTCTAACATGAGCTTTATTTCAGTTACAACTTTTTCAACTCCGGGACGATCTGCTTTATTAACTACGAAAAGGTCAGCTATTTCCATAATCCCGGCTTTCATTATTTGGATGTCATCTCCCATTCCTGGAACGAGAACGAGACAAACTGTATCAGCTAGCTTAACAATATCTATCTCTGATTGTCCGACTCCAACTGTTTCTATAATAACTACATCTTTGCCACATGCATCTAATATTTCCACAGCTTCTCGAGTGCTTCGGCTAACTCCTCCCAAGGAACCTCGAGTTCCCATACTACGAATGAAGACTTCTGGATCGTTAGCATGTCTTTGCATTCGAATTCTGTCTGCAAGTATGGCGCCGCCACTAAAAGGACTGGATGGATCTACGGCTATGACACCCACAGTACGCCCTTTTTTCCTGAATTCAGCGACGATTTTGTCTACAAGAGTGCTTTTGCCGGCGCCAGGGCTTCCAGTGATGCCTATAATGAGAGCACGACCTGTATGAGGATAGAGATGTTTTATAATCTCTTCTCCCTCGGGCTCTTCATTTTCTACAAGAGAAATAATGCGAGCCAAAGCTCTAACGTCACCTCGTAAAGCTCTTTCAGCAAGGACGCTCACTGTTAAACAGTCTCTTTCGCACGTTTTTCCGCTACTGCTTTTTCTAACCATTCAGCGCATACAGTGGTAGGAGTTCCGGGGCCAAAAATAGCTCCAGCTCCCATTTCCAAGAGGGCGGGTATATCAGCGTCTGGAATAACCCCTCCTCCGAAAACAATAATATCTTCTGCATGACGCTCTTTAAGCAACCCAATAATTTTAGAGAAATAATAAGCATGAGCACCAGACAATATACTGATACCTATAGCGTCAGCATCTTCCTGTATTGCTGTATCCACTATTTGCTCAGGTGTCTGACGAAGACCAGTATAAATAACCTCCATACCTGCATCGCGGAGAGCTCGTGCTACTACTTTAGCTCCCCGATCATGTCCATCAAGACCGGGTTTGGCAATAACGACTCGAATTTTCTTTTCGGCCATAGCTCATTCCTCCAATTACAGAATAATATTCTCTGTATATTCACCGAATTCTTCTCGTAGTACTCCGCAAATCTCACCCTCTGTTCCGTAATTACGCACTGCTTCCAATATGAGAGGCATAAGATTTACAGATTCATCTCGAGCAGCTTTTCTTATATTTTCTAAGGTGTTTTTAACCTTTAAATTATCTCGTTTTTCTCGAAGTTCTTTTAATTTTTGAACTTGCCTTTCTCCTACAGACTCATCCACCTTTAGCAGATTCATATCTGCATGATCTTCTTTTATCTGGAACTTGTTGACCCCAACTACAATTGCGTCTCCGCTTTCCACAGCTCTTTGATAAGAATAAGCAGAATCTTGAATGTGTTTCTGTACATATCCTTTTTCTATGGCTATTAACATGCCGCCCATGTTATCAATTTGAGAAATATATTCTTCTGCTCTCTCTTGGATTTTATTGGTAAGAGACTCGATAACATAACTCCCAGCGAGTGGATCAATAGTATCGGCTACCCCTGATTCATATGCAATAATCTGCTGCGTTTTTAAAGCAATGCCGACACTTTTCTCTGAAGGAAGAGCAAGGGCTTCGTCCATACTATTAGTATGGAGAGACTGTGTTCCGCCTAAAACAGCAGCTAAAGCCTGCATAGTTACTCTGACAATATTGTTTTCTGGCTGTTGTGCGGTAAGAGTAGAACCTCCGGTTTGCGTATGGAATCGCAACATCTGAGCTTTACGGCCTGTTACGCCAAAACGCTCCTTCATAATCTTGCCCCACATCCTTCTCGCTGCTCGGAACTTAGCCACTTCTTCCAAAAAGTCATTATGAGCATTGAAGAAGAAAGAAAGGCGTTGGCCGAACACGTTGGGATCAAGGCCTTTCTTCTGTGCTGCTTCCACATAAGCTATCCCATCTGCTAATGTAAAGGCTACTTCCTGAGCAGCTGTGCTTCCAGCCTCTCGAATGTGATAGCCAGAAATAGAGATAGTGTTCCATTTAGGAACATTATTGCTGCAGAATTCAAATATGTCGGTAATGAGACGCATAGAAGGTTTAGGCGGGAAAATATAAGTGCCTCTGGCGATATATTCTTTAAGAATATCGTTCTGTATAGTTCCTGAGAGTTTGTCCATAGACACTCCCTGCTTTTCACCCACACAAATATACATGGCAAGCAAAACACTCGCAGGAGCGTTAATAGTCATTGAGGTGGAAACTTTATCGAGAGGAATCTTGTCAAAAAGAATCTCCATATCAGCAAGACTATCGATGGCTACTCCTACTTTTCCGCATTCCCCTTGGGCCATTGGGTGATCAGAGTCGTATCCAATCTGCGTGGGGAGATCAAAGGCTACAGAGAGCCCTGTTTGTCCCTGAGAAAGTAAGTAACGGTACCTTTCGTTCGATTCTTCTGCCGTTCCAAAACCTGCGTACTGACGCATCGTCCAAAGTCGCCCGCGATACATTGTCGGTTGTACGCCGCGTGTGTAGGGGTAACGGCCCGGATACCCGAGATCTCTGGCATAATTAAACCCTTCCAAGTCTGTGGGATCATAGACGCGATTGAGAGGAATATTTCCTCCCGTTCGGAATTCTTTCCGACGTTCAGGGCGTTTTTCCATAGTTTTAGCTACTTGGGCTTCATATGCTTGTTTCAATTCTAGAATTTCTGGGATATTTTCTTTTTTAGACATACATCCTCGCCTCCCATTATAAAAAGCTGCGTAAAATACCACTGTTTTTTAATAGGTTCCTACCATTTCTGGCCATAAAGGCAACCAATTTCGCATTTGTAATAGCCCTAAGTCTATATAAAGAGACAACATGGATTGTTCCGAATAGCCCGATACCCCTTTTACTGCAGGGAGGGACATTTCTATTGAGAGAATCTTGTTTTTTACTTGGGAAGCGGCTGCTAACTCTGGCGTGGGTGCTACAGTTCCACCAGTCAAAGCAGCGGCTCGCTCCATCCACATACAAGCACCGCCATCAGATACAGAAAAAGAGAGGGCTATGCCATTATGAATACAAAAAGAAACAAGCGACGCAAGTTCCTCTGGTTCTAAAATAGAAGCTTCAGAAAGAACAATGTGCCGAAGGGTTTCTTTTTGTTGCCCCCATATCTGTCGGATACGATCTATAAGGGGAACAGCTTTTTCTGCGGTAATTTCTATGAAAGCAATCTGGCTATATTGAATAGGGGGTAAAAGTGATACTGTAGGCTTCATGTTTTGTCCTCCCCAAACAGCAGATGCGACAAAAGGGTTCTGGTTGCTATACGCATAATACGGAGCAGAAAAAGCGCCTTTCAAGCGAAGATAATCGGAGCCGTCTTTGTTTCTTTGAAGAGTAGGTTCATATGCAAAGAAAAAACCTTGTGACAGAGTTGGGTCTGGAAGAGGCCATATTTCCCAAAGATATAGACCTCGAGTGTCCACTCCCCAAATAATGTCTCTATCCCGCAATAGAGACCAACAACCCGACATATCCACAGAGAGAATAGAGGTTTTACTTTCATTTTGAGAAAAACAATTTTTTACTTGCATAAGGCTTCCTTTATCCGAGACAATGAACAAAGATCCATCTATTCCCCACTCTATATCCCGTGGCTGCGAGATACAAATATTTTTAATCTCACGAGTAACTTTATTAAGAAGAAAGACAGTGTCATTATTGCGGTCAGCAATAGCTATCCATGGACCATAAGACGCAAGAGCCGAAGGTTCAAAAGGTTTTTTTGTTGACTCTGGAACCCATGTATTTTTAATCTGAAGGTCGGGATAGGAAACAAAAAGAAGATTACGGCCACTTATATTCGCCACAATAAATTCTGAATCTGATTGCCATACTATGTCTGATACAGTGCAAGAAAGAGCTCCCAGCTCTTCTACTTGAGGTGCAGTGGCATTATCTGACAAAGAGAGACGATACACTTCCCCCCTTCTTCCCATGACAAGGAGGATTCGCTCATTCATAAATACTGCTGACACAGGTTCTTTTACAGGTGAAGAAATGACAGAACCGGTTTCAGGTGAAAAAAGCCAAAGAATATCGCCTATTTGATCAGGAAGTGCCCATAATCCATTTGAAATTACCCCCTTACCTAAACCTTGTATATTAATAGGCTTAAAAAGAGATGTGTTTGCTGTCTGTTTTAGTTTTTTTTGTAAGATTTCCCACTGAAAAGAAGAGTCTATATTTTTGAAAAGACAAGTATTGATATAGTCTTTTTCCGTAGTTAAATCTCCAAGTAAACGTTGAGCTGAACTATCGTTGGGGCGCACTTCCATATAATATCTTAAGGTACGTTTAGCTTCATCCAACTGACCTATAGATTGTAAGTTAAGGGCCTTAAGCAGATAATAGTCAACCATATACGTATTTAAATCTAACGCCTGATTCAAGTAATCACAAGATCCCCAGTAATCGCGAGAGAGAAAAGCAGTATAAGCCTTAAGAAAATATTTTTCGGCCTCTTGACGTTGAGCTGGAGGCAATTCTAACGCATGTATTTGAGAAGAGAAACATATTAGTATAGTACTTACAAAAAAAATGGAAAGGAAGATAATTATAAATTTTTTCATAATGTCAATCCACTCCTGCAAAAGAATAAAGACCTAATATAATAGCACCAGCAATAAGGAATCCTAAAAGCATGCGGAGATAAAAAACCCATATTTTACCTCCAGGCAAATCTCCTTTTCTGATTTTTATTACTAATTTAGCAACAAAAAGGGCACCTAAAAACATTCCTATAGCAGTAAGAGCATTAGAATTTTGTACGGGCATATTTAATCCCTCTTTGTAAGATATTTTATCAAAATCAATGTAAGCATAACGCATATAAAACTATAAAACTACTCAAAAAGTATATGGTGAATTATATAACTATAAGATAATAATGATAAAAATAGAAAATACAGAAAGCCGGAATATATTCTTCCGGCTTGGAAAGGTTTTATTGGGAGGAAGCTTCTTTGACGTCGTTTTGACCGTCAAGATGTATTTGTTTTAACACAGAGATAGCTACTTCAAGAGCTCGTTTCCCATCCATAATTCCTACAAGCGGTTGTTTCCCTTCCCTTACACAGGTGACAAAATGCTGTAATTCTAATTTAAGAGGTTCGCTTTTGGGAAATACAGGATGTTCTATAACTTCTACAAGACTTCCATTTTCATGTCTTACGCAACGGTTGATAGATACATCTTGTGTTTCATAGTTGATAGCTAGATACCGTTCAGGTTCCATTATTTCAAGTTGCCGAAGCCTCCGCTCAGAGACTCGGCTTACGAGGATATGAGCCATAACTCCATTTTTAAAAGTTATTTGAGCTGAAGCTATATCCTCATGATCAGTTCGTATACATCGTCCCGTGGCTGAAAGGTTTTCTATCTCCGAATGAACCAAAGATAGGATGATATCAATGTCATGGATCATGAGATCCAGCACAACACCAACATCACTAATACGAGGAGAAAAGGGACCTAGACGTCGAGACTGAAGAAATAAAGGTTCCTTTACTACTTTCGATGTGTATTGCACTGCACTATTGAATCTTTCAATATGACCTACCTGTAAAACAAGATCTTCTTCAGCAGCTACCCGCAGAAGCTCTTCTGCCTCTTGTACAGTTGTCGTTACCGGCTTTTCTATTAAAACATGAATCCCATTCAAAAGGGCTTTTTTAGCAATTTCGAAATGAAGGCTTGTTGGTACAACTACACTGACTGCATCTGGCCGTGCCTTTCGAATAAATTCATCCATGTCGGTAAAAAAGGGAACGCCTAAATTTTCTCCTATCGCAGCTGCTCTGGCCTCGTTCTGGTCTACTACTCCTACTAATTGAGTTCCAAGCAACTCGGTATAAACTCTGGCGTGGTGCTGTCCCAGGTGCCCCACACCTATGACACCCACTCGTTGCAGATCCATTTGGGGATCACTCCTTGCGACTTTGTCGGTAATACTCTATGAGTCTTCCTCTTTATATATTCTCACAGTTATATATTTAAAAGTGGCATAATTATAGTGAGGCAAGAAAAAACATTCGAGAGTGCAGGTCCCCTCGCCTATAAGAATAACAAAAATTTTCGTCTTTATATGTGCAAATTGGTATAGAGTTAATGTTTTTTCCCTGAAGCCCCTCGACCTGAAGTTGCTCTCTTATGGCTCCAAGTAAGTTGAAATAAATTCGTTTCCCCTCTTTTCGATAAAAAAGGGAGGATAAATTTTTAATCCCTTGGCGGGACCATTCATCACCTTCGTCCCTCCAATATGTTTCCTTTCCTATGCCAGGACCGACCCAAGCGTAAACTCGGTTGAAATCTTGTTCTTTTATATGAGAGCGTACAACAGCCATGCCAGAACTCACTATGTTGCGCACAGTTCCTTTATATCCTGAGTGCAACATAAGTACCCATGGTGACGGTACAGGAGATGCTATAAGTACTGGCATACAATCAGCATAGCGTAAACTCCCTTCATAGTCTGTACCTGATAAAAAAATACCGTCAGCATGAGGTCGTTCAGGTAGTACGTTATTTTGAGATGGTAAAAGAATATCTACCCCATGTACTTGGTGAGGGGCTATGGTTTGTCCTGAACCCTTTCCTATAAAATCTATATTTGCCTCAATAAGCTGACGAGAAAGAAATGGATCTCCCTTTGCCCTTTCCATGAGGGGCCCCTTCATAAAAACATGGGCTCGGAAAAAAGGCTTTTCTTCCGGACAAAGATAGGTTAATACATGCTGTCTATCAATATATGAAAGATTATAGGCGCGTCTCATGATAAAAAGGGTAACAATGGTCTCTCTCCATAAGACGTGTTCTTACATAGCCTATAAGATAAAGACTCCCGCAACAGACAACTATATCGCTCGCTTCTCCAGCTTTTTTTATGGCTTCTATAGGATCAGAAATACTCTCTGGGGTAAAAGTCCATTCATAATGACTAGCTTCAGCGCAAAGAGATTCAGCTAGAGCAGATCGCTCCATCCCCGGGACCTCTGTGCATATTAATCGAGGTCTTAGATGACTCAATCTTTCGAGTGCCTTGTTATGCTCTTTATCTTTCATGGAACCATAAACAATGGTTAGTTTTTTTTCGGGTCTATAGATACCGAGAAAAGAAAGACTTTCTACAAGCCGGGCGATACCATCATCGTTATGTGCTCCGTCAAGCAATAAGGGAGGATCATACGGGACTAGCTCCATTCGACCTGCCCATTGTGTGTGAGTAAGTCCGTCGTAAAGTGCTTGTTCCGAAATTTGAGGGAAGACAGAGCGTAAAATAGAGAGACTTGCTATGGCCAAAGATGCATTTTGTATCTGATATAAGCCAATGAGAGGGGTATGGATATGAGGATAACATTTCCCTTCATTCTCTTTGTTTTTTAGAGAAAAGGTGGAGCCTTTTAAAGAAGATTCTTCCTGTTGCCACTCATAAGATTTAGAGACAACTACTCCCTTAGAATGTTTTTTATCTGCTTCTTTTTCAAAAAGAGATATGAGAGAGGAAGGTTCTCCTGTAAATATCGCCGGGGTTTGTTCACGTATAACGGCGAATTTCTCCATGGCTATGGCTTCTAACGTTGTCCCTAGAAAATCCATGTGATCCATGGAAATAGAGGTAATTGCTGTAAGGAGGACTTTCCCTAACGTATTGGTAGCATCTAATCGTCCTCCCATTCCCGCTTCTATAACAGCGATATCTACATGAGCCTCTGCGATGAGGACAAAGGCGACAGCAGTAAAGACTTCGAAGTACGTGGGAGGATCTTGTGATAAGACTTTGTCATTGCAAATAGTATTTATAACCTTTTCAGCGCCACTCTGCCATTCTTCCGATGTAAGCATACTCCCGTTTATTAAGAGGCGCTCTCCCATATGAATGAGATGTGGACTTGTGTACATGGCCGTTTTAAGCTCAGCATGGCGAAGGACCGACTCCATGTACGCGGAAGTAGACCCTTTCCCGTTAGTCCCTACCACGTGTATAGCGGGGAAACTATTTTCTGGATGGCCTAACAGAGCAAGCAAACGTGATATACGCTCCAAGCCCGGGTGAATACCCGGGCTTGCATAAAGAGCCAATTCTTTTTCTATATTTTCGTACTTATAATAGTTGTTCATTATCCTCAGGACCTTTTTAGACTGCTAATATTGTCACGTATTCTTTGATAGCGGTTCTGGTTATCAGCTAATCGGATGCGCTCTTTTTCCACTACTTCTTCTGGTGCTTTTGAGATAAAGTTTTCGTTTGCGAGTTTTTTATTCATTTTTTCTATATCTTTCGCGAGACCTTGAAGCTCTTGTTTAAGGCGCTCTATCTCAGCTTCGATATCAAGGAGCCCGCCTACTTCAAGGCTAATTTCTCCATTTGCGACAACAGAAGCCAAGCAACCGTGAGGTTTTTCATCGCTGTCTCCTATAATTTCAACAGCTTTTACTTTAGCGAGAAGTGAGATCATATCCATGTTTTTGTGAACAATATCTCTTAGTTTTTCGTCGTCTGTTTGTAAAATGACTCGATCTATCTTCTGTTGAGGGGCTACTCGAGCTTCGGCTCTCAAGTTACGAGTAATTCTAATGAACTCCTGTAATGTGCTCATTAGACCATCGTCTTCTGCTGAAAGCAACTCGGCAGAAGAGACAGGCCACGAAGTTCTCTCAATAGAGTCTTCGCTGAATCCAAAGATGTGCCATAATTCCTCTGTGAGGAAAGGTATAAAAGGATGCATCAACTGGAGCACTGTCCTGAAAACATATTCTACAACTGCCTGAGTGTCTTGTCTGCGTTTTGCCCCTCCATCGCCTTTCAATGCGGGTTTCGACATTTCCAGGTACCAATCGCAGAGATCCCTCCAAATGAAGTCATAGAGCAACCGAGCCGCTTCCCCGATAAAATATCCATCTAGAAGTTTTGTTACTTCGTTTATGACATACTGGGTTCGAGAGAGAATCCAGCGGTCATGAAGTCTCATGGACTCTTTTTGTGGGAGAGGTTTTATTGAACAGTCTTCTTCGAGATTCATCAGAGCGAAACGACTGGCGTTCCATAGTTTATTCATGAAAAGTCTGTACGTTTCTATTTTATTAGCACTGAGCAAAACATCTCTTCCTTGAACTGTAAGAGCTGCCAATGTCATGCGAAGAGAATCGGCCCCGTATTTCTCGATCATAGTAAGAGGATCGATAACGTTCCCTTTTGACTTGCTCATTTTTTGCCCGTCTTCGTCTCGAATCAACGCATGAATGTACACTTCTTTGAAGGGTTCCTCATCCATGAACTCAAGTCCCATCATGATCATTCGAGCGACCCAAAAGAAGATAATATCAAAAGCTGTAACGAGTAAAGATGTAGGGTAAAAATATTTCAGCTCCTTTGTTTCATCTGGCCAGCCAAGAGTAGAAAAAGGCCATAAAGCACTACTAAACCACGTATCAAGAACATCTTCATCTTGATGTATGTGAGAGCTTCCGCACTTTTCACATGTGGTGGGATCTTCTTCAGAAACTGTGATGTGCCCGCAGTCATCGCACGTCCAGGCAGGAATCCTATGTCCCCACCATAGTTGGCGAGAGATACACCAATCTCTAATATTCTCCATCCACTGATAATAAATTTTTTGCCACTGCTCAGGGATCCATGTTATTTTTCCTTCTTCTACCGCTTTTATTCCTGCGTCAGCAAGTGGTTTAGCTTTAACAAACCACTGTTCAGAAAGATACGGCTCAACCATGGTATGGCATCGATAACAATGCCCTACTGAATGTTGTATTTCTTCAATTTTTTCTATAAGATTTTGTTTTTTCAAGTCCTCTATCGTATGTTCCCGAGCTTCCATAACAGAGAGCCCCTTGTAAGATAGGGCGTTTTCGTTCATAAAGCCATCGGCATCTATCACCTGGATTTGCTCGAGGTTGTGACGTTGTCCCACAAGAAAGTCGTTCGGGTCATGAGCTGGGGTGATTTTTACGCAACCTGTCCCAAATTCAGGATCCACCATAATGTCTTCAATAATAGGAATCTCTCTATTTGTTAGAGGAACCCGAACTTTTTTCCCAATAAGATGTTTATACTGCTCAGCTCGAGGATGAACAGCTATTGCCACGTCGCCAAGAATGGTTTCTGGGCGGGTTGTTGCAACGATAAGAGCCCCTTCTCCATCTACAAAGGGGTACTTCACATAGTAGAGATGACCTGCTACGTCTTCATGTTCCACTTCTATGTCAGATAAAGCAGTATGGCAGCGGGGACACCAGTTAATAATATAGCGCCCCTTATAAATAAGCCCTTTCTTGTAGAGTCGTACAAAAACAGTACGAACAGCTTTGGAAAGACCTTCGTCGAGAGTAAATCGCTCTCTATCCCAATCACAGGAGTTGCCAAGTTTTTTCATCTGCTCAATAATGCGGTTACCATACTCTTCTTTCCATTCCCAGACTTTTTTTACAAACTCTTCCCGTCCCAGATCATGCCTAGAGATACCCTCTTTTGCCAGAGAGCGCTCTACCACATTTTGAGTTGCTATACCAGCATGATCTGTGCCTGGCAGCCAAAGAACGTTATATCCTGCCATCCGTTTGTATCGACAAATAATGTCTTGAAAAGTATTGTTGAAAGCATGGCCTATATGAAGAGAGCCTGTTACATTCGGAGGAGGTATCACTATAGAAAATGCTTCCTTTGATGGATCTACTTCAGCATGGAAAAGCCCTGTTTTCAGCCACCACGAATACCATTTATCCTCAATGGGTGTAGGATCGTAGTTTTTTTCTATTTCTCTAATACGTGTAGCCATTGAAAGTCCCCCTCCATAATCTATTTCTTAATTCTTCACTGGGAATTTACAGTATTTACTCTCCGTCAAGGTAATTTGTCAAGAATTGCCTAAGTTCGACAATTCCCGTTTTATCTTGGGCAGAAACAATAAATGGGACTTCTATAGATTTTAGTCCGTCTTTAATATAGGCATGAAGGAGCCCTTTACGGCGTCCTTTCGCTATTTTGTCGGCTTTTGTAAAAACAACAAGCACAGGGACATCTATTTGAGCTGTCCACTCTTGTAATTCTCTGTCTTTGGGCAGTAATCCGTGACGGAAGTCCACAAGATGAATAAGTAATCTAAGTGTTTGACGCCGAAGGATGTAGTCTTCTATAAGATGGGCCCATATGCCTCTCTCTTGGTGACTCCTTGCAGCAAAACCATAACCAGGAAGATCTACAAGTATAAAATCTTTTGCAGCCGTTATCTTATAAAAATTAACGCTACGAGTTTTACCTGGAGTAGCTCCTATATGAGCAAGCTTGCTGTCTGTTAAAGCGTTAAGCAACATAGATTTACCTACGTTGGAACGCCCGGCAAAGGCAATCTCTGAAAGAGATTCCCCTGGGAATTGGTCTTGTTTAAAAGCTGTTGCAAGAAGTTTGGCATTCCAACTATAAGACATAAAATATTAGTCCTCCATTGAAAACTTAAAAACGTCAGGAATGGTATCCACAAAATGGAATTCAAGCCCTTGTGTCATCCAATCTTCCATTTCTTCTACATCTATTTTATTGGCGCTGGGCAAAATGATCTTTTTTACTTTTTGTCTCTTTGCCGCAAGGACTTTTTCCCGTATCCCCCCTACAGGGAGGACTCTTCCCTGTAAAGTTATTTCTCCTGTCATAGCTACCCCGGGCAGTACTTTCCTGTTGCTTAATGCGGAAAGCATGGTTACTGCCATTGTAATCCCTGCTGAAGGACCATCTTTGGGAATAGCGCCTTCCGGTACGTGTAAGTGAATATCTATGTTTTTCCAGTTGATATGGTCGATTCCCAAAACTTCAGCGTGAGCTCTAAGATAGCCAAGAGCTGTTTGTGCTGATTCTTGCATTATATTACCCAAGTTACCTGTAAGTATAATGTCCCCTTTTCCTCGCATAGAAACGGCTTCTATAACAAGAACATCTCCCCCGCTTTCTGTCCAGGCTAACCCTACGACTGTGCCAGTTTGTTTAGTTCGAGGCAGATGAACATCGTAAAGATGAGGAGCTCCAAGATAATTCTTTAAGTCATTAACTCCTACCTTTACTTTTTCTTCTACTATTTTTTCTCTCATTCCTTCTTCAACTATATGACGAGAAACTTTCCTGCATATGGTAGCCAGGTTCCTCTTCAGATTACGCACGCCAGCTTCACGAGTATAATCTGTAATTACTTTTTCCAATGCTTTAGGCGTTAGTTGTAAATTCTCCGTCGATAAACCATGTTCTATCAAAAGTTGAGGCAGAAGATGTTTTTTAGCGATGTGGATTTTTTCTTCTGCAACGTAGCCAGGTAAACGAATCACTTCCATTCGATCAAGAAGTGGTGCTGGAATTGTATGGGTTACATTGGCAGTTGTAATAAAAATAACATCGCTTAAATCAAAGGCAGCCTCAATATAGTGATCGGTAAATTCTTGATTTTGTGAGGGATCAAGAACTTCCAGAAGAGCTGCAGCAGGATCCCCTCGAAAATCTTGGCCAATTTTATCAATTTCATCCATAAGCATAACAGGATTTTTGGTTCCTGCTTGGCGAATCTTTTGTATGATACGCCCTGGTCGAGCCCCTACATATGTACGCCTGTGTCCTCGTATCTCTGCTTCGTCCCTTACTCCCCCTAAAGAGAAGTTTACAAAACGTCGTCCTAGAGCCCTTGCTATAGATTGGGCGAGAGATGTTTTCCCCACTCCAGGAGGGCCTACGAAACAAAGGACTTGCCCTTTCGCCTGTTTTCCTGCTAAAAGACGTACGGCTAAAAACTCAAGAATGCGTTCTTTTACCTTTGAGAGTCCGTAGTGGTCCTCATCTAAAAATTTCATTGCTCTTTTCAGGTCAAGGTTTTCTTCGGTGTTCTTTTCCCACGGCAAAGCTAGAATCCAATCTAGATATGTGACTAATACACTTGCCTCTGAGGATATAGATGGCATTTTAGAGAGGCGATTTGCTTCTCCAAGTGCTTTTTTTCGAACATCTTCAGGCATAGGTGTCTCTTCTATTTTTTTTATGTATCCCTGGGAATCGGAGAAAGGGTCTTCATCCCCTAATTCCCCCTGTATAATCTTGAGCTGCTCTCGAAGATAGTACTCGCGATGACCTTGCTCCATTTTCTGCCGAACTTGTTCCTGTATAGATTGTTCCAATTCGAGCAGGTCAATTTCTTCCATAAGCGTCTTTATGAGTTGTTTCATATATCGTTCTGGCTCAGTTATTTCTAGAAGCGCTTGTTTCTCCTCTGTTTTTATTCGAAGATGAGATGCAACTATATCTGCAAGTTCGCAAGGGTTTTCTATGTTCATTACAGCAATTACAATTTCCTTGGGTATCTTGGTATGAAGAGAAACATACCGCTCGAACAGTTCATAAATGCTTCTTTTGAGAGCCTCATAATTTTCTGTTTGATTCTTTTCCCAAAGGACAGCTTCTACCTCTCCTTCAGTGCTTTCAGCACCTTTAATATATTCGCAAAGATGCCCTCTTTGTTGACCCTCTACAAGAACCTTGACACTCCCGTCCGGGATGCGGATCATTTGAAGAATACGGCAGGCAGTTCCTGACGTATATAAATCCTGAAAATCGGGATCTTCTATGCTTAAATCCTTTTGAGTTACGATAAAAAGAGGTTTTTCCTCTAGTTTCGCTTTTTCAACTGTTTTGAGAGAGCGTTCCCTACCAACATAAAGAGGCACTATGACGCCTGGAAATATTACTATGTCTCGTACAGGTAGAACATAATATCGTTCCGCCTTTTGTGAAACGATAGACATTGATTAGGCTACCTCCTCTTTCCCTTTTAGTTTGATAATAGGAGATATGCCTTTTTCCACGGCATCTTTCGTTATGATTATTTTTTCTACTTCTTCCGATCGGGAAGGAATTTCGTACATGAGATCAAGCATGATAGATTCCATAATCGATCGCAGCCCTCGAGCACCTGTATTTTTTTTACGCGCCAGAGTTGCTATCGCTTTAATAGCGTCATCTTCAAAAGCTAAATTCACGCCCTCTATTTCGAAAGTTTTTTGATACTGTCGTACCAATGCATTTTTCGGCTCTACAAGAATACGTGCCAATGCTTCCTCGTCTAATTCTTCCAACGGTACTATAACGGGGAGTCGGCCAATCAACTCTGGAATAAAACCGAAAGACATGAGGTCTTCTGGTTGAACTTGTTTCATAAGCTCATATTTACGTCGATCTTGAGCGCTAAGAACTTCTCCTCCGAACCCGATCATTTTTTTGTTAACTCTTCGCCCAATAATATCTTCTACCCCATCAAAAGCTCCTCCGCAAATAAAGAGGATATTAGTGGTATCGATTTGAATAAAGTCTTGATAGGGATGCTTGCGTCCACCTTTTGGCGGCACATTAGAAAGAGTTCCTTCAAGAATCTTAAGCAGGGCTTGCTGAACCCCTTCGCCAGAAACATCTCTGGTAATAGATGGCGATTCAGATTTACGAGTTATTTTATCAATTTCATCAATATAAATAATGCCTTTTTCTGCAGCAGCAACGTCATAATCAGCAGCTTGCAGGAGTCTGACGAGAATATTCTCTACATCCTCCCCCACATATCCAGCCTCGGTTAAAGTTGTGGCATCTGCCATAGCAAAAGGAACATTCAACTTTCTGGCAAGGCTCTGAGCTAAAAGAGTTTTGCCAGATCCTGTAGGGCCAAGAAGAAGGACATTGCTTTTTTGTAGTTCCACATCATTTTCATCTCGCGGAGCGCTAATTCGCTTGAAATGATTGTAAACAGCCACAGAAAGCGTTTTTTTTGCATCTTCTTGACCAATAACGTATTGATCTAAAAAAGTTTTTACCTCAACTGGTTTGGGTATTTCTTTTAGAGAAAGAGTAAATTCTGGACTCTCTTTTACAACTCCCTCATTTGTCTCTTCGTTGAGGATCAGGTTGCACAGATGGATGCACTCGTCACATATATAAACTCCAGGTCCAGCTATGAGTTTACGTACTTCCTCTTGTCCTTTTCCACAAAAGGAACATCGTAAAACATCTTTGTTGCCGTCTTTCCCTTTATTGTCAAAAGTAACCATTCTTCTAACCTCCTTAAAGCTGGGGGCATCAAACAGAAACAAGGGAGCACCGCATGAGGGCTCCCTTTCTAAAATCTATAGGCCGCTATTACGGGAAAGGCTTATACTCTGGACTGTATAACTTTATCGATGATCCCGTAGGCAACCGCTTCATCTGCTGACATAAAAAAGTCTCTTTCAGTATCGGCCTTAATTTTTCTTCGAGTTTGCCCCGTATGTTTAATCAGTATATCATTGAGACGCTCACGCAGCTTCAATATTTCTTTGGCATGTATTTCTATATCTGTTGCCTGCCCCTGCGTTCCGCCAAGAGGCTGATGTATCATGATTCTGGCATTGGGAAGAGCTATTCGCTTCCCTGCCTCTCCGCCAGTAAGAAGAACCGCTGCCATACTTGCAGCTTGACCGATACAAATGGTTGACACAGGGCACTTGATATATTGCATCGTATCATAAATTGCCAACCCTGCTGAGACCACGCCCCCGGGGCTATTTATATATAAATTAATGTCTTTATCTGGATCCTCACTTTCTAGAAACAATAGCTGTGCTACAACTGTATTGGCTATATTATCATCGACAGCATCACCTAAAAAAATGATTCTGTCTTTTAAGAGGCGACTATATATGTCATAAGCTCTTTCGCCTCGTCCGGTTTGTTCAATCACCATTGGTATGAGCATATCTTCACCACCTACTCTATTTATTCCAAACGCTCACCTCGGTGCGTGTTTTTTATGATTATTCAGCCTGTCCTTCCTCTTCAGTAGGAGAAAGCTTTTCCACATCCCTTACTATAACTCGGTTTAACAGCTCTTTTACTGTTTTCCTATATCGAATCCTGTTGCCCATCTCCATGATTCTATTTTGGTCTTTAAAAACAGCGCGGAGTAAATTATCCGTACTAAGCTTATATGCAGTTGCTAAGGGAGCCAGTTCTTCTTCAAAATCCGACTTCTCCACAGAAATATCAAAATCTCTTGCTAAAGCATCAAGAACAAGATATTGAAGAACAACTACTTCCGCCTGTTTTCGAATCTTCTCTTCATATTCTTCTGGGCTCATTCCAGATGCTTGTAATACATCACTCATACTTTTCTGAAATCGCTTCTGAGTTTCTTCTGCATCCTTCTTTTTCGTACCTTCCATCTGGCGACGGATGAGCGTTTCAGGTAACTCCACCTGAGCTGTTTCCGAAACTTTTGCTATAGCCATATTTTCTGCCATAGTATCGCTTTCCTGCATCATCCGATTCTCTAGATGTTTTCGAACTTCTCTGTGGAAAGCGGCCTCATCTGCCACAGGTTCCCCGAGCATCTTTTCAAAAAAAGCTTCGTTAAGTTCCGGCTCTTTTTTCTCTTTTATTTCTTTGATTGCCATGTCATAGCGAACTTCTTTTCCGGCTATGCTTTTGTCGGAATAGTCCTCTTCTACTTTTACAGTAGCAGAGACTTTTTCTCCCGTTTCGCAACCAATCAAAGCGTCTTTAATCTCTATTCGCAGTTCGTTTAATTCTAAGTCTACGTTAGCGTCAGCCTCTTCGTGGCTTTTTTCTACATTGCCTTCAGCATCAAGAACGCTCGTAACATATCCAATAGTCACTACGTCACTTTGCTGAGCAGGTCGCTGAACAGTTTCGAGCTCTGCATTTTGCTTTCGCATAGTCTCTATAGACTCTTCCACCATTGCATCGGTAACGTTTACTTTCAACTTCTCTATCTCTATCTCCTCAAGATTGGGCAATTCCACTTCAGGAGTAACTTCAAATTTTAAAGTAATGGAAACATTGCTGCCCTCTTCTATCTTATCGACGTTGAGTTCCGGCTCTGCAATAAGATCCAAATCGTAGTCTTGCACAATCTGGTCAATAGCTTCAGGAACCAAAGACTCCAAAGCTTCTGCATAAATTCCCTCTTTCCCCAATCTCATTTCAAGAATGTTACGAGGAACTCTTCCCCTTCGGAATCCAGGGACGTTCATTTTCTGGGAAAGTTCCCTAACAGCTTTATTGACGCTTTCCTGGAACTCCTTCGCGTCGAATTCTGCCTTTATGGTGACAAAATTTTTTTCTTGAGATAATAATTCGGACCTCATATTCTAGCAACCCCTTTCAACTTACGGACAGCATTCCGTAGTATAGCACACCAAGATCTATCTATAATACACAAAAGGACAGACCTATCGAAATAGAAGGTCTGCCTATAGAAACTGTTACGCATTGTACACGTTTATTTCCCTTATTGTAAAGGTTTATAAAAAAGAAAAAGGCAGCACTTTTTTGGCGCTGCCTTTTATTGACTTCAAGTTTGAGGAATAGATTTTACTAAAGCTTTACGACATTAGCGGCTTGTTCGCCTTTTGCTCCCTCTACTATGTCAAAAGACACCCGCTGGCCTTCATCAAGAGTCTTGAAACCGTCTCCCTGGATTGCACTGAAATGAACAAAGATATCTTTCCCATCGTCGGTGGTGATGAAGCCATAGCCTTTCGCCGCGTTAAACCACTTGACTGTTCCCTGAGTTGTCAAAATGTTGCCTCCTAGAATCTTTTACATGTATTACTGATGGCGCCTATCAGCAAAATTACAATAAAGTATTTATAAATAGCTGTCAAGTGACGATAAACACGGTTTTTAGGGTGAATTGATTTTTTTCAGAAACCTTTCTAGCAGATGCCGCGTTCCTTGTTTCCGGGAAGCTATGGGTGGGAAACTTAATAATATCAGACGTAACCTTGTCTTCAAGAAGAGAATACAATACATCTTGTCTCTCTAGCAATGGCCACCATAATATTGGCTCCGGTACCACATTGGGGGCAACTCCACACATTCTCCTTTCTATTTCGACCATGGGAAAGACTCCTTTCTGCTTTCTCTTATAAAGCGGTTATGAAGGCGAGAGGCTGCTTGTTTTGCCTTCTGGAAAATTTCTTCCTGGTCTAGCAGAAAGAACTTTCCATCTTTCCAAAGAATTTTACCGTCACAAACAGAAAGAAAAGCTTTCCCTTGTTCTGCGCCATAGATAAGATGTGCGATGATGTTGTTTTTGTTTATAGTTGTTACAGGCCGATAATCAAGCACTGCTACATCGGCTGGTTCCCCAATTGCGAAGACACCTTGAAATCCCCAATATCTTTCTCTGACCAATCGGGGCCATTTCCATATGAGAGCTTCTATTTTTTCGAAGGGCTCGGGACTATGAGTAGCGGTAATGACGTAATTTCGGTAAGAAGATAAAATGTCGTCTGATAAACCATCTGTCCCAATAAGAAATTTACTGATCTTCTGGCGATCCATATTCCCTACTCTATTATTAGCGTTAGATTCGGGAGTTGTAATAACCCATGGCGAGAAGTCTTTTAATATGGCATAGTCGTAATCTGAAAGATGAAGGCAATGGACAAGAAAAGAATCACAGGATAACAGACCCAGGGCTGCCAATCGATGGATGGGCCCTTCATAACCGAGATTTTGACAAAAGAGAAGATCGTCTTGGGACTCTCCACAATGTATATGAATAGGTAGATATGAAGGTTTTTCTTTTTTCACAAGATGTAACGTCTCTTCTGAAAGTGTGAAGTTAGCGTGGAGTCCGAGCATTCCCTGAAGTTTCGTATCTTTCTTATGCTCTCTCCAGAAGGAAAGATTTTCATCAAGCTGTTTCATTATAAAATCTCTACCTCCGCGTTCTGTCATTTCATAGCATAAAACACCTCGAATTCCACTTTCTCGAAAGGCCGCAGAGATAGTATTTAAACTCCCTTTTACATGTCCTAAGGAAGAGTGATGATCGAAAATAGAGGTTACTCCAGCTTGGATAGACCTCATAATTCCATATAGAGCAGAATAATAAATAGACTCTTCATCAAGAACAAAATCCAACGGCCACCAAAGATTTTGTAAAATCCCAGTAAATGTGGATGTTTCCCCTAAAGGTTGTAACCCTGTAGCCAGAGAGGAATAAAGGTGATGATGAAAGTTTGTGAATCCCGGAACAATAAGGCGTCCTGCTACATCTATAACTGGGGTGTCAGGCCATTTTTTTCGAAGAGGTTCATAAGACCCCATATCTATAATGACTCTGTTTTCGATGAGTAGGGCTCCGCATGTATAGAAAATATCACCGTCTGTAAGAGGACCATTAGCGACAATATAGCGATGAAATTTCATGTCTCTATCCCCTCTTTGGGCTCGCCTTTCTCCAAGAAATGGGCCGTCTCTTTAAGAAAATGAGTATCCACAGATGTCCTCCTTACAATCCCTTCACGATTTCTAAAAGGTTACGGCCAGTAATTTTTTCTATTTCTTCTTGAACCTCCATTGCTTTTTGTAAACGTTGTAAGGCTTTTTGGGAAGCTTCTCCACATCTCCCTCTGTCAAGGTGCTCTCTCATTCGTTTTTCGAGAGGCACTACAGAGAAGTTTTTTACAAGTTTGTCAGAAATGTATAGGATTTTAGCTTCCCATGAATTTGTCTCTCCCAAGAGGTCCGTATGGCTTCCTACTAGTTCTCCTATTTGACTAAATCCCCATTTAGACAAAAAAAGTCTACCAACATCTGCATGGCGAAAACTCTTTCGACAAATATCGTGAAGAAGGGCGGCTTTTAGCACTAATTGAAGATCACATGGAACAAAATGGGGAAGTTCTGATGCTATGCGTAGAGCGACTTTCTCTACAACAATGCAATGATCCCTAATTTTTTTAGGGGTTCCTGCTAAAGCGAAGAGCTCGGTACATTCTCCTTGGGAAGGAATATGTCGTGTTCCATAAAGCTCAGAGAAAGCTGAGAAGTCAGAGGAAGTATTTACATCATACAATATAAACTGATCAGGGACAAAACATTCTTGGGCAGCCTCTCCTTTTAAAAGATCAGCGAGGCTGTTTCCTCTATTCCGCTTAAGAATTTTAGAAATCATTCCAGAGGAAATTAACGAAGGATGCCCTCGCTTAGATTGAAAAACGGGGTAAAGAAGGAAGCTCGTGTCTTCCCAGAGAGTGAGCATATGGTGAAGTGTAGATGAACGCACTAAGGGAGTATCTGAAGAATGAAGAAAAAATGCTTTTACATCTGAAGGAATAGCTTTAATACCTTCTATGACAGAGGCAAATATGCCTCGATGACAGTTTTTATTAAAAAGGGACATACGCTTTAGAAACCGGTACCCGTTCTCAATCAGTTCTCCTTGGGGCCCAGTTACAACAAAAAGACGGAATATACCTGCATCTCGATAGGCTGTTACGATACAATGGATGAAGTTTTGCTTACTTAGCGAAAGCAAGGGGTTGCATGTCCCCATGCGACTTGAAGAACCATCAGCTAAAATAATTGCAGCAAAGTGGCCTTCCGTATCTGCCATGCCTTCCCTCCAGGGTGCAGATATTTGTTAGTATTATACGAAGCGTCAGAAAGGAGCGCAATAGAAAAATGGTGCGAGAGAGGGGACTCGAACCCCTACGGAGAAATCCACTGGATCCTAAGTCCAGCGCGTATACCAGTTCCGCCACTCTCGCACGAAAAGAAAGACATAAAAATGGTGGACCGTACAGGAATCGAACCTGTAACCCCCTGATTAAGAGTCAGGTGCTCTGCCAATTGAGCTAACGATCCTTATCATATTGCTAAGGAGGCTATAACGGGGGAATAATACCATTAAAAACATGAGATGTGAAGAGGGGGCAGGGAATAGTCTGCTCAGTAAAAGGCGCCTACATGAAGCTATAATAAACAAATATTAAAGGGAGGGGGAGGACTATTGCGTTTATCTCTCAAGTCTCTTGTTATGGTATTTCTAATGGCTATTATCATTTTCTCCATTCCATGGGTATGGGTTAATATCGAATCTATTGCTGTGAAAACTGCAGCTGGCGATATAGCCTTTTTTCACACGGCATTGAAGCTTTGTAAACTCTTATGGGCTTTGTTTAAGGAGTATATCCCCTATATTTTTACTCTTTACATTATTACAGCAGCAGGTGTTATTTTTTTGGAAGAACGAAACCCTGACCGAACAATAGCC
Source organism: Aminobacterium mobile DSM 12262 (assembly GCF_000526395.1). Taxonomy (NCBI): domain Bacteria; kingdom Thermotogati; phylum Synergistota; class Synergistia; order Synergistales; family Aminobacteriaceae; genus Aminobacterium; species Aminobacterium mobile. The sequence goes on along the minus strand of NZ_JAFZ01000001.1, from coordinate 1,225,761 downwards.
TGGCTCTTAGCTTTAGGTCTTCTACCAGGTATAGGCTTTATTTTCTATTTTTTGTTTGGCCCTGATCCCAAGCGAAGAGCGGTTTTTAAAAAATATAAGAAAAAACGGTTCTACCAGTCCACCTTTTCAGAACAACTTCCAGAGAAAGAAATTTATACGAATGATATTGTCCCCAGCAAACTTGTTTGTCTACTAGAACAAACGGCTCACTCGAGGCTCTCTCATTGGAATTCTCTTGATATGCTCCTTAACGGAGAGAATGTCTTCCCCGCTATAGAAGAAGCCTTAGAGAGGGCGCAACGATATATTCATTTGGAATATTTTTCTATAGCTAAAGATGAGACTGGCCTTAAGCTTTTCGAGATACTTAAAAAGAAAGTTCGAGAAGGGGTTCCTGTACGGGTTATTTATGATAGCGTGGGCAGTTGGCGTTTAGGAAGAAAATTTATGGCAACGTTGCGGAATGAGGGAATCGATATTCAACCTTTCTTACCTGTTTCTTTCCCTATGATACGGCGAGATCTCAATTTTAGAAATCATAGGAAAATTGTTGTAGTAGATGGAGAGGTTGCATTTACGGGTGGTCTCAATGTTGGTGATATGTATTTGGGGCGTAATCGCCATATGGGGTTTTGGAGGGATACTCATGTGCGCATAAAAGGAGAAGCTGTGGCAGCCATCCATGAAATTTTCTTAAATGATTGGTTTTTTTGTACGGGACAGACATTGTCCGAAAAAGAAACATTCTGGGATAGCAAAGGTATACCCGATACCCCTCTCCCCATGCAGATAGCTGCAAGCGGTCCAGACTCGAACTGGCGAGCTATTCTACAAGGTTACTTCCATCTTTTCACTATGGCTCAGAAACGCATTTGGATAACAACTCCTTATCTTGTACCAGATGAAAGCTTGAAAATGGCTCTGACAACGTCAGCATTGAGTGGGGTGGATGTTCGTATTATAATCCCGTCTCGTGCCGATCATCGAATGGTTTTTTGGGCAACTCGATCTAATATTGACGATCTTTTAGCGGCAGGAGTCCGTATCTTTGCCTATCAAAACGGATTTATTCACTCTAAATTAGTCATGGCAGATGGGAAATGGCTTTCTGTAGGAACAACTAATCTCGATAATAGGAGTTTGGATATTAATTTTGAAGTTCAGGTTTTTGTTTACAACGAGAAGAAAACTAGAGAGTTTGAAAAACAATTTTTGCTGGATATGGATCAATGTTGGGAGTTTAACTTGCGTCACCGCATGGAACGACCAATTTGGGATCGCATTCGGGAATCCTTGGGAAGACTCTGGTCCGCTTTGTTATAAGTTTTGTTTATAAAAAAGGAGACAGGTATTATTGATAAAGATTAAACGTTCAGAGGGTGGGTTTATAGGGGCATATATTACTCTCTACGTGGTATTGTTCCTATTTTTTTATCATTATTTTCGTTTTAAAGGTATACCTCCTCTCTCATGGAACACTCTCTTTTGTATATGGAGCAGCGGTGCCTTGCTTATGATGGCTCCCATAATTCCTCCTCGGTGGCGCTTCTCTTCCCTTCGTTATATACATACAGCTTTGGCGTGGGTCGGAACTATAGGATTAGCCTTCGGGCTTTATTTCGTCCTCGCTTCTCTTGTCATAGACACAACTGCTTATATCTTTTCTTTATCATGGGAGCCGCCTTTACCCCGGTGGGATCTCTGGCTGGCTTTTTGTACGGCATTTTTTATTTGTCTCTATGGGTATAAAGAAAGCATGGCCGTTCGAGTAGTAAGTATTCAGATTCCCACAGAAAAGTTGCCTAAAGAATTCTCTCGTTTCCGTATTCTCCAAATCTCCGATTTACATCTGGGAATTCTTATTAATAAAAAGATGTTACGACAAATTATGAAGCAGATACAAGAAGAAAACCCTGATGTAATAGTTTCCACGGGGGATCTATTGGATGGCGAAATAGAAGATGTAGAGACTATATCTCAGATGATGCTCCACTATCATCCTCCATATGGGAAATTCGCTGTAACTGGGAATCATGAATTTTATGCCGGAATTGAGCACGCCCTATACTTTACCGGCAAAGCCGGTTTTCATGTGTTACGAGGAAAAATTGTGGAGGCAGGTCCAATATATATAGTGGGAGTAGACGACCCAGGTGGACGTTTCCTTAAAGGGCAGCCAGAAGTTGAAGAAGATCAGCTGTTAAAAAATATCTCTGATCGTCGCTTTACTCTGTTATTAAAACACCGCCCACTCCCCCATAGAGGCGCAGTAGGGATGTTTGACTTACAACTTTCCGGGCATGTTCATCGAGGGCAATTATTTCCATTCATGGCCTTTACTTGGTTTTTCTACCGTCATACAAAGGGTTTATTAGATTTAGGGAAAGGATCGTTGCTTTATGTAAGTCATGGAACAGGGACGTGGGGGCCCCCAGTTCGTGTTCTGGCATACCCCGAACTGACAGTTATCGATCTCGTTTCTAGATCGAGCAAAGAAGGTAAATAAAAATAAAGGCAGCCTCTATTTCAGAGACTGCCAGTTTATTTCTTTATGGTGGACCGTACAGGAATCGAACCTGTAACCCCCTGATTAAGAGTCAGGTGCTCTGCCTATTGAGCTAACGGTCCCTTTTCTTAAATGGCGCGCCCGGCAGGAGTCGAACCCGCGACCTACGGATCCGAAGTCCGTCGCTCTATCCAGCTGAGCTACGGGCGCGTGCAACTTTATTTTAAATGGGGTGAGCGAGGGGACTTGAACCCCCAACCACTGGAGCCACAGTCCAGCACTCTAACCAATTGAGCTACGCTCACCGTTTCAAGTGGCGCGCCCGGCAGGATTCGAACCCGCGACCCACGGCTTAGAAGGCCGTTGCTCTGTCCAACTGAGCTACAGGCGCTTTTATTACTAGGACTAAATGGAGCGGGAAACGGGATTCGAACCCGCGACCTACGGCTTGGAAGGCCATCGCTCTAGCCAGCTGAGCTATTCCCGCTCGTTGCAACGAAGTTGTCTTCGTTCAGCACGGGAAATACTACCATATGACCGGCATTCCTGCAACCTTTTTTTGAGCCTTTTTTTTAAAGAAATAAGGCGTAGGCCGTCGCTGTAGAATTCTCCAGACCCCATCTTACGTTGAGATGTTAGGCGAATCTACATCTGACATGAATAATAATGATTGAGGTAGAATTAAGATAATACGTTGCAGTTACAAGGCCGTCTAAATTCCCGCTCTAAACTCCTGCGATGAGAGAAAGTATTTTAGCCACAAAAAGACCTCCCCACGTGCCCACAACATATCCCATAAGAGCCATAAGGACTCCTATGGGAACTAAAGTTTCCTTGTATGCCGCTGCAATAATGGGAGCTGCTGCAACTGCTCCAATATTGGCTAAACTTGCTACAGCACACGTAAAAAGATCAAGCTTGATAATTTTAGCTATGATAGCCATAAGCAATGCATGGATTCCTAGAATAACAAAACCGGCTGCTAAGTAGTAAGGGGCATCAGTGAGTTCTTTAAAAGAAGCTCGGGAAGCAATGAGGCAAATAATAATGTAGAGCATGGTTAGAGACACAGGAGATGAACCAGGGATGCTGTTCATGGGCGTCATGGCACATAAGATGCCGAGGAAAGTTGCTACGATGATAGTAACCGTACTTACCGATAGGAAATCGCTCTTCCCAAAAACGTTAATAAGCATAGGCGATATAACTGAAGCAACATGACTTGATATGGCAGAAACAAAAAGGCCGGAACCTACTAATAGGGCTAAGTCTGCTGTTTCCATTTTCGTGCGAGTATTTTCTTTGATTTCAGAAAGCATTGTGCCAACAGAATCAATAAGGGAAGTATCAGTTTTCGTCCATTTGTTGAAATTTTTTGCATAGGGGACAGTAGCAAGGAGAAGAATAACCCAGATAGAATAGTTTACATTATCTACGAGAAGTGTATATCCCATAGCAGAGTCGCTGATGCCCAAGGCCCCCTGAATGGCCACCATATTGGCTGTCCCTCCTATCCAACTTCCAGCCAAAGCTCCCCATGTTTTCCACGATTCTGGAGGGAATCCATTTTTCATAAGGAGAAACATCACCACGAACCCGACCATAATGGTGATAGTTGCAGAGAAAAAACCGATGAGCATCCGAGGGCCCAGTTTGAGGATCTTCCTTATATCACATCGCAGCAACATAACGAAAATCATCGCAGGAATAAGATTGCCCCTTACTACTCGATAAGTAGCCTTAATGCTGTCATTATTTTCCCATAGCCCGACTGTAGCAAAAATCATACATGAAAGGTAAAGAATAACAGGAGGTGGCACATACTTGAAAAACGTGGAGTCCCTAAATTTCATTTCTAAAGCTGAGACAATTCCAGCAAAACAAACCAAGAACGCAAAATATGTGAAACCATTGGTGATCACTATAAACCCCTCCTTATAACGAAATATTGAGACTGCTTTTGGAGTTGAAACTTCAACAAAAAAATCCACCAGTTGCCGGCATCTACACGCCAGTAACCGCTGGATTTTATCCCCTGATATCCGTGAGCCAAACTCAAACGAACGTTAAGGACAAAGCAGCTCGATCTTTATTATGTTTTTCGTGGAGCAGTGACCTCTTTATACTTCTTTATTGCGTCTCGGTATGCTGCGATAATGGCTTTTTGAGAAGATCCAAAATATCGTGCCTGCACATCAGAAACAATAATCTCTTCATCTTGTACCAAACGACGTCCTAAAAAAATACCCTGGACAAAACTTTCCGTTACTTTAAGGGTCATAGAAACACCACAATCAAGAATCTCTTCTGTATCCTTCAACAAGATGAAAGAGATAAAAAACGCACCAAATTGTTGATTAATCGGATTTAAACTAGTCGTTTGAGAGTTCCCTACTATGAGAATAGAGTTCTCCGGATATTTTGTATTATTCGACATAATGAAATTTTACCATGCCCTAATCGTTTCTGTCTACTTTGCTAGGTTTCTAAAGACGGATCTCGAATCATTATGTTATAAATTCAACTGTCAATTGAACTGAATGCAAATCCCCTCTTCTTTGAGGTAAAATAAATAAAAAGTTTTTTGATTTTTTAAGCGAAGGGGGAATATTAATGGTAGTGTTGCTTGTAATTCTTGCCTTTATAGTCCTCATAGTTCTTGGGGCCATTTCTATTTATAATAGACTTGTTCGTCTGGACAATCTGAAAAATGAAGCTTGGAGCGGTATTGATGTGCAGCTTAAACGACGCTTTGATCTTATTCCCAATCTTGTGGAAACGGTAAAAGGATACGCTACTCATGAACAAGAAGTTTTTGAGCGGGTCACAGAAGCACGAGCGTCTATAACTAGAGCCTATACAGTTAGGGAAAGGGCGGAATCAGAAAATATGCTTTCTGGAGCGCTCAAATCTCTTTTTGCGGTGGCAGAAAATTACCCCACCTTGAAAGCAAATACAAATTTCCTTCAACTACAAGAACAACTTTCTTCTCTGGAGAATGATATCCAGATGTCTCGTAGATACTATAATGGTACAGCTCGAGACTACAATATTGCTATCTCTACATTTCCTGCAGTGCTCATAGCACGAAACTTTGGCTACGGGAAAGCTGATTACTTTGAAGCAGCAGAAGAGACACGAACAACACCCCAAGTATCATTTTGATATTCTCAGTATGAAGAGAGGGCTTTTTGTAAAAGGGCTTTATAAAGCTGTCCTTTCTTTCTTTTTGTTTGTCTTTCTGGCATTTCCAGTGAGAGCAGAAGAAAAGATTCTTTTGTTTTCTTCTGCTGCCGCAGTAAAATCTGATTCCTCTCTTGAAGTGAGAGAAAATATTACAGTAGCTGTGGAAGGCAAAAGTATTCGACGGGGGATATTTCGCGATTTCCCTACTATACATAAGGGAGCGTCAGGGCGAACTGTGCGCGTAGATTTTTGGGTGAAAGAGGCGTTACTTAATGGTAAAGAGGTTCCTTATAGAACTGAACCTCGTCCCAATGGAGTTCGCATCTATTTGGGCGATCCTGATAAGCTTGCACCTTTAGGGACGCAAACCTATTCTCTTTCTTATGTAACAACAGGTCAAATTGGTTTTTGGGGAGAGTACGATGAACTTTACTGGAATGTTACGGGCAACGATTGGGCATTTCCCATAGAAAAGGTAATTTTTTCTGTTACCCTTCCCGAAAAGGTCTCTTTTCTATCGGTAGATATTTATACTGGCTTCCTAGGCGAGAGAGGAAAAGATGCTAGGCTTCTTCCTGACGGATCAGTAGAAACAACAAGGCGTCTTTTGCCAAATGAAGGTCTCACGGTGGCTTACTCATGGGCTAAAGGCATAGTTTTTCCTCCAAAGCAGCCCCTTCGATATACTTTCTTTGATAAATTCGGCATCTGGTTTTTTTTAGTCACACCTCTCCTCCTCTTAACTTATTATGTGATAGTGTGGCGACGATGGGGGAAAGATCCCCTTCGGAAACCGGTAATCCCCCTCTTCTATCCTCCCGAGGAGTTAGGCCCAGGATTTTTAAGATATGTAAAGCAAATGGGAATGGATAATGTTTGTTTCACAGCCGAAATTCTTAATCTTGCTGTAAAAGGCTTTATTGTCATAGAGGAATTAACTTTAGAGGAAGCAATGGAACGTTTGAGACAAGTAGGAGAGAACGGTGTTCTCAAGGGAATCGTAGCTCTTTCTTCTAAATTGGCTGGAAAACGATATTCATTAAGACTTGTAAAGGAACGAGCTCTTTTTGAAAATTTTTCCTCAGAAGAAAAAATACTTCTCTCTAGCCTCTTTGGTAACGGGAGGAAGGAATTATTGCTTCGGCAAAGTAATTATAAAATTTTAGAAGAATCTCGCGAGAGGTTGGAGCAATATTACAGACAGTCTGCAAAGCCTCTTTTCTCAAAGAATACTCTCCTGTGGGTCGGAGGTTTTTTTATTCCCCTCTCTTCCTTTCTACTTCTCAGATGGGGTGGACAAATTCAACTTGCAGCTTTCTTAATGGGAGGGACAGGAGCACTTATGGTCATTGGTTCTGTTATTTTATCTGCTTGGAGAGGATTTCATAGAAAAAGGCGATTTATACCCCAAATTATTACTATAATCATGCTTTTATTGTTTTTTTCTAGCCTTGCGGGGAGTTTCTTGTTTACACTGAGTAGTGCAAAAAAATCTATGCTTTTACTTCCTCTAGCCATTGCGGCTATAGCTCTTGTTTTTCGAAAGTTAATAACAGTTCGGACAGAGAGAGGCAATGATATCCTTGGTGTAGCTGAGGGACTTACCATGTACATAAATACAGCAGAGCGGCACCGACTAGAAATGTTCAATCCTCCGGAGGAAACACCGGAAGTTTTTGAGCGCCTGCTTCCCTACGCTTTTGCCCTCGATGGAGCAAAAACATGGGCAAATCGATTTAATGAGTTACTTCGGAAAAAGGAATATCATCCCCCATGGTATGTGGGGAAAGACGCTTCTATTTTTTATACCGGAGAAGGAATATCTGATATCACATCATCTGTGGCTAATTCCATCGCCTCGTCTTCTGTAGTGCCGGGCTCTTCTAGCGGAAGGGGTGGCGGCGGTTTCGCCGGGGGCGGTGGTGGCGGGGGCGGTGGTGGTGGCTGGTAGGTCCCTCCCTTTTTTCTGGCAATAGCAGTTAAAGGGGCTCTAAAAAGTACAAACAATTGAATTGACAATACCTCTGAAGAAAGATATATTCCTCATTAAATACAGGAGGAAGTAAAACAATTGGGATTTATTGTTACTTTCTTCAAATCTAAAAGGGAGGGTCTTAATTGAAAAAGTTCATCGTTTTCTGCCTTGCCTTATTCTGTATGCTTACGGCTTCAATGGCTGCTGCTGATTCTCCGTCTCAGCTTCGTTTTATGGCGGGACCTCCGGGAGGCAACTGGTTTGCTCTAGGTGGTGCCCTAGCTGATCTCTGGTCCCATGACACAATCCCTACGACGAGTATCACAGGTGGTGCTGTTGCCAATATTATCAATGCTGATAAGGGCAAAGGCGATCTGGGTTTCTCTAATACGTCCATGGTTGCCGTAGCCCAGAAAGGCGCTGGTGCTCCTTTCGAAACTCCCGTTGACAATGCGACGATCTTAGCAAACCTATACACTCAATATACCTATTTTATTGCTCGCAAAGATTTTGTAGAAAAACATAACATAAAATCCTTGGATGATCTGGTAGCTCGGAAAATCCCAACTCGTTTTGCTACGTTGAAGACTGGTACAGGATCTGAGTTCATCGTCAATGGCATTTTTAAGTCTGGCTTTGGGCTTGACTACCGCGAAGCTCTTAAAGAATGGGGTGGCTCTGTAGAGTATGCTTCTTACTCTGGTGGAGCAGATCTCATTGCCGATAATCATCTAGATGTATTTGCCTTCTCAGTGGGCAAAATTGCTTCTATTGTTATGCAAATTGAGAGCCAGACCGATATCGTTATATTGGGAATGGAACAAGAAACTCTCGATAAGGTGGGATCAGTCTACGGTACTGTAACATTTACGGTAGATCCTGGTATCTATAAGTCAGTTACCGATACGCCTATTAAGGTGGTAGGAGACTACACCTGCATCGTGGTACGTAACGACTTGGATGAAAAAATTGTTTATGATCTCTGCAAAACAATGTATGAAAACCAAGAAACTCTATCTAAGGCTGTTGTAGATATGAAGGAGTTAAATCCTGCGACAGCAATTCCTGCAGCTCCTATTAAAAGTCATTCCGGAGCTATGAAATACTGGGCAGAGGTCGCTGCGAAATAAAATTAGGGGATGTTGCACATTCTTGACAACTAAAGGCGGGCTTCAAGCCCGCCTTTATCGTTCATGTTTTGTTGGAGAGGAGGTTGTTTTTTAATGAGAAAACTTGATGGCATTGTGGCAAAGGTTCTATATGTCTACATTCTAGCTATGGGATTTTTTCATCTCTACACAGCTGTTTTTGGATCTTTTGAGGCCTACCTCCAACGGGCAATTCACCTCACTTGGGTGTTGCCTATGGCTTTCGTGATCTATCCCTTCAAATCTTTAAAAAAAGGCCAGCTTCCTGAAATAAAAGTCCCTTGGTACGATTGGATATTAGCTGTAGCCTCAGCTATTCCGGGTTTGTATATTATAATGAACTATGAACAAATCATGATGCGCATGCAGGGTGTTGACGATCTCACTGCTGTCCAATTAGTCCTTGGTACGTTACTGATCATATTGTTATTGGAAGCAACGCGCCGTATTGTAGGGCTGCCTCTTGTGATTGTAGCAGTGATTTTTACAGTCTATACCTACGTATGTGACGCTAGTTTTCTCCCCACAGCACTTCGTGGTGTCCCCACAGAATTTGATAGGATTATTGAAGGGATGTTTCTCACAGATGAGGGGATTTTCTCGTCATCTTTGGGAGTATCAGCAACTTTCGTCATGATCTTCCTCATTTTTGGAGGGTTCCTTGAAAAGAGTGGCGTTGGCGAATATTTTATGGAGTTTGCACAAGCCTTTACGGGAACAGCAGCTGGAGGCCCTGCGAAAATAGCAGTGCTCAGTTCTGCCTTATTTGGGTCTATTTCTGGTTCTGCTGTGGCTAATGTCTATGCTACAGGTTCTTTTACAATTCCTTTGATGAAACGTATTGGCTATAAACCCCATTTTGCAGCGGCTGTGGAAGCTGTTGCCAGCTCTGGAGGACAGCTTATGCCCCCAATTATGGGCGCAGGGGCATTTGTTATGGCTGCCCTTTTAGGTGTTCCGTTCAACAAAATCATGGTTGCTGCTATCCTTCCCTCTTTATTCTATTATGGAGCAGTCCTCTTAATGGTTCACCTCGCTGCCGTGAGAGATGGGCTTAAGGGACTTCCTGCAAAAGAGCTCCCCTCTAAAAAAGCTGTACTCAAAAAGCTTTACATGATGTCACCAATTGTTCTCTTAGTTTATATGCTTTTAGCGGGATATACCCCAATGTATGGGGCTATTTCGGGTATTGTTTTGGCATGGGGCATGTCTCTTCTCGACCCCGCCAAACGCATGGGGCCTAAACAAGTTATAGAGGCTATTCACGATGGGGCCAAGAATATCCCTATTATTTGTACAGCATGTGCCTCTGCAGGGTTAGTAGTTGGTTCCGTGGCTTTATCGGGCATTGGTTTTAAGTTTGTAGGAGCTGTTATTGGAATTGCTCGTGGAAATTCTTTCCTAGCATTGATCCTTATCGCCTTGGTTTCTCTAATTCTTGGCATGGGGTTGCCTACTACTAGCGCATATATTCTTGGAGCAGCGTTAGGTGTACCGGCCCTTGTGAAAATGGGCTTTCTGCCCTTAGCAGCACATCTATTCGTATTCTATTACGCTATTGTATCCAACATAACTCCACCAGTGGCTCTTGCCGCTTATGCTGCTGCATCTATCGCAGATTCGTCACCTAATAAGACAGGTTTCACAGCCTGTAGATTAGGTATCCTGGCTTTCATTGTACCTTTTGCCTTTTGCTACGATCCAGGTCTTATTCTTCAGGGTTCTTTGATGGAGAACCTCATGTCTGTACTTAGTGGCGTAGGGACACTTACTGGAATAGGATTTGCTTTGACAGGTTATGCTCGTGGACCTCTACCTTTATGGCATAGAACCGCTTTTGCCGTTTCTGCTCTCGCAGCCCTTTATCGACAACCTTTAGTCTCTATAGTTAGTGTGATACTCACGTTAGTTTTATTTTTATTTTCTAGGCCTAAACCTATTGAAGTTTCGAATTAATATGTCCTGTAAGTAAATAAGGATGCAGGAGGATGGCGTAAAAAAAACACTTCCTGCATCCTTATTTTGTGTTAATAGTTTTTTATACTGGCAAAGCCATGACATCCAGCGGATTTATACGAAGCCCTACACTGTTCCCTTCAAAAAATATAGGGGTGTCTCTGGAATAAGGTTCAAAAGCATGAATGAGGCTACCCGGCTCTATTTCTATAGCATATTCCATTTTATCTCCAACAAAGCCCCTGCTCAGCACTTGTCCTTTTAGTATAGAGCTCTCAGGAGGGCCTAAACGAACGGACTCGGGCCGCACTACAAGAGCCACTTCTTCCCCTTCTTCAAAGCGTTTTCCTTTGTCGTTATGAATAGTTATTACATGCCCGTAAATAAAAACATCCATTTCTTTATCTCGAAAAAACTTGACCTGCCCCTTAAATATGTTGGCCTGTCCGATAAAGTCAGCAACAAAAAGGGTTGCAGGGTTTGCATAGAGTTCAAAAGGAGTGTCAACTTGTTCCACTTTCCCCTTATTGAGGACTACAATTCTATCAGCTATAGAGAGGGCTTCTTTTTGGTCGTGAGTAACGTAGATACACGTAATACCCAGTTTCTTTTGCAACTGACGAATTTCAGCACGCATATATATTCGTAGTTTCGCGTCGAGGTTGGATAGAGGTTCATCCATTAACAAAACTTTAGGATCAGTAACAAAAACTCGAGCCAATGCTACTCGTTGCTGTTCTCCACCTGAAAGTTGGTTAGGGAAACGATTCTCCACTTCTTCAAGTTCTACCATATGAAGGACTTGAGCTACAAGTTTTTTTCGCTCTTCTCGAGAAACGCCTCGAATTTTCAGCCCATAAGCCACATTATCGAAAATATTCATATGGGGGAAAAGAGCGTAATTTTGGAAAACGAACCCGATCTTTCGTTTGTTCACTGCCATTTCGGTGATATCTTCCCCATCGATCAAGATGCGTCCTTCAGTAGGTCTCTCAAAACCAGCTATCATTCGCAAGATCGTTGTTTTTCCACAACCAGAGGGGCCTAATAGTGTAACAAGTTCTCCAGATTTGACATAAAGATTAACGTTATCTACTGCTTTAAAAGCTTCTTTCCCTCTGTGAAAAATTTTTGATAAATTATGGAGAGAAATAGAGAGAGACATTTCTTACAGCCTCCTCAACTGACGGTAATAGTTTGGGTAGATGATATGAAACAAAACTGCGATAGCCCCTATAGCGAAAAAGACAATAAGTACTAGAACTACTGAAAAGGCTGCTGCCTGAGCGAAGAGAAGTTCAGTAATACATTCAAGAATACGGATGGTCAGCAAGCTCCAACGTACCGATACTAAAAATATTGTGGCACTGACGGCTGTCATAGAAACCACGAAAAGATAACGCATACCTGTAGTAACTGCAGGCATAATCAACGGCAGTGTTACCCTGAAAAAAGTTGTAAATCGAGAGGCTCCAAGGCTTAGAGAAGCTTCCTCTATAGAAGGATCTATTTGCTGCAACGATGCTATTGTAGCTCTTATCCCCGTAGCATCATAACGAGAAACACAGAGAGCAACAATAATAGACATGGTACCTGTGAGCACTATGGGGCCTGAGTTAAAGGCTACGGCGTAAGCAATACCTACAACTGTTCCTGGTAAGACGTAGTTTAGAAGGGACATAAACTCTAATGTTTTTCTCCAAGGAAGATCTTTACGATTTATCAAGTAGCCGGTAGTTACTCCTATGGCACTACCTATGAAGGTCGATATAATAGCTATAAGAACTGTATCTTTTACAGCTTCCCACCCTACAGTGAAAACATAGACATAGTTTTCTAGGGTAAAGCTGTTGTCTATTCCCCACACTTTCATTAAAGATCCTAAAAAGATAATGGAATAGAGGAATATTATAAATAACGTTATAGCTGAAATAATTGTCAATATAAGTGCCTCTGCAAAAAATCTCCCTCCCTTGACAACAGAAGGGGCTCCAGCTTTACCTGTAATTGTTACATAACTACGTTGCTCCACCCAGTAGTGTTGCAGCAAATATACTAAAAGAGCGGGGACCAACAGTATAAAAGAAATGGTGGCTCCACCCTGGATATCGTACATGCCCGTAATCTGCAAGTAGGCTTGAGTAGTTAGTACTGGAAAGGAATGACCTGCCATTACTAGCGGTGTGGAAAAATCTGCCAGAGAGCTTCCAAATAGGAGCAGGAAAGCATTAGCAAGCCCTGGTATGCTCAGTGGTAATGTTACAGTTCGGAAAGTTCCCCATGAAGTATTGCCCATGCTCATGGCAGCATCTTCTAAGTTAGGGTCAATGGCTTTGAGCACTGCGGTAAGGGTCAAAAATGCCACGGGGAAATATGTGAGAGTTTCAGCTATCCACGTTCCCCAAAAGCCGTATATATTAAAATCTGGCGCGTGAAGTAATTTCAATAACAAACCATTAGGCCCTAACACCATAGTGAGAGCAATGCTGCTCGTAAAGGGTGGTGAAACAAAAGGAAGCACAACAACAGCTCCCAAAAACCACTTGACAGGTTGGGGCAAGGGTATCCTCGTTACTGCGAAAGCAAAGAGAAATCCTATAAAGGTTCCTGTAGTGGACACAGCAGTAGCTAGTGCGAGGCTATTAAAAAAAGCTTTACGATTGTACCAGCTCATAAGTACCTTTATCAGGTTTATTAAGCTTACTCCGCCATCAGTGGTAAAGACTATATAGATCAACCGCACTAATGGGTAGAGTACGAAGAGCCCTAAAAACCCCCATAACCCTACCCAAAGTGGTACGAGTGCGGGATCAAGTCTTGTAGATTTATCGAAGGACCTCATTTATCCAGCGCTCAACGAGGCGATCGCGGTTATCTCCAGCCCACTTAATATCTAGGGGGAGCACATTAACCGTCGACATATCCAGCCCCGGATTAGAAATTTTCACATCGGGATTGCTGGGAATCAGATTGATTTGGCTTCCCTCATAAATTCTCTGCATCCGTTCTGTGGAGGCCCAATCCAGAAATTTTTTTGCAAGGTCTGGACTTTTAGCTCCCTTTACAAGAGCCATAGCCTCTATCCCAGCTACAACACCTTCCTTGGGATAGCTAATAGTCACATCGTAGCCTTTCTGTTGCATTTCAAGGGCATCTACAAGGAAGAAGATGCCACCTGCAGCCTGTCCTCTTGCTATAGGCAATGCACCACCGGCACCGCTTTTAGTATAGATTTGAACGTTGTCGTTGAGTTTCTTCTGGTATACGTAAGCTTTATCTTCGCCCATAGCTTCGATAATACTAAGAATACGATACATAGCAGTTCCAGATGTTCTGGCATCAGCCATCTGAAGCTGGCTCTTGTATTCTGGGCGGAGCAGATCTTGCCAAGATGTGGGGGCTCCCACATTGTGATCTTTTAAAAATCTGGTATTGAACATAAAACAGATAGGATCTATTGCAACACCAGTCCAATATCCATCAGTATCTTTAAATGCGTCTGGAATACGTTCGGCCCCTTGTGGCTTATAAGGCTCAAATAGCCCCTTAGGAATGCCATTGACGAAAGCTTCAGCCATATTCCCAAAAACAACATCGACTTGAGGATTTTTCCGCTCTGCTTCCAGCCTGGCTTGCACTTCTCCAGAAGAAAATCTCATCCAATTCACTTTAATGCCTGTATCTTTTGTAAAAGCACTGAATATTGCTTGAGCATATCGCTCAGACCATATGGTATACGCATTGAGTTCTGGTTGCGCTGCTGTAGCAATGCTCGATAAGAGAATAGTTCCTAAAATAGCGAGGGTAACTACTTTACCCATAACACCGTTTTTTTTCATGTTGCACACTCTCCTCTTTGTCCATTGTTTCTATATATTTAATATAGCGGTTAACCCTCTTACTCTCTATATCCAGATATAGGCTAAAAAACAAGGAATGTGGCTCTATCAAGGTATGCTATCAAAAAGGTTTTTTAAAAAGTTTGTCTCTCTTCTTCTGAAAGGTAATCAACTCCTGCTAGGGATTCTATATGGTGACGAAGTTCATGAATAATAGTATCCTCTATTTCCTTTACCCATTCTTCTAAAGAAGCACCCTCTAATGTGTCGACAAAAGATCCGTAATAAAGAAGGATGGTCTTCCCCATAAAGGGATCCTCCACATATTCCCCCATTATCAGACTTTCAGCCTCTTCTTTTTTCTCGTCAAGAACAATGATTCCTCCATTAAGCTGCTTAAAAAGCTCTCTTGGCAATCCTTCCACGATCTCATTTGCCGTTTCACGAAACTTATTAATATTCATGTCTGAATGCCTCCAGAAGGATAAGGATTTTTTAAAATTATATCCTATCCCCTCGTTAATCTTGACAATACCACTTTAAGAGAATAATGTTGTCAGTAATATTCTACAAATTAAACATTGCATGAAGGGCAGATATTACTTTTTCAGGGAAGGGGGCCTCTGCTCTGAAGAAGCTAACCAAAAGGGGGAGATGCAACCGTATGTTTAAAGAAATGAGACGTAAAGACCGGGAACTTTCTAATAAAGAGGCTCTGGCACTGCTTGAATTGGGAAACTATATGGTGCTTTCTACCCTTTCACAGGACGGATATAGTTATGGAGTTCCTCTCCATTATGTTTTCATAAACGACACCGTATATTTTCACTGCGCCATGGAAGGGCACAAACTTGAAAATGTCGTCTACAACGATAAAGTGTCAATTTGTGTGATCGGAAAAGTTGAAGTAGTGCCGGAAAAGTTCGCTACAAACTACGAGAGTGTCATAGCCTTCGGAAAGGCTAAAGAAATACTCGGCGAAGAAAAAAAATGGGCTTTGAACGCCCTCATCGCGAAATATTCACCGGAGCATATCTCTGAAGGGAGAGAATATATAAAACGAGCTTCCGACAAAACAAAAGTTCTAGGCATTACTCTTGAAAGGATTACCGGAAAGGCTAGAAAGGGCTAAAAGTTAATATCTTTAAAGGGCTTTAGTTTTTTAGTCGGATGTTGTAGGTTACGGGGGCTATCCCTTTTTGTGAAAGGTGTTTCAGCAGGCAATCACGACAAGCGCCGCTCCGCACTGTGGGGTATCTTTTGAAAAAAGCCTAACATTTTCGACGTATCCCTTAATTGTATAAGGGGCGGCTTGTTCAGCCCTTCGTAAGGCTATGAAACGCCGTATGGTAAATCCCCAAGTTTGAGGCGCAACCGACTTAATGTTAACCACGGTGGCAGATTTCATGCTACCATTCTCCTCTTCAATGCAAGGTTTTGACATGGAAAATCCGCTTGTTTTTGACCCCCTGCCAGGGGTTTTCCCGAGTCTTTTTGGGGAAAGTCAGGGAAAGGTTAAAAGACATGAAAAATGGGTACTGTCTATATTCAGTACCCATTATCTATTCTTGGTCGGGGCGAAAGGATTCGAACCTTCGACCCCCTGCTCCCAAAGCAGGTGCGCTAACCAGACTGCGCTACGCCCCGACATCCTATACCTATTATATGGTGGAGCTGGGGGGATTTGAACCCCCGGCCTCTTCCGTGCGAAGGAAGCGCGCTCCCCCTGCGCTACAGCCCCATATGGCCAACGGCGATTATTGTAATGATGGGGAGAGATATTGTCAAGGTGCTCTCTACCAAAAGAAGCCCCCTCTTGCTCATTATACCCTTATTCCTTAGAATGAACCTTCTAGAACGTAGAAAAGAAGGGGAAATCATGACGTACGGTCCAGAATTAGTTTATGCATGGTGTAGAGAACTTCTTAAAAAAACAATCAATCAACAAATTACCAAGGCAGAAGGAGCTGGAAATTGGGTTACATTGCGTTTCTCACAGCTTCCTACTCCTTTTTTCGTAACGTGGGACCCTCGGTACTATGGATGTGGGTGGATTACAAATGAAGATATAGGTATTTTAGGCCATTTTTCTACGGGAAAATCCCGTTTTGTTGAGGCTTTGAAGAGCCATCTCCTGCGTTGCGAACTTATAGATGTGAAACAACTTGATTTCGATCGAGTTCTGGTGCTTTCCTTTTCCAGAACTGTAGGAGCAGGATTCCATGTCCAGAAAAGATTAATTATAGAGTTTATGGAAAGAAATAGCAATATGATTCTTCTTGATGAAAATAACGTTATTATTGACTGCGCAAAACATATACATCCAGACGTTAACCGTTATAGAACTATCGCCCCTTCGTATTCTTACGTTTCTCCTCCTCCCCTTCAAGGGAGAACCATAACAGAACTTTCTGCTTCGACAATAACACCAGAGGTTGTTTCTGAGATAAAAGGCTTAGGAAAAAGACTTCGACAGTATATTAGTGAGCATTGGGCTATAAAATTACCCTCTGAATGGATGCAGATTCTCAATTCTATTTATGACGTGGCGCCAAGAGAAAGTCCCGTTATGCAATATTTAAATTCATACCTCACCATCTTTCCTTTCTTGCTGCCAGGAGCTACTCCCGTAGTAACACAAGAGGCTCTTCATGCGGGGAGGTTGTGTATGTTCTATCCTCTGCTAAAAGAGAAAAGCGAGAATCTTAAAAGGGGAACGTTGAAACTCTTAAAAAAAGAAACCCGTTCTTTAAAACGTCATTTACAAGGTGTGGAAAAGCAAAAACGAGAGGCGGGAAAAGCTGATTGGTATAAAAATTGTGGAGATTTGATTCTAGCCAATATCAGGGCTATTCCGTATAGAGCAAGTATGGTTCGCCTTTCCGGATGGTCTGAAGAGGGGGAAATTTCTTTGGAAATACCATTGGATCCTGATAAAAACCCCTCTGATAATGCTGCATGGTTTTTTAAAAAATATAAAAAAGCAAAAGGGAATCTTCTTGAAATAGAAAAGAACATTTTGAAGTTGAAAGATAAAATAGAGGACTTAGAAGAACAAATCGATGTTCTCTCAGACCTTGAAATTCCAACAGTCATTGATTCAGTATGTAGAGATATCCAAGGAGGGGTTCTCCCTACTCAGAAAAAGGCTAAAAAGGGGAAAAAGGAAGCTCCTAAACCCCCTCATTTAAGGATTGAATATGAAGATGCTCAGATACTGGTAGGGCTCAATGCGAAAGGGAATCGCCATGTTACCTTCAGAGAGGCTGGATCTGGAGATATTTGGCTACACGTGCATGAAATTCCAGGTTCTCATGTGATTATAAAAGGTTTTACCGGAACGAAAGAGGACCTTGAAGGATCCTTTCTTCTTCTTTTGGCAGCCTCACTAGCGGCTTATTTCAGTAAAGCTAGACATACATCAAAAGTACAAATAGATTATACAGAGAGAAAACATGTGCGACATATACCAGGGGGGGCTCCAGCACATGTTACCTATACTCATCCTTTTACTGTTATGGCAAATCCAATGGACTGGAAAGAGTTTTTTGAAGAAAAAGGCGTAATTCTTGAGGAAGAGTGACTCTAAAAAAAAGCTTTTCCCCCGAAGATGGATGGGCAAAGGCTAATTTCCATGCGTGAAGAAAAATGCGTTCTGCTTTACGTTTCAGGCTTTGTTTCGTTCCATATAAAGTGTCTCCCACTAAAGGACAGCCTATAGCTTTCAAGTGAACTCGAATTTGGTGAGTTCGTCCTGTGAGGAGGTGACATTGAATGAGACTTAGGCCTTTATGGGTCCACAGTACCTTATATTCCGTTATGGCAGGACGTCCGTTTGAGATAATAGCCATTTTTGTACGATTACGAACGCTACGCCCTATGGGCGCATTGATAAAACCAGAAATAGAAGAAGGCTTCCCTATAGCAAGGGCTAAATATACCTTCTTAACTTCTCTCGAATGGAATTGATGCTGAAGATTCAAAAGAGCTTTCTCATTTCTAGCAACTACAATAAGTCCTGAAGTGCCTTCATCGAGACGATGAACAATGCCTGGGCGAGTTGTGTCTCCAAATTTTCCTATATCAGGATACTTATATAAAAGCCCGTGTACTAAAGTTCCGTGCCAATTGCCTGGAGCTGGGTGGACTATCACACCTGAAGGTTTGTTGATAACTAAAATATCTTTATCTTCATAGATGGTATCAAAAGAGACAGGTTCTGGCTCCACTTCAAGTTTTTCAACGGGAGGCAAACAGACTGAGATCTCTATATCTCCAGAGAGCTTTAACGCGGGTTTTACTTTTCGTGGGGAATCTGTTATTCGAATGTTTCCGGAAGATATAAGCTTTTGTGCGTAATTTCGTGTGATTCCTAACTCTGAAGCAAGAAAAACATCCAAGCGCATCTCTAGTTTCGCTTCGCTGGGATTTAGAACTATAAGTTGTTCATGGTTGTTTTCTTCCAGAAAATCCTCATTCTCATAGTTTGTTTCTTGCATAAGAATCGCTCCTGTAAAAATACCAGAGGCGGAGCTCGTTCCGCCTCTGGTAGGTAACTCTATCATGTTTTGTACTTTTTTATTCCCCTACCACTTCAGTGCAACGAGGGCACAAACCATTTTCATTATGCTTTTCCGAGAATTTCCAGCACCTTGGGCACTTTTCTCCTAAAGCTTTGTCTACACCTATAACTAGACCTGTCTCCTCATCTTCCCATACTATGGCACAAGACGAAACAGTTTCAACCCATTTAAAGTCAGAAACGATGGCAAACATTGCCCAGTCCTCTGAAGAAAAGGCCGCATCAGTATATTCTTTTTTCTTCTGTACCTCTACTCTTGCTTCGAGAGCATGTCCAATAATACCAGACGTTCTTGTTGTTTCGAGAGCTCTACTAACGGCTCCTCTCACAACGAGAACCTGCTGCCACTTTTCTTCCAAAGAAGGATCTATTTGAGTAGAATTGATTTCCGGCCAATCTGAGAGAAAAACACTCTTCGGCAGAGTGCTATCAATTTTTCTCATCTCCTGCCAGATTTCTTCAGCAGTGAAACTGAGGATTGGGGCAAGCATGCGAGTCATGACATTAAGTATTTGCCACATGGCCGTCTGACAACCACGGCGAGAAACAGAATCAGTAGCATCTGCATAAAGCCGGTCTTTGCTTACGTCTAAAAAGAAAGAACTCAGCTCGTTTACGCAGAACTGATGGATCACAAAAGTGGGAATATGAAATTCGTAGTTCTCAAATCCCTGCGTGGAACGATCGATCACTCCGTTAAGAACAGAAAGCACCCACTTATCTATTTCCAGCAAGTCATTATAAGCCACGGTATCTTTTGCAGGATCAAAGTCTGTTAAGTTCCCAAGTAGATAACGAGCCGTATTCCGGATACGTCTGTAAGATTCTGTCAAATTATTGATGATTCCCTGAGAGATCCGAATATCGTTTCGATAGTCGGTAGAAGCGACCCATAGTCGTAGAATATCAGCTCCGTATTTATCGATAACTTCCTGAGGCCGGATGATATTCCCTATAGATTTCGACATTTTTTTGCCTTCCCCATCTACGATGAACCCATGGGTCAAAACACTCTTATAGGGGGCCTTATCGCGAATAGCAACAGACGTTAACAACGAGGTTTGGAACCAGCCACGATGCTGATCACTGCCCTCTAGGTAGAGATCAGCAGGCCATCGCAACTCGGGGCGAGTCTCAAGCACTGCAAAGTGACTGACTCCAGAGTCAAACCATACGTCCATAATATTTTTATCTTTAGAGAGGTTATGGCTTCCGCAATGAGGACAGACAGCGAGATCTCCTAACAGCTCTTGGGCAGAAAGTTCCCACCAAATATTCGTTCCTCCCGTTCTCACCTTGTCCTGAATTACACGAATAAGTTCCGGTTTCAGAATAAGCTCGCCACAATCATCACAATAAAACGCCGGGATAGGAACGCCCCAGACTCGCTGCCGGCTAATGCACCAGTCAGATCGGTCTCGTACCATGTTGTAAATTCTGTCTTTTCCCCAGTCGGGGATCCAATTCACGTTGTTTTGAATAATTTTAAGAGCTTCATCTCTAAAGTCCGCTACAGATATGAACCACTGTTCAGTGGATCGGAAGATAACAGGTTTCTTACATCTCCAACAATGCGGATAGGAGTGTACTATCTTCCCCTGTCCAAGTAGTCTCCCATTTTCAGTTAAGACACCGAGGACTTTTTTAGCTCCTTCATCTAGAGAGAGACCACCAACAAGAGGGGTATCTTTAAAGAAGTGTCCACTCTCATCTACTGGATTGTATATGTCTATACTGTACCGAACCCCAGTCTCATAGTCTTCCACTCCGTGGCCAGGTGCAGTATGTACGCATCCGGTACCTGTGTCGAGAAGAACATAATCAGCCAGCACAATGGGTGTTTTCCTTTCAACGTAAAAGGGGTGAACTGCTAATTCGTTCTCTAATTCTCTTCCTTTACACGTGTATAAAACACGACCAAACTCCAGACCTGTTTCTTTTGACACAGATTCAAGAAGCTCTTGGGCTAATAAGTATACTTTATCGCCACTTTCCACAAAAACATAGTCATATCCAGGACCGATAGCGACAGCCATGCTAGCAGGAAGGGTCCAAGGTGTTGTTGTCCACACTACTACATTAACATCTCGGCCCTGTAGCACCTCTATTTTCTTTCCAATCTCAGGCATAGAGTAGGCTATGAAGACAGAAGGAGATGTTTCATCCCAATATTCAATTTCAGCTGCTGCCAGAGCTGTCTGACAATCAATGCACCAATATACCGGCTTGTGTCCTTTATATACCAACCCTTTTTCTACGAGGTCTGCAAAAGCCCCTAGTTGCGCTGCCTCGTACCCCGGCTTCAAAGTGATATAAGGATTTTCCCAGTCGCCAAGAGCTCCTAGGCGGATAAAATCATTCCGCTGAATATCCAGAAACTCATGAGCATATTTTTCGCATTTTTTTCTCAATTCCAAAGGATCAACAGTATCCTTTGATAGGCCATGAGTTCTAAGAACGTGAAGCTCTATAGGAAGACCATGAGTATCCCATCCAGGAACATAGGGAGCAAAATATCCCTTCATCATCTTATATTTGGGAATAAAATCTTTTAATATTTTGTTAAAAGCCGTTCCTATATGTATATTCCCATTGGCATAAGGGGGTCCATCATGAAGAATGAAGGACTCTTTCCCTTCCTGTTTTTTTAACATCTCGTGGTAAACATCAATATCTTTCCAGAACCTCAAAAATTCGGGCTCGCGTTTCGCCAAATTGGCCCTCATAGGGAAAGATGTCTGAGGGAGTTTGAGAGTATCCTTGTAGTCTGTTGCCAAAATATATACCTCCTTTCAAATAGGAAAACGCCGTCTCCGTAAAGCAGAGACGGCAATTTTATAACTTGTAGATTCTAACACAACTTTGATTCTTATGAAATGCTATCCTGCCGGCTCAATCTCTTTTCCTGCCTTTTTTACCTGGATAAAGTGGGTAATTATCAAAATAACCAACCCTAACATGTCACTTTGCCATCCAGGTATCAACAACCCAAGAGCTCCTCCTAAAGCGATGATTCGCAACCACCAAGCCATTTTTGTTTTGTAGAATCCTATAGTACTCATACCAAGGAGGAATACACCCAGTATAGCTGTAATAATGGCTAAGGTAAATGGCCATGGTTTGAAGTCGACAAGAACAAGCATTGGATTATATACATAAATAAATGGGACAAGAAAACCTGCAAGCGCCAACTTAACAGCTGTAACTCCTGTGCGCATAGGGTCAGCCCCAGCTATTCCAGCTCCTGCATACGCTGCTAAGGCCACAGGGGGGCTCAAATCAGCTGCTATACCGAAATAAAGAACAAACATATAGGCTGCCATAGGTGGAACATTGAGCTGAAAAAGCGCTGGCGCCGCGATAGTGCTTGTGACAATAAAATTAGCTGTTGTTGGAAGACCTGCGCCAAGCAATATACAGGCTATCATGGTTAATACTAATGTAAATAAAAGGTTGCCGCCTGCAATAGTGACAATAGCACTCGCTATTCGTAACCCCAACCCCGTAAGAGTGGCCGTTCCTACTACGATACCTACTGTAGCACAAGCACAGGCCACCCCTAGCGCGCCTTTTGCTCCACTTTCCAACGCCATTTTTAGCTTAGGTAGCGTTAAGCGAGTTTCTTTGTTGAGAAAAGAAATTAGGACAGTTGCTATAATTCCATTGTAAGCTGCTTTTAAGGGAGTGTACCCAGCGAGGAGGAAATAGATGATCACGACGAGCGGGATAAGCAAATGTCCCTTGCTTCTCAATAATTTGAAAAGGTTAGGAAGTTTTTCTCGAGGTAATCCTCGTAACCCAAGTCTCGTTGCTTCAAAATGAACCTGCACCATAACTGCAAAATAGTACAGGAGCGCAGGAACGATAGCGGCTAGGGCAACTTCAATATAAGGTACACCCATAAATTGAGCCATAATAAAAGCGGCAGCTCCCATAACAGGAGGCATAATCTGCCCCCCTGTCGAGGCTACTGCTTCTACAGCCCCGGCAAAATAAGGTTTGTATCCCACACTCTTCATGAGAGGGATAGTGAACATGCCTGTAGTACATACATTGGCCACAGAAGATCCTGAAACAGATCCCATCAAGCCTGAGCTTAGCACTGCTACTTTGGCTGGTCCCCCTGTAGCTCCACCAGCCAGGGCCATCGCAAGATCAATAATAAAACGCCCCATTCCAGTTTGTTCCAATACGGATCCGAACAAAATAAACATAAACACAAAGGTAGCTGATACACCTAGAGGAATACCAAAAACTCCTTCTGTGCCTAAATACATATGGTTGATAATTCGAGTGATATTAAATCCTCGATGTTGAAAAATTTGAGGAAAAGATCTACCAAAGTAGCAATAAATGAGGAAGAAAATAGCAATACATGGCAATACCGGACTTGATACTCTTCGTGTCGCTTCGAGAAGAAGAGCTATGCCGATAAAGCCTACAGCAATATCCATACTTGTAGGAAGCCCTGCTCTATTCACCATTTCTTCGAATTCTATGACAAGATAAAGCGTAGCAAAGGCTGCGAGAACAGCGAAAATAAAATCATACCATGGGACACTGTTTTTACTGCTCTTTGCTGTTGCAGGATAAAGCAGAAAAACAAGTACGAGTACAAAGGCAAGATGCGTAGCTCCCTGCTTCATGGCTAAAAGCAAGCCAAAACCTGCAGTGTAGAGATGGAAAAGAGACATTCCAACGGCCAAAACGGTAACAAATACTGCTTGCCATCCAGAAAGATCACGATATCTTGCTTCTGTGTCAAATTGGCGCCGAAGTTCATCAAGGTCGATAGCAGAGACTGGTTCAGTTACAAGGTCTGGATTAATATTGTTGTTTTTTTCATCCAAAAATCTCCACCTCCAGTCTTTTTCGTTCCTCTAGGTTAGTCTATACATTCAGAGCAAAGAAAATTCTTTCCTAAAAAACAAAGGAGATTGTGTGATTTTCAAATAAAGGACTCTGTCTGGTACAATCTCAAACAGATTCACTTTTCCAGTGCTCTCTGAAGAAATCCAATTACGACCTAACTCTTTATTCCCTATACGAACTGCTAATTGTTCCCAACGATATGTACTTCCTCGTATTATCATCCAATCTTTTTCCATAAAAAAATGACTACGCAAAGGAGCTTCTGTTGGTAACCCTGCATTATGTGATCGGAACCGTTCTTCCCATAACCATAACTGTGGCCCTGAAACAACATAAATATCTTCCACAGGAGTTTGCTCTACTGAATGTACATAGCCCATGGAAAATCTTGTTCCGGATGATATTACTGCCGAAAATATCTCACGGTCTTTTGTGTATAGAGAAAGCCTGTAAACAGGGGCAAAAGTTATAAAAAGGATCGAAGAGACAAGAGTTAAAATTAGAATTTTTAGAATTCGGCAATTTTTCGTCAATTGCCCCCCCTTCCGATTTTTCAGTCTTTTCAACAGGCCACAAAAAGGATTATACTCGCATTACATATTGTTTGACAACTGAAATACGGAATCAAACGAAGAATAGGCCTAAAAGCCCGATGTCTGAAAGTTATATGGCGGACCTGAGGCGATTCGAACGCCTGACCTACGGCTTAGGAGGCCGTCGCTCTATCCACTGAGCTACAGGCCCGCTCGGGACGGCGATTATGTTATCACGAAACAAAAGGAAACACAACTAGAAACCTAGTCGCTATACGGCTTCACACTCTTTTATTATTCCCACTTCCCCTCCCTCTACGTCGGGATACCCGCCCCACTCAAACCTACCTAGACCGTCGCTCTAGGATCGCACTACACTTTTAAGCCTAAAAGAGCCACCCTGACATTTTCAAGGAAATCTCTTTTAATGGGAGGGATTCTGCATGTCCGGAAACGTGGCAAGGCTTTTTCACACCGAGGAAACATGGCAACAAACGGTAGAACGATATATTCTGACAAGGAAGGCTGACGGACTAGCCCCCCGAACCATTCGAGATTACCGATACCATCTGACACGGTTCTTTGCCGCCCATCCTGACGGACTGAACCCGGACAAGGCTAAACGTTGCGTTCTTGAGTATATGTCCATTGAACGTAGCCCGGGGTATCACAATATAGTGCTGAAGCACCTCAAATGTTTCTTCCGATGGATTGTCAATGAAGGAATTTTATACACCAGCCCCTGTGATGGGATAAGGAGTCGCAAGGCTCAACCTCGGATAGCCCAACATAGCCCCGACGTTGTGAAGGCTCTTCTCGCACTCCCCGACCAAAGCACATATACGGGCTTAAGAAATTACGCCCTGCTCCTGCTCTCGCTTGATACGGGGATACGCCCCCGGGAAGCTCTTTCCCTTCGTGTTGAAGATGTTTCCATTCCCGCCCGGGTCGTTGTCGTTCGTGCTGAAACAGCCAAGACAAGGGTACAGCGAACCTTGCCCATATCTGACCAGACAGCACAAGCCATCATGAAGCTTGTTTCCATACGCCCCAAGGAATGGAGAAACGCCCCTCTTTTCTGCTCACGGGACGGGCAACCCCTCCGTGTCAATTCGTGGTATCACACTGTCAAAGGGTATGGAGAAAAGATAGGGGCTGACATTACGCCTTACAGCTTGCGTCACCTGTTCGCCCTCTACTTCTTGAGGAACAACGGCAACACCTTTGCCCTACAGCGAATCATGGGGCATAGCGATCTTAGCACGACTAAAATATATGTTGCCCTTGCCCGATCAGACCTTAAAGAGCAACACGACCTCGCAAGCCCCGTTTCCAACCTTCTACCACGCCGCAAACGCCTAACTCGCTTATGAGCCCCCTAGCCACCGCCACGCTTAAAAGGCTTGCGCTAAACGACTGTTCATACCAAAGAAGAAAGTTAGGCATGCTGTGAGCCATTCTGGTGGGTCGGTTTTAGGGGAAAGGGATAAAAATTGAATGGAGGGTTTAAAAATGAACACGTACGAAATCTGCAACAGAAATTCTGCTCATTCCTTTGGGTTTTTCCAATCAGGTTCGGAAAAAGAGGCTCTCGAGCAACTCGCAAGGCAGGCAGGATATACTTCTTACGAAGAAGCCTGCGCCGTCGTTGGATCCGCCGACGAATTGATCGTTAGTCTCGTCGAGACCGCCCGCAATTTTGTTGAGAAATATTTCGACGGAGACTTGGAGCGTGGACTTTTTCTGCTCACCCAGTTCACAGAGAGTCAGGTCGATTATTCGCAATTTCCCGACGTGATTATTGGCGACACCGAGCCAGCGGATTTTCAAGAATTCTGTGACGCTTGTAAAGAATAGATTGGAGGGGGAAAAATGATCTGTACAAAAAGTAAAGTTGACGGCTTGGATGTTTTGAGTATTCAATATTCCGACGATTCTTTCGTAACCTTTTTTGAGGATGGAAAAGTAGAGCTTAATTTGCCATGTCGAAATTTATTTAACCCAAATTACGGAAAACCTTTTTTGGCGGAAAAGAAAATGATTTCTATTTGCGACGGAAAAAGAAAACTCACGCCACGTTGCCGGAATATGTTTTTTGAGTAGAAAGAAGAAGGGAGCCGGGATAGCCCCGGCTCTTTTTATTTCCTCACTTGAGCCGCCCGAAGAGCGGCTCCCAGATTGTCCCAAAATACATCGCTAACCCGCAGCGTATCGTATTTGTCTTCCTTTGGAGTCACAATAATGCCGTTATTCATAAGCATTGCAAAATCACGCCATGCCAACGAATGACCAAGATTCCCTTTCGGAGCGACGGGTTTCGCTTCGCCATCACGATAGAAAATTATAGTCGACCCGTCGCAATAAAAAAAGCTAAGCCCCAGCACTACGCCACCTCACTTTCGCCCATCCAAAAACAGCCCAATCTTTTTTGAATGGAGAAAAGATTTTTTAGCACGTCGGTCTTGTCCTTTTTTAGCGTCCGTGAAATTTCCCAAGGATCTTTTTTTTGCCGATAATGAAGGTCAACCAGCGCCCGCTCGTCATCGTTCAGACCGTCCAGAAACGCTTCCACTCGCTCGATGTTGCGAACCAGGGCTTGATAGCCCTCGTGTTCTTCCTTTATCTCCAGGAGCCGTTCTTGCGGCGTTATGTGATCGCCGCCTTGGACACGATCTGCCTTTAGAAGAGGCGAATTTAAAACTACGTCCTCAAGGTATCGGTCGATTCGCTTTTTTTCTGGTAGCCAATCGTGAAAATATGTTTTTATAAGAGCGTTGCCCAGACCTCGCAAACTTTGCGCCATTTCTCGGTTCATGTAAAAACTCCTTTCTGGTTTTTTCGGTTGAGTATATTTTTGAATGGAGAAAGAAAATCCCCATCGCCGCCCCCGAGAGTTATAATTTTTTTCCGCCAATCCGACCGCCTCGACGGATCCGATTTGAGATTGAGTTGATATATTTTTGCCGCTCTTCTTCAAAAGAAAATTCCTCTTTGAGTTCTCGGAAAATTTCGTCAATAATTTTTTTGCTATCTTTTTTCATGGCGACCGAAAAGCCTTTTCAGAATTTTTAAGAAATAGCCGTCAATTAAGTCAACAATTTCCATAGAAAGCCCCCTTTACCATGCTAAATATACCCATACCCCCTTTATGTCCAGTTTCGCAATCACTCACGCCGAAATCGCCTCGGGGTTCGTTATTACAAGCCCCCAGACTTTTTATAGCCCCCCGGGGTATGGGTAGGAGGGTTGATACCCTCCCGCCCTATGCCGCTTCTTCCTTGAGCTTTTGTTGGAGATCCCAGCTTCTTTCGAAAGCCTTTTGTCGTGCATTTTCCTCTGTGAGAAAAACCTTGAGCCGATTAAAAACTTCGTCGTATTTTTCCTTGACCGCAGGCTCGGAGGATTCGAGCCACGCCCGCCAATCGGTTGGCGGTGATTTTGGGATGGAGGGTTGGGAAAGTTTTTGTTCAGGCTTCCACGGTTCCAACTTTTTAGGTTGAGAATTTTCCATACGGTCATCTCCTTTTTTTTCTTGGATGGTCGAAAGAAATTTATCGAGACTGGTACATTTTCTACTTTTGAATCCGTCCGGGAAAATTTCCAGAAGATTACCGACGCTAGGTACAACCGGTGCAACCGGCGCAACCCGTGCAACCGTACCTTGTAAGCCCTTGCTATCACTAGGGTTGATAGGGTTGCATTCCCTAGAACCAAACGCAACCGGTGCAACCGGGTTGTTGGGTTGCATGGGTTGCGTTTCTTCAACGCAACCGTAACTATCGCTTGTCAACGGGAGAAAATATCTTCCTTGAGAAGAACAGTTTAAAATCCCGTCTTTTAGCATTCTTCTTAAAAGCGGCTTTATCGTTCCAATTTTTTTACCGCTCATTTCAGATATCATCGTTGGCGTTGCCGGTTCTCCGATTTCTTTTATAGCGGCAACTATTTCTTTTCTCGATTCGCTCAATAGAACTTCCCTTGCGTCGCCGGCAAACCTCCATCCCGGAGCCGTCCACTCAAGACCTATGTCGTCGTCTTCCTCGAGGTTTCGCCCAGTTCGTTTGAGAATTCCTTGCTGGGCTCCACGATCTCGATAAAGACTTAGTAACCCATCGACGGTCGCCGCCAAGCCCATTGAACCGCTCAAGCTTTCTAGCCAATCGCTTTCTTTCCCGCCACCTTTTTTGAGATGGTGAACTAATAAAATTGAAGTTGAGTAACGGTCAGCTAGCTTTTTTATCGGCGACACAAGCTCAACGTCTGACTCATAGGCATTCTTCTGCCTGTTCCCATTCGGCTTGGTTTTCCCCCACGTGTCGATGATTACCAGTCTTGCGTCGTTGTGGGTCGCTAGCCACTGGTCGAGCAAGAGTAACCCTTGAGCGTCAAGTTGAGGAAGCTCGTTTGTTAAAAATAGGTTGTTTGGAATTTTTCTGTGATCTTCAAGAAAATATGAAAGTCTTTTTTGTAGGCTATATGGTGAATCTTCCAAACTAATATAGAGAACGCTTCCTTTTTCCGTTCGATGGTCAAGGAACGGCTGACCCGTCGCCACGGCTAGCGCAAGCTGTAAGCAAAAGAAGGATTTTCCAACTTTTGGTGGCGACGCTAAAACGCTCAAGCCGGCGGGAATCATGTTTTGAACCGCCCATTCTGGAGCGGGAATTACCATCTTCATCAAGTCGCTTGCGCTGATTGCCGAAATAATTTTATCGGCTGGCTTTTCTCGGAGAAATTCAACCCAGCTTTTATTAATAGTTTCTTCTATTAAAAAGGTCGTTTCGCCGTCGAGTTGAAGATTGACAAGTTCGGCTCGGATCGTTTCCCGTGCTAATTCGAGACCGAAACCTTCGTCGAAAAGCTCCTTGCACTTTTTTTGAACGCTCTCTTGAATGGACGACGGGTTGGTTTCAATTTGTGTTTGAAGTTCGGTTTGTAGTGGTTCCTCGTCCCATTCCTCGCACCGCCCGACCAGCTCCAGAAGTTCTTCCTTGCCGTGTCCTTTTTTCAGCCAATCGAAAACATCCTCTTTTTGTTGAAGGTTGGGCAAGTTTAGAATTTTCACGTTGCACCCACGCTTTTGTAAGTCCTGAGCAACCTCAAGGGCATGCTTTCGCCCGGGCTCGTCATTATCTGGAATGATAATAACGCTTATTCCTTTCTGGAAATACTGACCGCAATCGTTCCATTTCCCAGCACCGCCACTATTTGTGGTAGCGACCAAACCCAGTGCTCGCAAGGCTTCAACGCACTTTTCGCCCTCGACGACGAAGATTGTTTGGTTGCCGGCTTGAGCCTTGAGAATTTCGGGAAGATGGAAAGGAACCCGCTTGACGCCTTTCATGGAGTTTCTTTTTTCTCCATTCGGGAGAATCGCTCTTTGGAAGATTTTCTTGCCGCTTGGGTCGTCAGTTCGGACGACCTCGTAAATTAGTTTTCCGCTTGCGTCGTGATATGGGTACACAGTTTCTTTTGATGGCGTTTTTCCTTTTCCATGCCATGGCGCCTGAACGCCGCACAGCTCACAAAGTTTTTTTATTGAGCCGGAATCGCCGGTTGAATGGCAATACCAACAGCCATCGGCAATATTGAGGCTGAACGAAGGGGTTTTATCGCCATTTTTGTGGTTGTGGCTTTGGATTGGACAGCTACAATAAATTTGATCGCCGTCGACTTTTACGTTCTTGGGATGGATTTCACGCTCGAACCAAGCTCGGATGTCATCGGCGCTCAAGCCGATTTCACGCAAACTTAACATTATGCCGCCGCCTTTCGAGCGAGATACCAAGGTTCGGGGTCGCCGCCATCCTCGCTTGTTTTGTGATCACTTTTTCCCATTCGACGTTTTTTGTAGCCATTTTTGCGAGTCGGAAAAGCTTCCTGCATGGTTACCAGGGCTGGCTTTTCCTCATCTTGGAGCTGGCTAAAGAAGAATTTTTCAACGTGGTATTCCGTTGTCTTCCTTTCAAAAAGTTTCCAGCGATCCAATCCTTTTTGAAAAGCCGCCAGCACTTCTTTTTTATTTGTAGCCTTTCTTCTGGCGCAAGACAAAAATAACGCCAGCCTGTGCCCATTGCCCGCAACCGGTCTTTTCGATTGGAGGCTTTCACGAATTCCTGTTTTTATGGCTACGTAATTTTCAATCATGCTCGTTTTTTGCTCCTTTCCAATCGTAATTTTTCCCTTTGAAGTTCTGCGAATTCCTGCCACAAAGAGGCTAAAAAGCCTCTTTGTAGCGCCGCCACTTCGAGCCGCTGATGAATGGACGCCAAGTCACTATTCATCAACAACCGCCGCCATTCCTTGGTCGTCCACGAGGCTTTCCGGCTCCACGTTGAAAAATGCCGCTAAAGCTTTTTTATATTTCGGGAAAACAGGCATTTTCCATTTGAGAAAGACAGCAGGACGGGATTTTTACATCGAAGCTTAGTTTGTATTGCGAAATCCCAGCCCTTTCACGCAAGGAGCGAAGTTTTGTTTTTTTCACGATTGTACCTCCTTCTTTTTTTTAAATATTTGTAAAACACTTTTTTTACAAAAAAATGGACGGGGAAAATATTCCCGTCCATGCACAAAAAAGCATGAGCCTGTTGCCTGCTCACGCTTGTGGATATTCTATTATTTTTTTATACAGTTATTGCGTAAAATGAGGATGGAGTTGCCGTTACTAATCAGTAATCCAATCACGGTCAAGCTCTCACAAGAGGTCGTCGCCATTCTTGGGCTCGCTCCTCAAGCTGTTTGAATGGAAGAAAAAATGTCCGTGGTTGCTTGCGTTTTTCTGCTCATCCACGCAAGAAAGCCGCTATCGGTCAAGGTTCGGAGTTATCTAAGATAGATTATATAACATTTCTTCTGACCCCTCAAATTGCAAAAAGCACCTATATAGCGTCATTTATCACGATATGAGCCTATCTGTAGTGTTTTTCTACTTTAATCTCTTTTTAGGGCTGTTTCTGAATGGGGTAAAAGATGTTCCTCCAACCCATTCAAAGATATTGTCCTAAACTCGACACAATCCTTACATTTTCTGCAAGGACATGCTATAATTATTAAAGAGGAAAAACGAACCTTAAAAATGTCAGAAGACCGACGCTCCAAAAAGGCATAAAAAAACGGGAACCCTTGGTATGACTGGATTCCCGATACATTCTATTTCCCTACGGCTTAGGAGGCCGTCGCTCTATCCACTGAGCTACAGGCCCGCTCGGGACGGCGATTATGTTATCACGAGGCTGGGAAGAGTGCAACTATCACTATGAGCGGCAGTATTTTGCAAAATGTAGGTATAGATCGTGCTCTTTTGCAAAATTTTTCTCAAAGAGCTTTACTGAAAGTTCCGTATCGGAAGCTAGTTGGGTTGATAAAGCTTGGCGATTAGGGAAACGTCGCTCACCCCGTAAATATTCTTCTACAAATACCAGAATTTTTTTATAATAAAGATCTCCATAAAAGCCTGCGATATGAACTTCTATGCGGAGGCTTTTTACGTCTGGAAATGTGGGATTTGAACCAATATTTAGGGCCCCTGGATAACATTTCCCATCCACGATAACCGTAGCAGCATAGACTCCGGAAGGAGGAATTATTTTGTGTGAGGGAACATTCATGTTCGCTGTGGGGAAACCGAGTTCTCGACCTCGGCGATGACCTGGAATAATCTCCTGATACATAAAAAACGGATATCCTAGAAGATATTTTGCCATCTGCATACGACCAGATAGCACTTCCCCCCTAACGACTGTACTACTTACTGCTAAGCCATCTATTTCAAGAGTAGGTACGGGAGAGAAAAAAAGTCTATTATTATGGCAATACTCTCTAAGAAGTGAAATATTGCCCTTTCTTCCTGCACCAAAACGGAAATTTTCGCCTACAACAATGCCTGTTAAGTGGACTTTGCTTTCAAGAAAATCAAGAAACTCAAAAGGGGATAAGGAAGCAAAACGCTCATCAAATGGAACCCACAGAATGTGAGGAATATCGAGTGCCGATACTATGATTTTTTTCTCTTCTTCTGAAAACAGCAAGAAAAGCCGTCTGGGATTAAAAATAAACTGAGGATGAGGAGAGAATGTAACTACGCCCCATTGGTCATTTTGTTCTCTTGACAGACGCGCCGCTTCTTTAAGAAGTAATTGATGCCCTTTATGAAAACCGTCAAAAGCTCCTATTACTTGGATCATCAAATTATCCCTCTAAAAAATATTTGTCCGAGGACGAAAGAAAGTGTTAGTTTCAATTAATTCTAAAGTTCCTAGGGAAAAAAGTTTTTTCCCTAGGACACATATAGCAATGTTCGTTGGGACAGGACCTCTCGAGATAGGAAGCATCTCCTTAATTCTTATTTTTAACCCATTTTTTATATTTTCTTCTTGTATCGTATTTGCTTCATAAATAGTGAAGTGTGCAGCAAAGTCTTGAAGAGATAAGGTCTTGTTCAAGACTTCCTCCCAATTATATTGTTCTGCTTCCTGGTAAGAAAGAGCGCTTTCTAACTTCATGGTTCCTGTAGAAAGTCGTATCAGCTCCGTAACTGTGGCTCCACATCCCAGTTTTTCTCCGAGATCTCGCACGATACTCCGAATATACGTACCTTTATGACACCGAACAAACAGAGAGATTTCCCCTTCTTTCGATATATTCGATATACGCCGAATAAAGGAGACGGTAACTGGACGAGGGGCTAGGATTGGCGAGCACCCACCACGTTTGAGATCAGAAGCTCTTTTCCCTTGAATTTTAATGGCAGAAACTGTGGGAGGCAGTTGCATTCGCATTCCTTGAAAAGCAGGTAATATGGCATCTATTTTTTCGGAAGTTATGTGAGAGAAAAAGGATTGACTCACTATTTCTCCTGAATAATCAAGAGTTGATGTAGATACCCCCAATTTTAAGGTCACTTTATACTCTTTAGGCAGCATCATGACATAATCGGAGAGACGAGTGGCATTTCCCAACAAAATAACGAGAAGGCCAGAAGCCGTAGAGTCTAGAGTTCCACCATGTCCGACCTTTACCCTTTTAGGGAACTTAGTTCGAAGGAGGTGAACGCAAGAAGCACTTCGGATTCCCGTAGGTTTATTCAATAGCAAAATCGAACTAACCATCCATATCCTCCGTAATAACACGGATGATATGTTTTTTGGCCTCTTCCAGCGAAAGGGAAAGTTGACAACCAGCGGCTTGTTTATGCCCTCCTCCGCCAAAGCGATGAGCTATTTTTTGCGCAGAAATTTCTCCACGGGAACGAAGGCTTATTCGAATTCGATCTTTTTCTTCCACAAGAAGTACTGCAAAAACCACGTCTTTTACCTTAAGTAGCTCGTTGACCAAGCCTTCAGTATCGGCTGGGTCGGAGTTGAGGCATGAAAAATCTTCAAGAGTTATCCAAGAAAGGCAGGCTTTTCTTACATTTCCAAATAAACACGTTCTTTCGAAAACTCTTCCCCATAAATGAAGGCTTTGCAGAGGTTGATTATAAAATATCTTTTGACTCATTTCTGCGGGGGGAACACCTCTCCTGATAAGATCTGCCGCTGCCTCATGAGTACGGGGAGACGTGGATGAAAAAGAAAAATTTCCACTATCTGTAACGATAGCGGTATAAAGCCCTAGAGCTGATTGGAAACTATATCCTGTCGAAGAGATTAAGAAAAGGCTCCATAAAATTTCTCCAAGGGAAGAAGATGTTTCATCTACGTAATAGTAGTCACCAAATAAAGTATTATCACCGTGGTGATCTATATTTATGAAAGTACACATATTTTGCAGTTCCTGGATATTAGATACAGATCGTTCTATGTTGCTCGTGTCTAAAAATATGATGGAAGTTTTTCCTTCCACTGGCGGCAAATGATTATCAAAAACCTGGTATTCGTCCCCAAAAGGGAGAAACGCATACGTATCAGGCAGAGGATCAGGACCTCCCCAAATAACACGTTTCCCCCTCTCTTTTCCATGAACTACAAGAGCCGACGCTGAACCGAGAGCATCGCCGTCTGGCTTTTGGTGGGTTAGTATCACCCAAGAGGATGATGCATTTAAAATGGAATATAAATCCCCAAGGCTTATATTACTCCTCACGTTTATTCACTCCGTTAGTGTCAGAAGAAGGATTAGTCTCTTCTTTTAAACTGTCCAAAAGAGCATCAATCCGCCGTCCATAATCTACAGAAGGATCAATAGTGAAGCGAATTTCAGGAATTTTCCGAAGACGTAACTTCTTCCCCAACATGCTGCGCAAGGGACCTGCTATACTCTCTAGAGCCTTAAATACTACCTTACGCTGTTTCGGCTCAAGAGTAATAAAATAAACTACTGCAAATTCGAGATCTTTAGAACATTCGACCTCGGTTATGATAGCTTCTTTAGCTGTTTCATTTTTAATTTTATACTCCAGAAGCATGCTTATCTCTCGCTGGAGTTGTTTGTTAATTCTCTGCATTCGGTAATTCGTCATACTTATCGACCTCTTGCCAATAATGAACAATTACGAAAGTCGACATATCCTCTTCTTTTTGTAGAAAATTCCAAATTGCATCTATGCGTTCTTCACACATAGTATATGTAGTTCCTACAAGAGAAAAGGCTAAAAAAGCTTGATCCCATCGACCTTCAGGACCTATATCGACAACGGATACATTCCATCGTCGGCGAATCCTATCTATTAACGACCGAACTACTTGCCGCCGTTCTTTTATGCTTCGACACCCAGGTATGTCTATTTCTACCTGGAACACCCCTACATAGGGGTATAACTCATTCTGTTTCATATCAAAGTAAAAGGATTGTGCCATCCCTAATCGAGATGGCGTCGCTCCTCTATAAGTTCAAAGGCTTCTATTACATCTCCTTCTCTAAAATCTTGGAAGCCAGCAAAATTAATGCCACACTCATACCCTGCGTTTACTTCTCGAGCTTCATCTTTAAATCGCTTCAGATTTGATAAACTGCCTGTCCATACAACAACTCCATCTCGGATCACTCTAGCCCGCGCACTCCGCTTAATGGTGCCTTCCGTTACATAACAACCAGCAATCTTACCAGCTTTAGGAACCTTGAAAACCTGACGGATTTCTGCCTGTCCTAAGGGTTCTTCTCGAATAGTGGGAGTTAACATACCTTCAAGAGCGACTTTTACGTCATCGATAACGTCATAGATAACGTCATAGAGTCGAATCTGTATACCTTCAACTTCCGCTATCTTTTGAGCATTTTTGTCTGGCCGAACATTAAAGCCGATAATAACAGCATTAGAGGCGGAGGCTAACATAATATCAGATTCTGCAATGCGACCTACTCCACGATGGATTATATTAATACCTACTTCAGATGTTCCCATTTTTTCAAGAGCGGCACATAAAGCTTCACATGTGCCTTGAACATCGCATTTTACCAAGAGATTCAGCTGAGGAATTTCTCCCTCTTTCATTTGAGAGTAGAGCTCCTCCAGAGTCATTCTCTTGGAAGTTACGGTTTCAGCCTCTCGTTTGATTTGTTCCCATTTTGCAGTTTTGTCTCTAGCTTCTCGCTCATTTTCTACCAAAATGAAACGTTCACCAGGTTGAGGCACGGACGTTAGGCCTAGAACTTCCACAGGTGTGCTGGGACCAGCTTTTGACACCTGACGCCCTCTGGAATCAAGCATGGCTCTGATCTTTCCCCATGTAGAATCAAGGAGAATAATGTCTCCACGGTGTAAGGTCCCTTGCTGGACGATAACAGTAGCCACAGGCCCCTTTCCTTTATCAAGTTTTGCTTCAATAACAATTCCTTCTGGGGTAACAGTCGGATCAGCCTTTAATTCTTCCATTTCTGCGACGAGGAGGACCATCTCCAAAAGTTGGGGAATTCCTTGCCCTGTTTTTGCAGATACATCTACCATTATGGTATCGCCACCCCACTCTTCGGGAACAAGGCCAATATCTGATAGTTGTTGTCTGACCCTGTCGGGACGAGCAGCAGGTTTGTCTATCTTATTTACAGCTACAACAATAGGTACTCCGGCTGCTTTCGCATGGTTAATAGCTTCCCGAGTTTGAGGCATGAGCCCGTCATCCGCTGCAACTACAAGAATAGCGACATCAGTAGCCTGTGCTCCTCTTGCCCTCATTGCAGTGAAAGCCTCGTGTCCTGGTGTGTCGAGGAAAATTATCTTTTTCCCTTCATGATCAACAGTGGAAGCTCCTATGTGCTGGGTAATTCCACCTGCTTCTCTGGCAGATATATTAGTTTTTCTAATATAATCCAAAAGTGTTGTTTTCCCATGATCAACATGTCCCATTACTGTTACGATCGGAGATCTTGGTTCCATGTGGTCTCCATGAAATACGGGCCTTCCCGCAGAAAGAGTTTTTCCCTCTTCCTTTGGTGCAGATCCCTCTTCTTCAAACTGAAACTCTATGTTATAGGCTTCGCCTAGCGCGAGAAGAATAGCTTCATCAATGCTAGTCCCTGCTGGAGCCATAATTTCAGCATCAACAAGAGTTTTAACTGTTTCTGCCACAGGGACATCAATAAGTCTGGCTACTTCTTTCACCGTGGCAGTCTTACGAACACGTACGCATTGTTTTTCCTTCACCATTGTTTCCTCTTTCTGCATTTGAGGTGTATGTTTGCCCTCCTCGCTTTTAACAGTTTCTTCAATGAGCTGGGCTACTTCCGTATCGATAGAACTCATATGAGTTTTAACTTCAACACCAAGATCTTCCAACATGCTCAATAAATCTTTATTACTTTTTCCTAACATCTTGGCTAGTTCATAAACTCTTATTTTACTCAAATATATTTCCCCCTTCCGCTAGCATGGCTTGTATTTTCACAGCAAAGCCACTGCGTGACGGCAAAGCCACAATTTGTGTATTTGTGGTTCCGATAGCTTTCGATAATTCCTCTCCCGTGAGGGGGATTGTTTCTATTTTGCATTGTTTCCGCTCTTCATATCCAAGAAATTTACGTCTAGTGCTTTCAGAAGCATCCTCAGAGAGAAGAACAACTAACCCCTCGTTTTTTATAAAAGCTTTTTTTATCTGGTCCTGCCCAACAAGAAGTTGCCCCGAACGACGTGCCAAGCCTAAATAGGTAAATAAAAGATCCTTACTCAATTAAGGAATCGCCCCCCTTCTCCTTTTGTTCAAGAAGGGATAGTAGCTCTATATACACTCTCTCATCCACGTTGCATTTAAATACTTTCGAAAGAGCTTTCCTTTTTTTGGTCTCCTCAATACACTCTCTGTTCAGGCAAACATATGCGCCTCGCCCAGACATCTTACCTGTAGGATCTATAGCTATTGAGCCGTCAGGCGTACGAACAACCCGTATAAGATCCTTTTTAGGACTTTCTCTGTGACAACCGACGCATGTTCGTGGCCGCTTCCGCTTTATATGCACCACTAATAAGGCACCTCTTAATCTATAATGTCCTGAAAAATGTCTTGAAGCGTTGGCATCCGATCTGGCTCCAAGGCTTTAATGTCTATCTTCCACCCTGTTAGCCTTGCTGCTAGTCGAACATTCTGACCAGCCTTACCTATAGCAAGAGATAACTGATCAGGGCGAGCATAGACAGTCACAGCCTTGTCCTGCTCCAAAACAGGCTCTATTTTGACTATTTTGGCTGGAGATAAAGCATTACGAATAAAAGTTAAAGGATCACTGCTCCATATAATAACATCAATTTTTTCATTCGAAAGTTCCTGGCTAATAGACTTGATTCTAGCCCCGCCATTCCCTACGCAAGCGCCTACTGGATCCACATTACTATCCAAGGTCTGAACAGCTACCTTTGCTCTTGTCCCAGCTTCTCGTACAATCCCTTTTATTTCAATAATTCCTTCCTGAATTTCAGGAACCTCAAGTTCCATCAGCTTCCGAAGTAATCCCGGGTGAGTCCTGGATACAACTATTCGAGGTCCTCGGGTAGTTTGACGCACATCAAGAAGGTAAAATTTTAATCGTTCTCCAGGGACATAAGCTTCACTAATAATTCGTTCTTCCCTAGGTAATATAGCCTCTGTTCGATCATTAAGCCGCACTAAAACTTGATCGTTTTCAGCTTTAAAAATAACCCCATTCACCAAGTCTCCCACTCGACCAGAAAATTCTTCAAAAATTATTTGTCGCTCTGCATCTTTCAGTTTCTGTATAATAACTTGACGTGCTGTTTGCGCTGCTATACGTCCAAAATCTTCAGGGTTTACTTCAATTCGAATGTACTCGTTGATCAATACATCCGTGTAGCCCATTTTCTGCACATCATCAAGACTAATCTCTATATCTGGCTGTTTTACATCCTCTACAACAAGTTTCACTTCACAAATAGAAACATTCCCACTCTCTAAATCTATATGCACTTCTACGTTTTGGTTTCCACCCTGATATTTTTTATATGCGGAGATTAGTGCCGCTTCTAGACTCGATGCGATCACTTCCGGTGTCAGGCCACGCTCTGCTGTGAGCTGTTTCAGTGCACGGATGAAATCACGTCCAAGCTGCATATTTCTCATCCTCCTCCAAAATTTCCACAATAATAAGTTTAATCGCCCTCGTAAACTAAGTTGCTCTTCTGTATAGAGGCCCACGGGATATCGACTTCTTGTGTGGTCTCTTCCAGGCTTAGGCGAATAGAGCCAGTATCTTTGTTGACCCCGAGTATTTCTCCTTTAAATCTTTTACGTCCCTCCACTGGCGCTTGGCACCGAACTTTAGCCTTGCGTCCAATAAATTTCTCGAAATCCTCTATAGAGAAAAGAGGACGATCAAGACCAGGGGATCCTACTTCTAAAAAATATCGCTGAGGAATGGATTCGTCATGAGCATCAAGATATCGACTCACACTCTTCGAAACAATCTCGCAATCTTTCACAGTAATGCCACCAAGCGTATCTATATAAACCCTGATATAAAAGTTATGCGCTTCTCTAGCAAAAATAACTCCCACACATTCATAACCATTTTTTTCCACTATATCGCAAATGGAAGTCCTGATATTTTCTTTATCAAAGGTTGCTGTCATTATAAGACCTCCTCTACGTGGGATGATGATATACACAAAAAACAAAGAGTGGGGAAACCCACTCTTTGGGAAATAACCAGATCCTCTCACCTATCACTCATACAGAATGAGTATAACATGTTCTTGCATTTTCTTACAACTATCATAAATAGCTATCAACAATAAAAGAACTCCACCAATCTATAAGAGATGTTTCAAACTCTCGGGAAGTATTAAATCCTATTGTCGTTTTATCTGCAAGAACTTCTTCAATCAAGACTGGAAGTTCCAGAATTCCTCGCCAATATTTTGACTCTGTTCCTACATCTCGAGTAAATATCCTGGAAACTTTCATGAATTACACCTTCTATTCAATCCAATAGTTAGGAGCCTCCTTAGTTACTACTACGTCATGGGGGTGATTTTCTTTAACAGATGCTGGTGTGATCTTTACAAAACGGGACTTGGAGTGAAGCTCTTCTATATTTGAAGCTCCAACATAGCCCATTCCTGCCCGCAATCCCCCTAAAAGTTGGTATACTACCGCAGATAAAGGCCCTTTATGCGGAGCCAGCCCTTCTATCCCTTCAGGAACAAGTTTATCACTACTTGCTGATTCTTGGAAATAGCGGTCTTTGCTGCATCCTTCCCGCATGGCGCCAAGAGACCCCATTCCTCTATAACTCTTAAAGGAGCGCCCTCGATAGATTACTACTTCTCCAGGACTTTCTTCCGTTCCGGCAAAAAGAGAGCCGATCATCACACTATCAGCTCCACCTGCAATAGCTTTTACAATATCTCCCGAGTATCGAATTCCCCCATCAGCGATGACTTTCCTTCCGCGAGCGTGTACCACCTTAGCGACGTTAAAAACAGCGGACAGCTGAGGAACGCCAATCCCAGCTATAATTCTTGTTGTACAGATAGATCCTGGCCCTACCCCTACTTTAACAGCATCCACTCCTGCATCAATGAGGGCCTCCGCAGCATCAGAAGTAGCAATATTCCCCCCAATTAAAGGAATGTCAGGATACTGTTTTCGTATTTCCTTCACGGTTTGAAGAACTTTTACTGAGTGTCCGTGTGCCGTATCCACAACTATAATGTCAACCCCGCTTTTTACCAACATTGCAACTCTATCGTACACATCAGTCCCTACGCCTACTGCAGCTCCTACTCGTAAACGACCATGAGAGTCCTTGCATGCATTAGGGAAGTCTCTGACTTTTTGTATATCTTTAATAGTAATAAGACCTTTTAACTTCCCTTCTTTATCAACGAGAGGCAATTTTTCTATTTTATGTTTCATTAAAATATTTTTCGCTTCATCTAAAGTAGTTCCTTCTGAAGCAGTTACAAGCCGTTCATGTGTCATAATGGCAGAAATATCCTGTTCAAAATCAGTAACAAAGCGAAGATCCCGGTTAGTAATAATCCCAACTAGTTTCTGTTCATGGTTCACAATAGGAACCCCTGATATATGATAGTGCTCCATCAGATCCACAGCCTGCTGCACCTTATCCTCAGGATGAAGAAAGAAAGGGTCCACTATAACGCCAGCTTCAGAGCGCTTCACTTTATCGACTTCTTTAACTTGTCTTGCTATAGGCATATTTCGATGAACGATTCCTACTCCTCCTTCTCGAGCTAAGGCGATAGCAAGCCGTCCATCTGTAACAGTATCCATGGCGGCACTGCATATAGGAGAGTTCATCTCTATGTCAGGGGTTAAATAAGTACTTACGTCTACTTGAGAGGGGAGCACCTCACTATACCCTGGCACTAACAGAACATCGTCAAAAGTGAACCCCTCATAAGGAACAAATTTACTCTCGATCGTCATTTATGTGACCTCCTCATTCCACTTCTCTACCTTCTAGCCAACCGCAGAAGGGTCTCCGTTTTTCCCAAAGCTGCCATTTCTAATGGTAGTGCCGGACCTTGCTCTTCTCCGGTGAGTAAGAGCCGCAACGGATGATAAAATTCTCTGCCTTTTAACCCTTTTTCTTTTTGGTACGTCCGAAGTGTTTTGTTAATGATTTCAGACTCCCAAGTATCATTAATATTTTCAAGTACACGAACCACTTCAGGTATCCATTCTGGAATTGGAACAGACAATGCTGAAGGGCTAAAAAACCATTTGAGAGATTTTAAAACGTCTGAAGGTGTAAGGCAAGCCCCCGAAATGTCTTCAAGCAATAAAAAAAGAGGTTTTCTATCTTTTTCTCGAAAAAAAGTCTCTTTATCCGGTGCTAAGTGGCAAAGTTCGTCAAAAAGCCAGCTTGTCCCTCTATGAGCCATGGCCTTCTTTTGCCAAAATTCAAGATGAGCCTCATCGTGGACGGGAGAAGATGTTGCAATCCTGCTAAGAGAAAATTCCTCTATTAATTCATCCTTGGAAAGTAGATTCAATGGATTTTCAGGCGTCCAACTTAATGTAGATAAATAAGCTCGTAGAGATTCAGGCAAAAAGCCTCTTTCTCTATACTCCCGAACAGATTGTGCGCCTGTTCGTTTGCTCAGTTTTTGGCGATCCATCCCGACAATCATAGGCACATGACCATAGCGAGGCGAGGGTAAATCCAATGCTTCCTGTATAAGAGTTTGAAGCACGGAATTTATGAGATGTTCATCACCGCGAATAACATGTGATATTTCCATAAGGGCATCATCAAGGGCTGCCGAAAGAAGGTATGTAGGCCAACCATCAGAGCGTTGTACTATAAAATCTCCTATTTCTTCATAGTTGTACTCGATCTTCCCATGAACAAGATCGTCTAATATAAATACTCCTTTTTCGGGTACTGCAAAGCGCCAGCAAGGTTTCTCCCCACTTAGAATTTTTTCCTGAATTTCCTTTTCAGAAAGGCAACGGCATCGCCCCGAATAGCGAGGAGGAAGCCCCTGTTCTAGTTGAAAATGCCTGTCTTCTCTAAGCTGTTTCGGAGAACAAAAACACGGGTAAATAGCTTCTTTATCTTTTAGAATTTGAAGATAACGGGAGTAAATATCCATACGATGGCTTTGAGTGTAGGGACCATATGAGCCACCCTTTGCGGGGTTTTCATCAGTATCAAGTTCCAGCCATTCCATATCTTCATAAAGCATGCGGGCATAAGATTCTTGAGAGCGTTCTTGATCTGTATCTTCTATTCGCAGAACAAACTGCCCACTATGTTTTTTGGCAAAAAGCCAGTTGAAAAGAGCAGTGCGAGCTCCTCCTATATGAAGGAAGCCTGTAGGTGATGGGGCAAAACGAGTTCGTATCATAAAATTCACCTTCTCCATCGAGAGAGTGTCGCTACAGCGGTGCACTTCATGCACTCAGCTCTTCCTACAGCACCTATGCGCTCTCCCGATTTAACTTTTATGTTGATTTTCTCAGATTCCATTTCAAAAGCAAAAAGACGTTTGCCTAAATTCTCTTCCATTTGTTTCGTGAAAGAACCAAGCCGAGGAAGTTGGGCTTGTAATGTAACATCAACCCAAAGGATGTCCCATCTACCTTCCTTCAAAAGGGAGGCTACACGAGAAAGAAGGTCAAGGGAAGAAATATTTTTATATTGAGGATCAGACGCTGGAAAAAGTTTTCCTATATCAGGAAGGCCAGCGGCCCCTAATAGAGCATCCATAACAGCGTGAGCAAGTACATCTGCGTCAGAATGCCCATCCAAGCCTAAAGGAGATTCTATTTCTACTCCTCCAAGAATCAATGGTCTGGAAGGCACAAGAGGATGGATGTCAAATCCATTTCCAACCCGATATTCCCTATTATTACTCGCTATTTGATGAGCTAGTATAAAATCTTCCTGATAAGTAATTTTCATATTGCGTCTTGCTCCTGGTATCGTAACAATTTTTTTCCCTAAAGCGATCCAAGCTTCCGCTTCATCTTTAAAAAGTAAATCTTTATCTGTGTCGAGAGCCTCTAGTAATTGCAAACGGGGGAAACATTGTGGGGTTTGTGTAGTATAAAGATGCTCTCTAGAAGTTGAAGAAACACGCTCTTCCCCTTCAACAATTTCTATCTTTTTCAGTGCATCGGATATTGGGACTACCGGAATAACGCCCAAATTGGGATTCACATGATCCATTATAGTTATGCAAAGTTCTTTATCTACAAAAGGTCTGGCTCCGTCATGAATTAAGACATAATCAGAGGATGCCATTGCTACTCCGTTTCGAACCGATTGAGAACGAGTTGTGCC
Organism: Aminobacterium mobile DSM 12262; assembly: GCF_000526395.1. Lineage (NCBI taxonomy): Bacteria > Thermotogati > Synergistota > Synergistia > Synergistales > Aminobacteriaceae > Aminobacterium > Aminobacterium mobile. Next base: position 1,181,961 of record NZ_JAFZ01000001.1, on the reverse strand, counting down.
TCCTGCTACAACAAGAAAAGACGTTTTCTCTGATAACGTTGATAACGTTTTTTTTATGCTGGTTATACTATCAGAAGGGACAACTAAAATGATCTCCTGAATTTTCCCCAGAGCGAGGAGTTCTTCAGCTACGTGGAAACTCCATTGCCAAAGAGGGGTACCACCAAGAAGCCTAAATTGTTTAGGAGAGCCTCCTATGCGCTCTCCTAAACCGGCTGCCGCTATTATAAAAGAGAAAGTCTTCACGGCCTGACCTCTCTACGGATACGACCGAAAACCATTCGTCCCGCAGATGTCTGAAGCATGGAGGTCACTACCACTTCTACTCGTTTCCCTATGTAATTCTCCCCATCTTCTACCACCAGCATCGTGCCGTCATCTAAATATCCAACACCCTGATGAGGCTCTTTCCCTTCCCGGATTACATCTACGATGATAGACTCTCCGGGAAGAAGCATTGGTTTCATCGCATTCGCTAAATCATTGACATTCAAAACAGTAATTCCCTGGATTTGCGCTATTTTGTTAAGGTTATAATCTGTGGTAAGAATTTCTCCTCCAATTTGCTGCGCTAATGCCACAAGGCCGCTGTCAACTGTCTCTACTTTCAGTTGTTTAAGGGTAACTTCCATAATTTCTACATCAAGAGAGGAGAGCTTTTGAAGCTCATTCACTACATCAAGGCCTCTTCGTCCACGCGTTCGGCGAGCTGGATCCGTAGAATCTGCTACTGCCTGAAGCTCTAATAAGACGAAGCGGGGAAGAACTAATACACCTTCCATAAATCCGGTCCGGGCAATGTCGAGAATTCGACCATCGATAATGACGCTCGTGTCAAGAATTTTACGGGGTGGGCAAAGATCCTCCTCTCCTTCAATATCTTCGTGAATGACGCGTCCTTTTTTAGTTTTTCGGGTAGCTAGACGCTCCTTAAGAGCTCCTAAATTAAAAACACCACGAATGTCTTGCTGACGCTTCCAAAAAATTCGCGCGCCTAGGTAACCCAGAACTATATTGAGTACAATTGCAATGTAGTTCCCAACAGGGAGATCGGAAAAAGGAACTGCGATAAGATTTGCAATAAGAAGACCGACAATCAGTCCTAAAGTAGCAGAGGATATATCCTGCCAACTAAGAGTTTTTAGATGATATTCAAATAAGGCCCCAATAAAGCCAAGTCCTTTGAGAAGCAATGGCGTAATTGCCCAACCTATAAGAGCAAAAATCCCCATACAAGCGAAAGTATAAAAAACCTGTTTTGCTAACCATGCAGGGAGCCATACTCGCACTGATTCTGAGACAGGTGCCGGAATATAGGGAACAAAAAGAGACGCTAATTGGTACCCTGCAATTCCAAAAAATATCATCATCAAAATTCGACATACCCGTCGCAACACATTGCCAAAACCATCAGCCATACCCCTCACCTCCTATTTTCTCATATTCTTTTTGACTTCAATTCGGGATTCAAAGGCTGCATGCAATGTAATTCTGTCGGCAAATTCTATACTTCCCCCCACAGGGAGTCCATAGGCTAGACGACTGATTTTCACCTGTAGATCATCTAATTCTGACAATAACGAATAAAACGTCAGGTCTCCTTCCACTCGAGGATTGGTAGCAATAATAACCTCTTTGGCTTCTGTTTCAAGAATACGGTGCCGAAGATGCTCTACCTCGGTAGAAGATAAATCCTCCCCATCGAGAGGAGAAACTCTGCCTCTTAATATGTAATACAACCCATTATATATTCCTGCTTGCTCCATGCTTAAAAGATCTTCTGGCGACTCTACAACACACAACAGGCGTCTATCTCGTAGAGGATCGGCACATATGGAACAAGGATCAACATCTGTAATATTACCGCAAAGAGGGCACTCATGAAGACGCTCCTTTAATCCTTTGAGTAAAGAGGCAAGTTCTTTTGAATATGCATCTGGCTGCTGTATGATAAAAAAGGCCATCCTGCGGGCACTTTTTTCGCCCACGCCGGGGAATCGTTTTAAAAGAGATATTAGCTGTTGTAGAGGTTCCGGAAGAGACACGTTACATTAACCCCAATGCTCCAAGAGCTCCGGAAACCTGCCCCATTTTTGCGTTGGCAATATCCCTGCTGTTTTTAAGAGCTTCTGAGACTGCAGCAAGAACCATATCTTCCAGCATTTCAACATCGTTAGGATTCACAACTTCTTTCTCTATCTTTATAGATAAAATATCTCCTTGACCATTGGCAACGACTTTAACCATACCTCCCCCAGCATTTCCTTCCACTCTCTCTTGTGCCAAATCTTCCTGAATCCTCATCATTTGGGCTTGCATTTTCTGGGCCTGTTTCATAATTTTGTCCATTTTCATAACATCCTACTCTCCTTTATAAAATAATTAATGATGATATGCCATTCCTTCGTGTATTGCTATAGCTCGATAAAGTTGTTCTGAAAGAAAGAGAAGACATAACTCATGAGGAAAAGTCATTTCCGATAGAGAAATTAATTCTCCACTCTCTTTTTTTATCTTGTCTGAAAGACCATATGCTCCTCCAATAACAAAAACCAGCCTCCCATGTACCTCTTCAATATGGCGATAAAGCCATTGAGAGAACTCCCGGCTGGTAAAATGTTGCCCTCTTTCGTCTAAAAGAACGAGAAAATCCCGTTCTTTTACTTTCTTCAGCAAAGCCTCGGATTCCCGTTCTACAACCTTCTCCGGACTGGAAGCCCTTCTTCCTTCAGGAACGTAGTCTATTTCTATAGGAAGATAAGGCTGACAACGCTTCAAATATTCGGAGACCATGTTTCTAAGAGCACGGTCCCGAGGTTGCCCTATAGTTATTATAACAATTTTCATCACTCTTACTCCGGGAAATAAGAAAAACCTTGCAACTTTTTCTTTTTGGAAAGTTTTTTAACCGCATATCGTTCTTGACGTTCCCGCTCAGATAGGATATCACGAATTCGACTCTCTTCCTTATGAAGAGTAGGAATTAAAATATATTGTAGAGTATTAATTTTAAGCATTGTTTTAGAAAGCTCCTTTTCGAGAGCGGATAGTTTAGCTTTCAAGTTGATAAAAAGCCATACTTTCTCCTCTATTTTTTTCATTTCGTTGAGTAAATCATCTACATATAACGATGCCATCGCCGGGTCATAGGCAAGCCCTGAGAGAGAAAATACTTGTTCTTTTAACGGTTTGAACTGGGAATAACGGCATCCCATAAGGGTATGTCGTTCCACATCTACTTGAGTATGTTCTCTTTCTGGCTTTATGAATTGTAAGACCGATTGCCCTTCATACATTCGAATAAGAGCATATATAAAAGAGATATGGCGCATCTGTTCTCTAAAGAAAGATTCCAACTTCTTGAAATTTCGTCGATCCTCTTCTAACGTCCTTAAAAGAGCATCTCGTTTTTTTTCGAGAAGCTCTTTTCCATATTGAACTGTGGCCATTTGACGACGGACATCAATAAGTTGTTCCCTGGTCGGTGGTTTAAGGTTCTCGTTCATTGTGAATGAGTCCCAAGTTTCTCTGTAATATAATGCTCCGGTAAACGGTAGAGCTCTCTCGCAGGAAGTTCTGCTAAACATTGCCAAGCTATTTCTACTGTTTCATGAAGGGAGCGATATATATTACCTTGGTTGACAAATTTTTTTTCGAATTTTTCCCCGAACTTAAGGAAAAGATGTTCGGTTTCTGTAAGTCCATCATCACCCACAATTAATCGCAATCTCGCAAGTTCCTGAGCACGAGCATAAGATGCATAGAGTTGGTCAGCCAAAGCTCTATGATAATCAAAAGTTCTCTTTTTTCCAATCCCTTTATTCATGAGACGACTTAAGCTAGGCAAAACATTAATGGGTGGAAAGGCTCCGCGATCGTGAATGCTTCGGTCTAAAACAATTTGTCCCTCTGTTATGTAACCAGAAAGATCCACTACAGGGTGAGTCATGTCATCATCAGGCATAGTAATAATAGGTATCTGAGTAACGCTTCCAGAGCAATCTTTCACGCAGCCTGCACGCTCATAAATCTCCGCTAAATCTGAATACATATAGCCTGGATACCCTCGTCGCCCTGGAACTTCTTCTCGAGCGGCACTGATTTCTCGTAATGCTTCGCAGTAATAGAGCATATCAGTCATAACGACCAAAACGTCGTAACCTTTTTCAAAAGCAAAATATTCTGCAGTAGTAAGAGCCATACGTGGAGTTAAGAGTCGCTCTACAGCAGAATCGCTGGCAAGATTTAAAAAAAACACTCCGTTATTGATAGCTCCTGTACGTTGGAATGTATCGATAAAATAGCGAGCCTCCCTGCGGGTAATTCCCATAGCTGCAAATACGACAAGAAACTCCGCTTCTCTTCCAGGAACTCGAGCTTGCTGTACTATCTGGGCAGCTATCTCATTAGCTGGAAGTCCTGAACCTGAGAAAACTGGCAGTTTTTGCCCCCGCACCAGAGTATTCATAAGATCAATAGTAGATATGCCAGTCTCAACGTATGCATTAGGGCTCATCCTCTGCACAGGATTGATGGGCATTCCTGTTATAGGCAAATCCTTATCAATAAAAGATAAGCGGCCACCGTCAAGAGGCTGCCCACGACCGCTAAGAATTTGGCCTATAAGAGCATCTCCCACTGGCATCCTTACCACATCTCTCTCAAACCACACAGTCGTGTTTTTTATGTTGAGGCCAATCGTTCCATCAAAAACTTGAATAACACAGAGATCTCCCTGTATCTGAAGGATCTGGCCTGTCCGTATCCCTGTAGGTGTTTCTATGCGCACAAGCTCTCCATATCCTGCTTTTCTAATGCCAGACACAAAGAGAAGAGGTCCTGATATGCCTGATACAGATCGATAACCTTCTAAGAAAAGTTTCATTCGGGAACCACCACCAGATCGTTGAGCTTCTCTGAAAAACGGAGAAGCCATGTTGTCCCTCGTTCCTCTAATTCCTCTTCTGCAGCCTCTCGCAGACGTAAGAGCTCTACGCGCAAGGGATAGTTAGCTATTTGATCGTACAAGAGCCCTTCCTCTATTTGTTGTTGAACAAGCGTATCAAGACGTCGTAATATATGAAGCAATGCAAACTGTTTTTTCATGGAACAGCTTGCGTCTGCTTCACTAAAAGCATTTTGTTGCAAGTAAATAACTTTTATAGTATCAGCATGAGTTAAAAGCCATTTATCTTTTTCAGAAAGACCGTCTCTTCCCACAAGTTGAACGAGGTCCATAAGTACTTTCTCTCGGTCTAGCATCTCTTTTAGATAATTTTTAAGTTCTTTCCATTGAGGGCCGAATTTTTTCTCGAAGATAGGAGCTAAACTTTCTTCATATAAAGTGTAGCTTTGACGCCAGTTTATAGCTGGGAAATGCCGCTGCTGAGCCAGACGCTTATCTAACCCCCAAAATGCGCCAGAAAGACGCAGGCTGGCTTGTGTAACAGGTTCGGAAAAATCCCCTCCCGGGGGAGAAACAGCATTAATAACTGTTACAGATCCTTCTCGTTCAGGCACACCTAACACGACTGTTCTTCCTGCTCTTTCATAGTATTGAGCCAATCGGGTTCCTAGATAGGCTGGATATCCTTCCTCGCCTGGCATTTCTTCCAGACGCCCTCCAATTTCTCTAAGAGCTTCCGCCCATCTTGAAGTGGAATCTGCCATAATAGCGACGTTGTATCCCATATCTCTAAAATACTCGGCTAAAGTCATTCCTAAATATATGCTAGCCTCTCGGGCCGCAACAGGCATGTTAGAAGTGTTAGCAATCAAAACCATCCGCTCCATAAGAGGAGCAGCATGGAATGGATCATTAAGTTCTGGAAATTCTTCAAGAACTTCAGTCATTTCGTTTCCTCGCTCACCGCAACCGATATAAATAATAATATCGGCATTACACCATTTTGCTAAAGACTGTTGAGTTACCGTCTTCCCAGTACCAAACCCTCCCGGCAAAACTGCCGCTCCACCAAGAGCGATAGGGAACAGGGTATCGAGGATACGTTGCCCCGTGAGGAGCGGAGCATCGAAAGGAAGACGATTTCCTACTGGACGGGAACGTCTTACTTCCCATCGTTGTTTCATACAAAGCTCTTCTCCACTTTCTAGGCAACACAGGGGGGTTCCTACGGAATAGTCTCCTTCTGGAGCCACCCATACTGCAACAGCTGTTGAAATCTCTGGAGGAACCATAATATAGTGCCTCAAATAAGAACCTTCTATTACATAGCCTAGAATTGTTCCAGAGCTTATGGAAGTTTCTGGTTGCAGGAGAGGTGTAAAATGCCATATTTTGTTTCTATCTATAGAGTTAAGATGTATACCCCGTTTGAGATAAATACCCTCCTCACCTAAAACTCTTAGAGGGCGACCAATTCCATCAAGGACGCTACCCAAAATTCCAGGGCCTAAATCTACTGCTAAAAGCTCCCCCGAAAATTCTATAGGCTCTCCGTTAGTAACTCCTGATGTATCTTCGTATACCTGTATATCTACAGAGTTCCCTTCTATTCGAATCACTTCTCCTAGAAGCTTGTTATCTCCAACGTAAGCAACCTCAAACATTTTTACAGGAGAAAGAGTAAAGCCACGCACAACTGGCCCGGATATTCCCGTTATTTTCCCTGAAGACACTGCTATGGCCTCCTCTCTCAGTCCCTTCCCAGAAGTAATGAAGGGAAAGGGATCCACACTGGTCTTTGCATCTTCTCAAACCGTTTACGATAGGTATCGGGAAGTTCATTAAACCATTGTTCTTCCACGATAATAAAAGCAATTGATTCTTCCAGTAACTCACGATATGTACCAGCAATATCCGAAGGATTCTCACACACAATCCCTTCAAAGCCTTCCAGACTCCATAGATCTACAAACAATTGTTTTCCTAAAACTACAGCTCGTTTTTCTTGAGATGCCATAATCTATTGCCCTCCAGCTAAAAGCTTACAGGAATAAGCTTGGATAAAAGATTTTCTTTCTGCAAATCTATGGAAAGCCCTACTGCCAAGAGATTTAAATTATGCCACTCGATAAAATATTTACCCATAAAACCTAAGCTCACTTCAATCCCAAGAGGATCCCCTCTAAATAAGTTCGCTTGCCACTTCATAAATTCTACAAATAAACTTCTCTGATAATCATGAGGAGATTGTTTCCCTTCCATTTCTAACGTCTTCTGCCAAGGGGTCAAATATACAAGTTCTTTAAGGGAGCTGTTTTTTGATAAGCGCTCTCGAGAAAGCCATTTACCATTCGGTATGTACATACCTACGGCTTCATTCTTTTGAATATACTCGTTTTGCCATCGAAGCCAGATTCCTAAATTCCACATATCTATAGATCGCCCTAAGTATTCTGATAGCATCCGGCTGTTTTTTGAATGAAACGAGGCAATAGTTTGCCAGCCAAAATCCAGCATATGTTGCAATAGGAATCGTTCGGCCTTAACAATGTCTCTGGAATGATCCATCTCGGAAATAGCTCGGGCTAAAATAAGGGCGAAAGGGTGACCATTAGCTCGACACTTCCCAATAATATCTGAGGATGTTATCTGGTTCCCCCATAGTTCCCCATAAAACTCTTCCGGCAAAGCCCCATAATTATGCCACTGGGGTTCTCCCCCCCCACGGTTCCCACTAAAGGAAGCTCTCAGGATCAATCTTCCATTTAGCAGGTCTGAGCGAGCCAATGCTATTTCTAATAGTTTCTGAGCCTCACCTTCCGCCTTTTCTCTAAGGAAACGCATTTGTCGACTAACATGATGGGCTATAGCAGCTTCTATACGACGAAGAATCCCTTTATGGGACATTACTAACTGGAAACGAAAGCTCTCGGAATAAGGGCTTTCGAGGAGGTATTGTTCAAAGGTTTCTAAATTCCCCTCTGCTATTCTCTGATAATCTCCATCTGTAAGGAAATTAGAAATACGAGCCCGAATACGAGCATTAAGATATCCGTAATTCTCGCATGAACTCCGTATCTTGAAGAATTGTTCGAGCTTCCCTAGAAATCTTTCTAATAATGGCTGGCTCAAGTCTTTGCCACCTCGTTTTAAAGGTATTATCTATAATAAAGATATTATCTTCCGAAGTTACAATACATCCTCCCCACAGCTCTTCAGATAGATTCTCTTTTACGCTTAATATCTCTTCTCTATCTGGAACAAAAGAACTATCTCCTGGGAGGACCTTTACACGACAAGGCCCCGTACATAAATTCATAGCTTCTAATACCAAACGTGCCATAATATCTTCGTAACGAGATGAAGTTTGACGCAATCTCTTGAGGTGAGACTGAGCTTCTATCTCTATTTCTTTTACAAAATAATCATATTCGTCTAAAAATCTTTTACGAAATTGGCTATGTGCCAACGTTACATTGTGACGGAACAAAGCATCAGCCCTGTTTTCTTGATCAGCCCGCATAGTAACTATACGTTTCTCAACAGCCATCCTTTGGGTTGCAATTGCTTCCGCTACCTCCCATTCTGTTTTTTTCCTAAGGTCGTTTAAATTAAGCTCATGCTCCCTCCTCAGAGATTCTATGAACTGTAAAAGATCCTGAGAGTTTGTGCGTTCAGACACGTTCAATCACCTAGGCAAATTGAAGAATTAGCATAATGGCAACAACAAAACCAAGGATGACCATAGTTTCAGGAATTGCTTCAAGAATAATCATGACTCCGGCTGTTTCTGGCTTTTCTGCAACAGTTCCAGCCCCAGCGCTTCCAATTTTTGCTTGAGCCAACGCTGTAGCAAAAGCTGGGATACCTACCGCTAAAGCCGCCGCCAATGCAATTATCCCCTTCTCCATCTAAATTCCCTCCCCCGAGAAAATGGTTTATAGTCTTTACCACCACCAGAATAGAATTTACCCATAAATTCTACATAGTGGAGACGCGCTGAGTGGATACTAGCTCCTCCAATGGCTAGTACAAAATTAAGTAAATGAACACTTAGAGCAAGAAATATCCCTAAAAGAGACAGCCCAAAAACATCAATAAACTTTGAAGCCACAAGAGCTAAGATAGCTGAAGAAAGACCTATAGCCGCAATTCGAACGTAGCTTAAGATGTTCCCTATAGCCCCCATTGACTCTACTAGCCCACCAATACCTCCTCCAGCTATGAGAAGGATTAACCCTATTATGAGGCTCGACAGGGCAATGGTGAATACCTCTTGAGGCAACCATCCTTTAAGAGTTACGAGAGCCCCTATGAGTGCGAACAAAACACATAAATTACCTGTTTTCTCCATCCACACATGGCGTCTTTTCGTTTTTATTCCTTCATAAAGACCTATAAAAAGCCCTAAGATTATGTGAGCTGCTCCCATTACGATAGTTAGAATCATAACTGGCATAACTGCATGGGAACGCTCTACCCAAAGAGGTTCCATTCCAAAAAGACGATGTCCAACATCACCAAAAAGCTCTCCGTAAGCAACTCCCCAGGCAATGCTCCATATAGCCATGAATATTACAATGACGCCTAAATCATTACATATTCTATTTTGAGATCTTTTGCGAAGGGAAAAACCAAGTAGAAAAACAAGGAGCCCGTATCCGACATCTCCTATCATGCACCCTCCAAATAGGGGAAAGAATAAAGCTATAGCAGATGTAGGATCAGTTGTTTTATAACGAGGTGGTTGTAGTAGCTTTAAAAAAAGCTCGAACGGACGAGATAGAGTGGAATTGGAAAGAGAAATCGGGACGTCATTCCATTCTGCAGCAGAGGGATAACGCCATTGAATGAAAATATCAGAACCATAATTTTTCTTAAGGGAAGATAATACTTTTTCAAGTTCATCTGCAGGGACCCATCCTTCTATCAAAAAAGCATCTCCTAAAGAATGGGCCATTTTCCCTAAGAAAATTTCCTCTAACTTTTCATCAGCCAATATATAGATAGCTGCAAGTTTGGGCCCCCATATTTGAGCTGTATTTTTTAAATCACTTTCAAGCTCTTTCCGCTTTTGGGGCAGTAAATCAAGGCCTTCCTCAATGGCATCACTAGTCTCAAGGATATTTCCCCTTTCATATTCGCTCGGAGCCTTCCAAAGAGCACCATTACAAGATTCCATAATTCGAGATGCCATCTCAGAAAATTGTTCGTTCACAGCAACAGCGACTAGCATTTCTCCGTCAGGTTGAATATAAGGATGATAACGCATATATTCTCCCGTTTTTATTGGAGCTATACGAGATATTTCATTTCGAATCAGCGTAAGTGCTTCTGCCATGTCTGTTTTGTTCATCCACCATAAGGAGACATAATAACCTTCAGAAATATCTTTCCTTAAGAAAGAGTGGAAATGAAGCAATATTTCATGAGCATTTTTTAACTTTACGTAAAGATCTTGTAAATCTTTACGTTCGTTCAACGAACACCCTAACCTATTGGAAAATTGATCAAGGCTATGACTAATTTCACTCACTATATCATCGAAGGGCAAATTTAAACTGTAGCGAGCATGAGAAATATCGCTTTCTTTAAGAGTTGCCCAACCTGTCCATTCCAATGCCTCTAGAACGCCAAGCAACTTCCCGCGAAGAAGCTTTAGCCTATCGAGTTGTGGGGATGTTATGTCTAGAGATTTTGGGGGATCTAAATGCAATATGCCTAAATCATGGAGGGTTGCAATAATATCAGATTTACGCCTTGTTACCCCCCATATGGCGAGTCTTAACATATCTCGAATCAATTAAATAAGCATCTCCTTTCCCCCTACCCTCCTCCAGCCTTTGCTTATGGCACTATTTCTTCCACTATTTCTTCCACTATTCGGGCAACGCGACCAGATGTCTTTAACGTCTTCATAACTTCATTTAATTGGCTATGCAACTGTTTTTCGCGCTCAGAGACCCTCATCTTTATAGCAAGCTCTTTTTCATACCATTCCTGTTCAACCTTTTCAATGGAATTTTTCTCCATCAAATTTAAACGGTTGAAAGCCTCTCCTTTTTCTTTTAACAACCTTTTTTTTTCATTTTCAAGCTCTTCTTCTAATTTTTGACGGTAGGTTTCTATGGTTTTTTCTACGAAATCAAGAGGCGTGTTGTTTTCGAGGGGATTATTCGCTTTCGTCACTTTCATGCTCCTCCATAACAAACTCACAGAAAGCATCTCTGTTAATAATTCCAATAAGCTTGTTGTTTTCAACGACAGGGAGCCTTTTTATTTTTTTCCGCAGCATTAAGTCAGCAACAGTCATGAGGCTTGCCGACGAATCTACGAAGACAGGAGATTTTGTCATAAAATCTTTAACTGTTTTTTTGCCGAGGTTTTTAAAACGGTCTACAAGGCGAATTTCTCCGTTGTCAAGAAAGGAACTTTGGGCTAAAACTTCCAAATAGGTGGGAACTGCTGCTTTTAAAATATCTGTTTCTGAAATATAGCCTATAAGTTCCCAGTCTTCTCGCACCACTGGGATACCTGATATATTATGGCTATATAAAATACGAACTACATCTAGGATAGAGTCTTCCTCCATTACTGCTGCGAGGTCCTTATGCATTAATTCACGCGCAAAGGTGTTCACTCAAATATTACCTCCTGATAATACCAATTTTAGTGAGCAAAACGCGCCAGACAAAAGTAAAAAGCTCCAGATCTCTTTTCCACCGCCATGGCTCTTGAATAAGACGATACAACCATTCTAAGCCCATTTTTTGTATAAGCATAGGGGCGCGAGATAGAGATCCGGAAATTACGTCAAAGGAACCTCCTATACCGATAGCAACAACGTTACCAAGAGATTTCATATTCTTATATATCCATTTTTCCTGTCGAGGAATACCTAACCCTACAAACAATAACTGGGTTCCAGACTCACAAATAGACTTTATGACCTTTTCTTCTTCCTTCTCAGTAAAATAGCCGTGCTGAACACCTGCTATAACCAATCCGGGATATTGTTCTTTTAAATTCTCTGCCGCTTTCTGTGCTACCCCAGGTTTGCTGCCCAGAAAATAGACCGGCCACCCCTCTACACTGGCGGTACGACATAGCTGACAGAGGAAATCTATGCCAGTAATACGTTCTTGAACAGGTTTACCTAAGAAACGTAAAGCCCATATAAGCCCTGTTCCATCCGCTAAAGTGAGTGCCGATTGGGCCACAATTTTCCTATACTCCTCATCTTTTAATGCTGTTTGAACGGCAAGGGAATTAACGGTGGAAATAAGGACTCCCCCCTCTTTTTGACTGAGAAGAGAATACACTTTAGTAATAGCATAGTTCATAGAAACATTATCTATAGTCACTCCCCAAAGGTCAGGCTTCTCTCCTTTCACAGACCTGTTTTTCATAAGGCGAGCAAAAACAGGGACGAGGGTTACACCAGCAAAAATAATAATGCCGCTCACAAAGAAAACTAAGGCTTTTCCTTCAGAGAGTTGGAACATGGCTATAATTGCACCTGTTAAAGCACAAATCGAAGTAATAAACTTCACAGCACTAGGATGATCAAGCCCTCTCCCTATAAGGCTACGATAAATAACCATCGCCCCTTTGGGATTTGCAGAGAGTAAAGAGCTGGCAAAATGCAACGATGTTTCCATAAGAGGGATAGCAAATAATCCTAACGGCAAAACCATTAATGTACTGAATGTAATTCCCTTGCTAACGCCGAGCAGAGACGTACCAGCCACAAGAACTCCCCAAAAAGCGGAAAGGGATTCGCCAAGACGACGATACATATGTCCGTGCCGGCTCCAAAAAACGCCAAGCAATAAAAGCCCCGTCATACTGGTAAACAAGGCATCGGGTAGATATTGTCCTGAAAGAGCCGTTGCTATTAACAATATAGAAAAAGAAACAGCTAGCAAATGTCCTGCCATCCCTGGAATATTATCGAGCTCTTGGATGAGAATGGGAAAAACAGCAAGCCATAGGCCCGTTAAAAATACAGCGATAAAATCTGATAAATAGAAGTATTCTCCATGAGGTAGTCCTAAAAAGGAGATTCTTGGGCCAACAGCAGCAAATAAAACACCTAAACCAAGGAAAAGGAAACGTATTTTTTTTTGGGGATAAACGTGTTGATACATTCCTATCACAGCAGCAACAACGGAAGCCCCAATAATAAGGGTCACTTCCGGATCGCCCGACCAAATTCCGCTTACCATCCATGCCCCGATGAGAAGAATATCTCGAAGATAATTGTATTGACTGTTATCGAGAGAACGCCTGCATAGTCTCTGGAAAAGAAAACATGTAATGACGAGAATGCCAATAAAGGCAAAAAGATTCATATCGGGGATTAGCGAATTAAAGCTGACTATGACAAGCCCCACCTTTCAACTAAAGTTTAAAAAAATCAAGCAAAAACACTCACTGTGATATTTTATCAATTTTACAAGGCTTTTGCACTCTTTACCATAGGAAAAGGATAAAGATCGCTATTTTTATAGCGATCTTTATCAAAATAGTATAATTTTCAAAAAGGCCTAAGCTAAAGGCAAAGAAATCTCTCGAACTCCTCCCATATAGGGAACAAGAACTTCTGGAATTTCCACAGATCCATCTTCTCTTTGATAATTTTCCAAAACAGCAATAAGAGTACGCCCTATGGCAATTCCGGAGCCGTTCAACGTATGTACGTAACGTGGTTTCCCTCCATCTGTGGGTTTATATCTCGTACCCATTCTACGTGCCTGGAAATCTTCACAGTTACTACAAGAGCTAATTTCTCGATATTTATCCTGGAAAGGAAGCCAAACTTCTATGTCATAGGTTTTACTTGCTCCGAACCCCATGTCTCCTGTACATAAGCATATAACCCTATAAGGGATCTCTAATTTTTGAAGAACTTCTTCGGCGTTATTTGTTAATTTCTCAAGCTCGTTATAACTATTTTCCGGTTTGCAAAGTTTTACCATTTCAACTTTGTCAAACTGATGCTGTCGCATCATACCTCGTACGTCGCGTCCATAGCTTCCTGCTTCTTTACGGAAACAAGGGGTATAAGCCGTGTAATAGAGAGGAAGCTGCTCCTCTGGAATAATTTCCCCTGCATGAAGATTTGTCAAGGGCACTTCAGCAGTAGGGATAAGCCATAAATCTTCATTTTCACATTTATAAAGATCTTCAGCAAATTTAGGAAGCTGTCCTGTCCCGAGCATGGTCTGAGAGTTGACCATAAAGGGCGGCTGAATTTCTCTGTAGCCATGATGCATAGTATGAAGATCTAACATAAAATTGATAAGGGCTCTTTCCAACCTGGCTCCTAACCCCCGTAGTACAGTGAAACGACTTTGGGACAAACTTACTCCTCTTCCAAAATCGAGTATCCCTAATTTTTCGCCTATATCCCAATGAGCTTGGGGATCAAAATCAAATTTTTTTGGAGTTCCCCATTTGCGAATTTCAACATTATCATTTTCATCCTTACCTACAGGGACAGAATCATGTGGCCTGTTAGGAACTTGAAGCAAAAGGGCCTGAAGCTCTTCGTCCAGTTTCCCTACAGCAGCATCTATATCTTTAACCCGTTGGCCCAGCTCCCGAAGTTCTTCCATAAGATCAGTGGCATCTTTGCCTGTGGCTTTAGCTTCTGCAACTTTCCGAGAACCTTCATTTCTTTGGGCTTTTAAGTTTTCTGTTTCAGCCAAAAGTTTTCTTTTTTCTTCATCAAGAGCTACTATACGATCCACATCAAAATCGTTATACCGATTTTTCAGGAACGTCTTCACTTCATCTAAATTGTTTCGAATCCATTTTATTTCAAGCATTATCTGTCTGCTCCTTTCCTGCGCGAAGACCTTTCAAAAGGTTTGCCATTTCAATAGCAGCCAATGCTGCTTCTGCTCCTTTATTACCGGCTTTACTTCCAGCACGAAGCAAAGCCTGCTCTAATGTGTCGCACGTCAAGACGCCGAAAGAGACGGGCACTCTCTGCTCCATTGCTACATACGCAAGTCCTTTTGACATTTCTGCAGATACATAATCAAAGTGAGGCGTATCGCCACGAATAACAGCCCCCAGAGCTATAATTCCGTCATAACGGCCAGAAAGAGCCGCTTCTTTCGCTAAAAGAGGAAGCTCCCAAGCCCCAGGAACCCATATAATATCTATATTTTGATAAGAAACATCATGACGAGAAAGAGTGTCTTTGGCACCTTCGATAAGTTTTGATGAAATGAGTTCATTGAAACGCGAAGCTATAAGACAAAAACGCAAGCCACTACCAATAAGTTTCCCTTCTGATACTTTCATGGAGATGTTCCCCCTTTCTATATCTAACGAAGTATATCTTTAAGATGGAGCATATGACCGAGCTTTTTTTCTTTGGTGCTGAGATATCTTTCGTTGTACTTATTCGGTTCGATGATAAGTGGCACCCGCTCAGTAATTTTCAGTCCATACCCTTCCAATCCTACAACCTTTTTGGGGTTATTCGTCATTAGGCGAATAGAGCTCAACCCCAAGTCCATTAAAATTTGAGCTCCTACACCGTAATCTCTCAGATCAGGAGCGTAACCAAGAGCAACATTCGCCTCCACTGTATCAAGGCCTTTCTCTTGCAGCTGATAGGCTTTGAGCTTATTTACAATGCCTATTCCTCGCCCCTCCTGGCGCATATAAAGGACGACCCCTCGCCCTTCTTCTTCTATTTGAGCCATAGCAGCGTGCAGCTGTGGCCCGCAATCGCAACGAAGAGAACCAAAAACATCTCCGGTTAAACATTCTGAGTGAACTCGAACCAAGACATTTTCCTGACCAGATACTTCACCCTTTACCAAGGCGATGTGGACTCGATCTTGATCCTCATCAAGAATGTTATGGTAGGCACAGGCCGTAAAAGATCCGTAAGCAGTGGGAAGTTTTACTTCTGCTACTCGTTCCACTAGCTTTTCTCGACGACTTCGGTATCGGATGAGCTCTTCTATAGAAATAATGGGAATTTCATGCCTTTGGGAAAAAATCACCAGATCATCCAAGCGAGCCATAGTCCCGTCAGGATTCATTATTTCGCAGATAACTCCCGCTGGAAAAAGTCCTGCCAATTGAGCCAAATCCACCGCCGCTTCTGTATGTCCAGCTCTTTTCAAAACCCCGCCCTTGCGAGCTGCAAGAGGGAACATATGCCCTGGCTTAAGAAAATCTCCAGCACATGAACGGGGATCAGCTAATAAACGAGCGGTTAAAGCTCTCTCATGAGCCGAAATACCTGTAGTCGTCCCTTCCTGGGCATCTACACTAATTAAAAAAGCTGTACCATGACGATCGGAACTATTCGGTGCCATGGGGTTTAGCTGTAGTTCATGAGCCCTCTCTTGTGTAATGGGAACACAAACTAATCCCCTTGCTTCCTGAGCCATAAAATTGATGGCTTCATGGGTTGCTTTTTCGGCGGCAATCACTAAGTCTCCTTCATTCTCGCGATTGTCGTCATCTACTACTATTACCATTTTCCCATCACGTATATTCTCTATCGCTTCTTCTATAGAACTAAAAAGTCGTTCCTGCTCGCTATTCATCCATTCTCGGTCCTTTCTATCTGAAATCACTGCATCCATCCCATCTCACGAAGGCGATCTATCGTAAGACCGTTGGGAGAATCTGATATTTTTTTCTCTCTTCCAAAACTCATAAATTTTAAAACATATTTTCCTAAAATATCAGTTTCTATATTGACAATCTCCCCTATTCTGGCTTGTCCAAGAGTGCAATCTTTCATCGTTGTTGGAATTAAGCCTACCGAGAACCAGTTGCGAGAAACTTCAATAATAGTCAAACTGACACCATCAAGGGCAACAGACCCTTTTTCAACAATCGTCTCTGTAATACTCTCCTCTGTCTCTATGCAAAGCTGCCGAGTAAGCCCTTCATTTTTTATTTCAGCGATCTTCCCTATCCCGTCGATATGTCCACTGACAATATGCCCATCAAGCCTGTTCCCAACCTGAAGAGCCCTTTCTAAATTAAGAAGAGCACCTGGACGTAAATACTTAAATTTCGTTCTTTTTTGTGTTTCTGGCATCAAATCTGCTGTAAAAGAAGAAGTATCATAGGCCACCACACTTACGCATGCTCCTGAAACGGCTACAGACTGTCCTAAGTAAAGGGATGAAGCTATTGATGGGGCTTCTATCGTTATCTTATACACTTCGTTAAAAGGTGTCATAGATACGAGCTTCCCTATGTTTTCTATAAGGCCGGTGAACATGCCAGGACCCCCTCCACCCACAAATCTCCACTTACATTCGTTACTGACCTCAGTTTTACATGAATAAGCTCTTGAAGAGAAGGAATTATAAATTTTTCGAAAGCAGAAATACCTTGTCCCATGAAAGAAGGGGCTATAAAAAGAGATATTTCATCTGCTAGGGCTTCCGCTAAGAGAGAGGAAGTTAACGTAGCTCCACCCTCGACAAGAACCATATTAACCCCAAGATCGGTTAAGGCACACATGACTTTTTGTAAATCTACCTTGCCAGCTTTCTCCGGAAGGAAAAGAACATTCTTCCCTCTTCTTCCCATCTCTTTGGCTTTCTTCGATTCTTTTGACGAGAAACCTGCAATAATAACGGTTCCTTCTCCGTTGAGGATTTGCGCATCTAAGGGGGTTCGCAAATGGGTATCTAAAATAATACGAAGCGGCGATTTTCCAGATGTATACCGAACAGTAAGGGACGGGTTATCATGAAGCACCGTTCCTACCCCTATCATAATAGCATCGTGCTCTCCTCGTAGGAGGTGTGCCATAGTTCGTGCAGATTCACCTGTAATCCACTGACTCTCTCCGTTCTGCATAGCTACGCGCCCATCAAGCGTCGAAGCTGTTTTTAAAGTGACCCACGGCCGCCCATCGCGGACTCTTCGAATGAAGCCTCTATTAAGCCACTTACACTCTTCTTCTAGTATCCCCCATTCCACAGGTACGCCGGTATCTTGTAAAATTCTAATGCCACGCCCATTTACTACGTCATGAGGGTCTTTCATTCCTATTACAACTCTCTTTAAACCAGCTTTTACTAATTGAGGAGCACATGGAGGCGTTTTCCCCAAATGAGAACAGGGCTCAAGGGTTACATATGCAGTGGCCCCTTGAGCAGAAGAACCGGCTTTACGGAGGGCCTCTACTTCTGCGTGATGAGAACCATAACATTGGTGATACCCTTCTGCTACAATATGCCCTTCTTTAACCAAAACACAGCCAACCCTGGGGTTGGGGCTCACATGCCCAGTACCACGCCAGGCCAAGCTGATAGCTCTTTGCATGAAGTACTCGTCTTCACGCCTCTGTTTCAGGCTCATGCTCTTCACCTCTAAAAAAAGAAACTATTTTTTTTGCCAACACAGGACCAATCCCTTTTACAGTAGTAAGCTCTTCGGGGGATAATGTCGCTATTTTTTTCATGCTGCCAAAATGAGAAAGGAGCAACGCCGCTGTATGCTTACCTACACCAGGAATATCTTCTAACCTAGAGCGGGTCAACCTCACTCCCCGTCCTCGGCGATGACTTTTTATAGCGAAACGGTGAGATTCATCTCGTACCCTCTGCAAAAGCTGTAAAACAGGATCTGCCCAATCCAGCCGAATTGGCAATTCTTTCTCGCTATGGTATATCAGCTCTTCTCTTTTTGCCAGAGAAATAACAGGAATAGTTACAAGGGCAAGATCAGACAGAGCCTTCTTCGCAAATTCCAGCTGTACTGGCCCACCATCTATAAGAATAAGTTGTGGTAAGGGCTCATTGTTTTCTAGCACCTTCTGGTATCGACGATGAACGGTTTCTTCCATGGAACGGAAATCGTCTATGCCTTCCACCGTGCGGATTTTAAAACGGCGGTATAAAGAAGGATTGGCTACACCCTGTTCAAAAACCACAACAACGCCATATGTTTCCCGTCCAGACATATGGGAAATATCAAAACCATCAATTCTCCAGGGTAACGTATCCATTTTCAGTATCTCTTGTAGCTGGTTTAGCGTATCCCATGTTTCTGCATTCAGATCTTCCTGAAGACTTGTAGGAACTCTCTGTCTCGATAAGCGCCAGATAGCACGAATAGTATCTCGATACCGTGCGGCCTTTTCGAAATCCAGATCAGATGCCGATAATTCCATCCTTTTCCGCATTCGTTCTACAAGTTCAGAAGAACGTCCTTGAAGTAATAAAACGATATCGTCCACTCTTTCTCTATATTCCGTTTCACCGCATAACCCCGCACATGGAGCCAAGCATCGACCTAAAGCATAGTTAAGACAAGGACGCCGTCTTTTATCAGGTCGTACTTCGGCTTTACAAGAACGCAAAGGGAAATATCTCTCTATGAGACGCAACAACACTCTTACGTCTTTCGCGCTGATATAGGGGCCTAAATAAATAGAGCCATCATCCTCTTTGTTTCGTGTAATGACGAGGCGAGGAAATCGTTCATTAGTAATTTTTATATAAGGATATCGTTCGTTCATCTTCAAATCTATGTTAAAGAAGGGCTTATACTTCTTTATAAGTCTCGATTCTACAATTAAAGCTTCAGCTTCTGTTTCTGTGCGAATAGTTGAAATGTCTGCTATAGTTTCAACAAGCTTACGAAGCCGCGGAGAAGCAAAACCCTGATGTCTAAAATATGAAGAAACCCGTTTCCGAAGAGATTTAGCCTTTCCTACATAGATGACATTCCCTTCTTCATCGCGCATAATATACACGCCAGGCCGAAGAGGAAGATTTTTTACTATGTTTTTTATTTTTGGGTTTACCATTAAAGAATCATCGTTGTGCATTCTTTTTTATCACCCTATATCCTTACTTGACGTTCATGGAATATAACACCATATTATAATGTATTCTAGCAATTGGAGGTGGATAGAGTGAGTCTTGTTCTATACAATGATCTAACACGAAAAAAAGAGCCCTTTGTTCCTCTCAAGGAAGGGGAAGTTGGCTTTTACAGCTGTGGACCGACAGTCTATGATTATTTCCATATTGGTAACGCTCGCCCTTTCATAGTTTTTGATGTTTTTAGACGGTATTTGGAAAAATTAGGGTACTCCGTAGTTTTCGTACAGAATTTTACCGATATTGACGACAAGATGATAAAAAGAGCTAATGAAGAAGGTATCTCTGTTGCAGAGCTCGCTAATCGCTTTATCGATGAATATTTTGAAGATGCGGATGCTCTCGGTGTCCATCGCGCCACCATTCATCCCCGAGCTACAGAACATATGGAAGACATTGTAAAAACGGTAAAAACCTTAGTAGATAAAGGACATGCCTATGTAGTCGATGGAGATGTATTTTTTAGTGTAGAAAGTTTCCCTGAGTATGGAAAGCTTTCCAAACAAAGTATTGAAGAGCTACAATCAGGAGCAAGAATCGATATTAACGAACAGAAACACCACCCTCTCGATTTCGTCCTTTGGAAAAAGCAGAAGCCCGGGGAACCAGCATGGGAAAGTCCGTGGGGATTGGGACGCCCTGGATGGCATATCGAATGCAGCGCTATGTCTACGAGATATTTAGGGGACAGTTTTGACATCCACTCAGGTGGAAGTGATCTTATCTTCC
Organism: Aminobacterium mobile DSM 12262; assembly: GCF_000526395.1. Lineage (NCBI taxonomy): Bacteria > Thermotogati > Synergistota > Synergistia > Synergistales > Aminobacteriaceae > Aminobacterium > Aminobacterium mobile. The sequence goes on along the minus strand of NZ_JAFZ01000001.1, from coordinate 1,161,435 downwards.
CTCACCATGAAAACGAGATCGCTCAAGCAGAAGCAGCGACGGGACAACAATTCGTGAAATACTGGCTTCACAACGGTTATCTGCTTATCGATAAAGAAAAAATGTCTAAGTCCTTAGGGAACTTTCTTACAGTAAGAAAAGCTCGAGAGAAATATTCCCCTTTAGCTATCAGATACTTCATGTTAAGTGCTCACTACCGTTCCCCTATTAACTTTTCCGAAGAGGGACTTAACCAGGCAACTGGTGCAGTAGAGCGGCTAAGAAACTGCTGGTCCGACCTACAGTACGCTAAAGAGACTAGAGCACAAGAAGAAAAAGAAGGTACGCGGGCTTTCGTTGAGGAAATTCGCCAAGCTGACTCTAAATTCCACGAAGAAATGAACGATGATTTCAATACAGCAGGTGCGCTTGGCTCCGTTTTTGAGGTCGTACGCCTCGCCAATACATACTTGAAAGAAAATAATACCCTAGACCCCGAGGCTTGCAGTGCTATAGAAACATTTTTTAAAAAAGTTGACTCTATCATGGGTATTATCAATCTAGAATCTGAGGGCTCAAGCGGGGACATAGATATAGCAGAAATAGAACGTCTTATTCAGGAAAGAGCCAATGCCCGGAAAGCAAAAGACTTTGCTAAATCCGATGCTATTCGAGATAAATTAGCTCTTAAAGGTATTATTCTAGAGGACACTCCAGAAGGAACGAAGTGGAAAAAAGAACTTTAATAAGTGGTATAAAAAAGCGCAGGGGAGGGATTTAATCTTTCCCCTCGCGCTTTAATACTTTCCTTTCAAGGAAGATAACCAACGGAATGCCGAGGAACCCGCATGCTATTATTTCTCCCAATCCTACATACAGGGCCGTGTACGTAAAAGGCATTTTTGCGAGAACAGATAAATATCCCCCTACGATAAGGCTATTGAACACCACAGGAGGGACTGCTGCCATGTAGGGATTGGGCATACGACTGGTAACAACAGCAGCGGCAAGAGTCGCAATGCTTCCAAAAACAACATCTATTAAACCGAACCCCCCGACAAAATTAGAAATGAGGCAACCTATAAAAAGCCCCGGAATTGCCTCTACCCAAAGATATGGTAAAAGAGTAAGGGCCTCAGATACCCTGACTTGTATAGGGCCATAAGAGATGGGAGCCAGAAGGATCGTCAATGTTGCATAAATTGCTGCTATTAAACTCGAAATAACTATAGTTTTAACGTTAAAAAACTGCTTCACTTTTCTATTCATCATTGTTTCCTCCAACAAAAGTTACCCAGGAATCGTTAAAGTATATATCCCCTCATTAAATACCTATACTATTGCCTTGGCTATTTTCATCACTGTTCCTAAAACAACATCTACACCTTTCTTGAGTTGCTCATAATCCGTCCACTCCTCTGGACAATGGCTACGTCCATCTTTGCTTGGAACAAAAATAAGACCTACTTCTGTAAGATCCGCCATAATCATGGCATCATGGCCAGCACCACTTACCATAGAACGATAACGTATTCCCCGCTTTTTCGCTTCTTCTATAAAATAGGTCTGGATTTCTCGCGAAAGACGCACGGGAGGAATAAGAAGTTTCTGCTCTATTTGAATGGTAAATCCCTCACTTTTCTCTATTCTATTAAGAGTATCTTTCATTCGAGAAACCACATTCTCTATGTTTTTCTGCTCCGTAGAGCGTATATCTACAGTGAAAAGCACTTTGCCCGGTACAATATTAGATCCACCTGGATAAACAACCAGTTTCCCGACAGTTCCCACCGTTCCCTCCCCTTTTTCAGAAGCTGCATGGTGAACGTCACGTGCCACTTCCAAAGCTGCCAAAAGAGCGTCTTTTCTCATATGCATGGGTGTGGTCCCCGCATGATCGGCACGACCTGTAATTTCTATGTCATACCGTGTAATACCAACAATAGTATTTACTATACCTACCTCCATAGATTCAGTTTCTAATACGGGTCCCTGCTCTATGTGAAGTTCAATAAATGCTTTTAAATCTTCAGGTTGCCTTATCGCTTCTTTAAAACGAGAAGGAGTTAAACCAAACTCTTGCAATGCTTCTTGAAGGGGAACCCCTTCCTCATCATAAAAGCCATCCAGCTCTTCTTGAGACACTTGACCAGCCATAGCTCGACTTCCATAAAGTCCAGCGCCAAAGCGAGATCCTTCCTCTTCTATCATGGCTACAAATTCTATAGGGTATTGAGTTTGGATATTGTGCTCATGTAAAATCCGCGCTATTTCCAATCCTGTCACAACGCCTGCCAGGCCATCAAACATGCCGCCATTACGAACTGAATCGAAATGAGACCCTACCATAACTATTGGGCCTTGGCCTATTAAACCCTCTCTTCTACCAAAAAGATTTCCTGCGGCATCGGTATATACATGCAAACCTGCTTCTTTCATTTTAGAGCAGATAAAATCTCTTGCTTTTCGATCTTCATCCGTAAAAGAGAAACGAGTAATTCCGTTGCCAGGTGTAGCTGTAAACGTCGATATGGTCTCCAAATCTTGCTGTATTCTACGGACATTAGCTTCAAACATAATCTACTCCCCAATTCTTATAATTATTTTCAAGAAATTATGCCATACTAAAGGTCGTTTTATAAGAGTACGAAAATTGAGCACGAAGTAACTTTTGCATAAGGAACAATTAAAAGTATTATACCCCCTCACCACACCTAGACTTTTTTGCTTTTCCCATTTACAATTATCAATTGTTCTGTGGAGGCGAATGGTTCCTGGTGGGGCCCCCGGACTTCAAATCCGGCCGAGAGGCGGCGTTGGCTGTCTTTGGTGAGTTCGATTCTCACACGCCTCCGCCATTTTTTTATGGAGCCTTGATATTACAGACTTTTCAGAAGCCGATTACTGGAATTTGTACCCTTAAAGCCTTATAAACACTTTGCTACACACATTGCTACACACACTTACCACAGTGTAGTTAAGTTGTGATTAAAAAGGTGAAGAAAGGAGGGTAAAAATTCATATGGTAGTCGGCTTTTCTTTATCATCACTCCCGCTCTATGACAAGCGAAAACGGGCTATGGACTGGACACAGTATAAACTGTGGACACTAAAAGTTTGTCTTTGGCTTTTATATGCAACATTATCGATATGTTATTCATTTTACTGTTGCTATTAACCCTATGGTGTCAAAATATTGGTTATTTTCAGCTTTCATCATTTCTATATCTCTTTTCGCGTGTGGATTGTCACATTCTAACCAATCTTCCCATGCTTTTTCATGGCAAGACAAAGATAGGCTCTGCTCTATTTTCACCTTCTCAGACTCTTCCCATAAAGAATGCCACCAACTTCTTGAATAAAAATTCATGTCTTCTTGCCAATAAGGTCTCAATACTTCAGGAACATCATTAAAAAAATCCTTTTGCAATCCAGGAACGGCAATTGCTATAATGCCACCTTTTTTAGTTAAGGGGACTATATATTCGTCTAAGAAGCTTCTTTTAGCACCAAAATAGTGATATGCATCTATACTAATAATCGCATCAAAAAAACCTTTAGCATAGGGCAATTCGTGAGCATCTGCATGAATTGGAATAGTTTTATGGTCAAGTTGAACAAGCTTGAACCGTTCATAATTTTCTGTCGCATCAATCCATAGGTCTGTAGCAAATACTTCAACATCATATACCCCTGCTAGAAAAATTGATGTTAGTCCTCTGCCGCAACCCAAATCTAAGACACGCATCCCCGAATGTAATTCTACTGAAGTTAAAAGCTCATCAAGAATTCTGATACAATTAGGTCCCATCATGTTTTGAAGTAAGAATTCCCGAGTAAATAAATCTTCTCTTTTGGTTTTCATTTTTTACATTCCTCTCTTATTTGTAGGGTTGTTTCCTCCTTTTTTCAAAACAGAACAGAAAGGCTCGACTGACTCTTTCACCTCGTCTGACTGATACCTTCTAAATCTAGCGAACACCATATATTAAATTCAACGAGCATAAAATATCTTGCATCGACCATTCTTGAGCAAATAATATTTTTTGAATGTATTGTAATGTAATAATATATTAAAATACACTTCTTATCTAAAACAGGATTAATCTATTTATAAACCTACCTTGACAATGCATTTATCATCATTCCATAACGTTTTTCGAATAGAAAAAGTAGAATCAGGTTTTATACTCCTAATCATAGCCTCTATTGGGGAGAGGCAAAAGAGTTGACACGGACTATTTGTTCCCATCTTTTTACACATAGAACACAACGTACAACTCATATTCACTGCAAAAAAACCATCTGCAACATCTTCACAATTCCAACTGGCACAACCAAACAAACTTTGTACATTTACAAATGCTCGTTTAGGATCCTGGACACCAAATTTTCCAGCTAACATCGCTCCATTTTCCATTTGTTCATTGCGCTTCTGTTCCGTTATTTTCTCTAATATCCCCTCGTTACTATATCGTAAGGTTGAATCAGCAAGAGCAGCAACATAACACAACTGTAACATCTTTAATTTTTCTTCTAGATTCATAATAGAGCCTCCATATTTGTTTTTTATTTTTTACAAATGATCTTATTGTAGCAATATAAAATTTAGTCAATTAAAGGAAGGGGAATTAATGTGAATAATAACCAGTCAGAAGTAAATGTAAAACTAACAAATCAAAAAGTTCAATTTAATGGCGTATCAAAAACTAATCCTGACCATCCGATTATTTTTGATTACCTGCCCCCTTTAGGTGATGGACGAGGTTATAAAGGTCTCGAATTATTACTAATGGGTTTTGCAGGATGCGTAAGTACAACGATTGTGTATTTATTGAGGAAAATGGGGAGAAATGTCTCGGGATTCAGGATGAATGCAATAGGCATAAATAGAACTCAACCTTTATCGCTCCAAAGGATCGATTTTGAAGCTATTTTAGAATCTAGTGACGCTAGTGAATTAGATCTTCAAAATACAATATTGCAAGCAGAAAAAATATCTCCTGTATGGATAACATTAAAAAAAGTATTGAGATTAGTACAAAATCCAGAGTTATAAAGGTATAAAGTTATGCTAAAACTAAATCGTTTTTTCTAACAGCTAGCAGCCTTGGTACAAAAAATACATACGAAGTACGCTACTCATCCACTAAGTGTTGCAAATTTAGTAGATGCAACATTTCTAAAAGGTCTTTCACATGCTGTTGCCATTTTCCCCCTTCACTCTTCTATGGTATTCTTATAATGTTAAGTTAAGTCTAGTTGAGAGAGGGAGTATATCCCTCTCTCTTATCGTTTTTTTATGGAGGTTATTCTATATGGATGTAGAAAAAATACAAAAACGCTTGCGATTTTTCACCGCAGAACGAGATTGGGAGCAATTCCACTCCCCTAAAAATTTGGTGATGGCTCTAGCTGGTGAAACAGGCGAATTGGTAGAACTGTTCCAGTGGCTCTCAGAAGAAGAATCTTACGAAATAGCCAAAAAAGAAGATAAGATATTCGTTGAGGAAGAAGTTGCTGATATAGCCATTTATCTCCTCCGTATTTGTGACAAGCTTTCTATTGACTTAGAGAAGGCTGTAAACAATAAAATAGAAAAAAATGGGATAAAATACCCCGTCGCTCTTTCAAAAGGTAAAGCCACGAAATACAACCGACTTTAAGAAGCGATACAGTTAAAGGGATATATTTTTGCTCCCCTTTTCTCCCAAAATTTTTTTAATTCGGTCTCGCTGATCTCCTTGAACTACTATGAGGTCATTTTCTACTGTGCTACCACATCCAAGGCTTCTGCGCAAACAACGGGCCAAAACTTTTTTTTCTTCAAGAGTCCCTGAACGGGTTTCTACAATCGTAACCGTCTTCCCAGAACGTCCTTTTTTCTCAATTCTAAGAACTATTTTCCCCTTTAAAATCTCCCCGAGAGAAACATCCTGACGAGAGAGAAAATTTTCCTCAACTTCGTCATTGTGCTTCTTTTCTTCTAAAGACAACTCCGATTCACCTAAAAGAGAACGGAAAGGATTATTATATAAAGGTTCGTTATCTAGCTTGTATTCATTATTTTTTTTCCTCGCCATATGTTTCGCCTCTTTAAATATCTTTTAAGTAGTCTAGGGTCGACCGTATAATTTCTCCATTCTTTAAAGTTACAATCTGCCCCTCAAACGGTTTTCCCTTTCTCGCAAATACAAAGGGGGCTATTTGTAAATAGTGAAGGTTTGTATCTTTAAGAGAGAAACTCGCATCTATATCGTACCATTCCACTCTCCCCTCTTCTCCACTCCGAAGTTCTCCCGAAAAAGAATGGCAAGTAAAATAGAATGTTAACGTTTCATGCCCCTCGCCCTCTTGATAGTTATGAACAACTCCTGCCAGTTCTAAAGCACATGGGACAAATCCGGTCTCTTCTCGTACCTCTCGGATACACGCTTGAGATATACTTTCACCTCGTTCTTTCTTTCCGCCTGGCACTGTTAAAGTTCCTTTGTAGGGATCTTGCTCTCGATGGATAAGCAACAGCCTATTCCCTTCGATAATGAAACAAAACACTACTATAGAATTATAGGCATAGTCGCACATGTTCATACAAAAGCCTCCCTGCCCTCTATTCTAAAAAATATTTTTGATTCCGAGAAATAATTGATTCTTGATCCAATAAAAAGAGAGGTGCTGGATCTACTAATTGCCCTTGAAGGGATAGAGAAAAGTGAAGATGAGGCCCAGTTATTCGCCCTGTTTGCCCACTCTCGCCTATGACGTCCCCTTTTTTAACGAAATCTCCATTTTTTACATACGGCCTGGATAGATGTCCGTATATAGAAATAACACCAGAACCAGAGTCTATAAAAACAGTACGTCCGCTAAAATAATGATCAGCCACTAACACTACTTCACCACCAAGAGCAGCTTTTATTTTAGTTCCTTGTGCTGCTCTAAAATCCACGCCAGCATGAGGACTTGAAGGCCTCCCGTTAAGAACTCTTCTCTTACCATATACGCTGGTAACTGCGCCATCTACTGGTTTGAAGAGAGGTAACTCCCAGTGAGATTCCTTGTTAATGTGAAGGAGCACTTTACGGGTCTCTGCTCGCTCTTTCGCTATTCTCTGCAATGCTGCTTTTGGAGGCGTTACCATATGGTTAGGGAGAGTAAGATGTTCTTCTGGATAGGTTTTCGCCTTTATTATCAAGGGGAACTCCAAGTGTTTCTGCTCCCCTTCTGCCACTACTTTTACAATCAAAGTAGCTTTCCCAGGGTAAGCCGTTCTTACATTTGTTCCTAAAAGGAAATCCTTCCTCTGTTCTGATAAAGAAGGCAAGAGTTCGAAGGGGATAATTTGGTCGCACCACACAACTTCTCCTGAAACAGAGCCTTCCAGAGCTGTAATAGAGAGAAGGAAAGGGACTCCAATTTCTACATCAAGTGGGCACGAAACGGTTATTTCTCGCCCTTGGGCAATGGAAACCGATCCAAATAACAAACAAAAAGATAGAGCTAACACTTTAACGATAGATATGTATAAAGAATGAAAGAAGTTGGATTTCATGCGTTAACAATCTCCATTATAAGTTTTTGTGGCACAGGTTTCTTTTGAGATATAGAAACTACCTGTTGAAAAAAAGGTAAAGCCTGCTCTAGTTTCCCTTCCTCAGAGTAATATATTTTAAGTAAAGAAGTTCCTTTTTTTGCAAAATCTCCTATTTTTCCACATATTTCTATAGCTATAGATAGATCTATAATATCTTCCTTTGTCGCCCTTCCGCCACCAAGACGTTTAATTCCTTCCCCCACCTGCCGAGCATCTATAGAGTTGAGGTACCCATCGCGATCTGCAGCAATAACATACTCGAATGGGGCTCGTTTCAAGAAAAGCTCAGGGGTATCACATACCGCTGCTTCTCCACCTTGAGCCTGAATAAGTTCTTTGAACTTCTGCAAGGCTGCTCCATTTTTCAATACTTTTTTACATTGACAAAGCCCCTCTGCAAAAGTTTCTGCTCCTCCCCCCAAATAAAGCATAGCTCCGGCGAGATGCAAACAAAGGGTTTCAGTATCAGCGGGGCCGCATCCGCGTAAGGTTTCTATGGCTTCCAATACCTCCATACTATTCCCTACCCATCGCCCTAAAGGTTGATCCATTGCCGTGATCAATGCCATACTTTCCCGACGAAGAGATTTTGAGAGAGAGACAAGCATTTGCGCTAAAGCTCTGGCCTCTTCAAGATCTGTCATAAAAGCTCCCTTACCACACTTTACATCAAAAACAAACCGAGAGGCTCCTCCCGCTAATTTCTTACTCACGATGCTGCTGGCAATAAGAGGAAGAGACGGCACAGTGGCCGTTACATCTCGAAGAGCGTAAAAAAGCCCCTCTGCTGGTGCAAGTTCTAGAGAGTGACCTGAAATAGCGCATCCAATATGGTGTATTTGTTCTATAAAGTTTTCGAGAGAGAGATGCACATTCATGCCAGGTATAGCTTCCAGCTTATCTACTGTCCCACCTGTAAAGCTTAATCCTCGTCCTGAAAGCTTAGCCACTGAAACGCCAGCAGCGGCAACAAGTGGAACTACTACAAGGGTGGTCTTATCCCCCACGCCACCTGTACTATGTTTATCTACAATTTTAATATCAGAAGGGAACTCTACTTTATGACCAGAAGAAGCCAAAACCTCAGTAAAGGACCTCAGCTCGCTTTGGGAGAGTCCTTGATGAAACACTGCCATAAGCCAAGCACTTACTTGATAGTCTGGAATACTTCCCTGATAAAATTTTTCTACAAAAGTCTTAAGTTCTTCTGGAGAATGAGCTCTGCCATCTCTTTTATCTTCAAGAAATCGCAAAATATCAAACATTTCCCACTCCGATTTTAGCAAGAAGGCCACGAAGAAGAGTGGTCAACGCACCTGTAGCTTTACCCATTTCTCTAATAACTTCCTCTTCCGATAGTTTTTGCGCTGTAATACCTGCCGCATAATTAGCTATACAAGACAGCGCGAAAACTTTCATTCCCATAGCATGAGCAACTATGGTTTCAGGTACAGTAGACATCCCTACAGCATCTGCCCCAAGAGTTCTACACATGCGCACTTCTGCTGGGGTTTCATAGGATGGGCCTGAAAAAGCAATGTAAACGCCGCGTCTTACAGTTATACCCTCTTCTCTCGCCACTGCCTCTCCTATATCCAACAGGTCTCTATCATAAACATAAGACATATCTGGGAACCGCTCTTCTTTCTCTGAGAAAACTGGACCTACGAGTGGGTTAACTCCCATAAAATTAATATGATCATAGAGCATGACTAAATCGCCAGGGACATATCCAAGGTTGATCCCTCCAGAAGCGTTGCTGGCGATAAAATAAGGGATCCCCCACTCACCTAAAACACGTACAGGGAAAACAATGTCTTGCATAGAGTAACCTTCATAAAAATGCACCCGCCCCTGCATAACAGCAACATAGACGTTGCCGAGGAAGCCACACACAAGGCGACCTGCATGACCAGGAGCAGTGGAAATAGGCCAACCAGGAATTTCTTTATACGGTATGATGACTGGGTGCTGGATAGAGTCAGCAAGTCCTCCCAATCCAGAACCAAGAACAAGTGCTGCCTGAGGCTGTGTTGTCACTCTTTTTTTGATGCATGTTAAGGCTTCAAGAACTTTTCTCTTATAATCCATTTCAGCACCTCCTAAAAATTAAGCTCTTGGATGAGCCTTATCATATATGTCTCTGAGTTCCAGGTCAAAATGAACATATTTTTCTGTTGTAGCAATAGAGGCATGCCCCAATATCTCCTGCAAGGTTCTCAAATCCATTCCTCTTCGTAGCAAATGGGTAGCAAAGGAATGCCTGAGGATATGGGGATAAAGACGACTGGAAGGAATACCTGCAGTTTTCCCTCTCTTTTTAATTATCCGCCATATATCCACTCGTTGAAGAGGTTTCCCGTTTACAGAGAGAAAAAGCTCTGGCACAAAGATAGATTTATGGAATGCATCTACATATAGTTGCACTCTTCGGCTCACTTCTCCCAGAAAAGGGATCACTCTTTCTTTGTTCCCTTTGCCCAAGACACGAAGAGTTTTACTAGAAAAATCTAAGTCTTTTATTTGCAAAGAGCACAGTTCGCTCGCCCTCAATCCACATCCATACGCAGTCTCCAAAAGTGCTCTGTCTCGTACTTCAAGAAATGTATCTCCTGCACAAGCATGAAGAATTCTTTCCACTTCTCCTTCGCTCAAGATGCGAGGCAAATTTTTCCCCTTAAAGGGAAGAGCGGGAAGTTCAATCTCTTCATCAATTAATTCTTCCATTTCCAAATATTTGAACCACGAACGAAGAGCTGCTATAGATCGCTGTTGTGTGGAACGTTTTTTACCCTCTAAAGCTAGTTTCTTTTGATACCCTTCTAATGCGCTGGGAGTGGGTGGGAAGGGGGAAAGTCTTTTTTCTTCGCAGAAACTCACCCATGCAGTAATATCACGCTGATAAGCTAAGATTGTATTTTCGCTACAACCTCTTTCGAGGAACAAATAATCGAGAAAATCATTTAGTAATTGGACATAATTATTATTCATTGATATCACTCATATAAATATAAACAAGTAGGGGCTGGATCTACCAGCCCCTACATTCTTAGGCCTCTATATTTCTCTCCGGCTATGTTTATAAAGAAGCCATGAGAGCCCGGCAAATGTTTTACAGTCCTTAATCTTTCCGCTACCTAAAAGTTCTGGCACGTCATTGAGAGGAACAGATTCGACTTCAATGCACTCGTCTTCATCTCCATCAAGAATAGATGGAACTAGTTTCCTAGCTACAAAAACAACGATCACTTCATCGCTAAAACCTGGAGATGTATAGAACTTGCCAACTTCTACAAGGTCATTAGGACGATATCCCACCTCTTCCTGCAATTCTCGTTCCGCAGTGTCTCGAAAGGTTTCACCTTCTTCAACAATACCTGCAGGAATTTCAAGGATATCCTCTCCAAGAGGATGACGATATTGCCGTACGAGAAGCACTTCATTCTTTTCCGTGAGAGGAATGATAGCTACTGCAGGCTCATGCTCCACTACCTCTCGGATTGTTTTCCGACCAGATTGAAGTTGAACATTGTCTATACGAAGGTCTATAATTTTCCCACGATAGATAAGATTTCGTGATAGAACTTTTTCGATAGCACCCATTTACTTTCCAAGGACCTTTCTGACTATTTCCCTTCCCTTTTCAAAGGCTTCGAGATTCATGGGAAGGAACTTAGGTTTTCTCTTCCCCAGTTTTTCTTTAATCGTCTCTATGCATACAAGAGGGTTAACTATAGAAGTAGCCTCTACGAGGGCACCTAGCGCTACAATATTCGCTACTTTATCGCTCCCGAGTTCTATTGCTACTGAATTTGCAGGAACTGGAATGACAGTGATATCTTTTCGAGGAGCAGCGTATGTAACAAGATCGCTATTATAAAGAAGGACACCGCCTTTTCTAACAAATTTTTCAAATTTTGTTAGAGAAGGCTGGTTCATAATAACGACAGCATCAGCTTCTGCTACCACAGGGGAGGCTATTTCCTCGCTGCTCAGCACCACGCCACAGTTAGCTGTCCCACCCCTCATTTCAGGCCCGTAGGAAGGGATCCATGTCACATGCATTCCTTCTTCTATCCCAGTATACGCAACAAGCTGGCCGAGAACCATAACCCCCTGCCCTCCAAAACCAGCGGCTATAAGACTTTTATCGATCTTTGTCATTCATCCCGCCCCCTACTCGTAATCTTTAAATAAACCGAGAGGATAGTATGGCATCATACTGTTAATAGTCCACTCAAAAGCTTCCACTGGGCGCATCCCCCAGTTTGTGGGGCAAGAAGAGAGAATTTCTACAAAAGAGAAGCCCTTGCCATCTAATTGGTACTGGAAGGCCTTTTTTATAGCCTGTTTAGCTTTAATAATGTATTTAGGCTGAGCTACTGTGACACGCTCTATATAGCCAGGTGCCGCCAATGCGTTTAGCAGCTCACAGACTCTAATGGGATATCCGTTTACCTTGGGATCTCTCCCCAATGGACACGTTGTAGCTTTCTGTCCAATAAGAGTTGTAGGTGCCATTTGTCCACCGGTCATGCCGTAGATGGCGTTATTTATGAATATCACTGTGATATTCTCAGACCGATTTGCAGCATGTACTATTTCAGCTGTACCGATAGAGGCTAAATCCCCATCTCCCTGATAGGTAAAAACTGTTTTATCGGGACGCACTCGTTTCAATCCTGTAGCGACTGCTGGTGCACGACCGTGGGCTGCCTCACAAAAATCAGTATCAAAGTAATCGTACATCATGGCAGCACAGCCTACTGGCGCTACTCCAATAACATCCTGCTGAATACCAAGTTCATCTATAACCTCACATATAAGACGGTGAGCTATTCCATGTCCGCAGCCAGGGCAATAGTGAGTATGAACCTCAGGCATCCATGTTTTGGGGCGTTCATACACTTTAACTTCTTTCATTACATATCCCTCCCTACTCCAGACCGAGTAATTTCCTGCACTGAGTCTCAATTTCCTTAACAGAGGGCGACATGCCACCTGTTCGACCATAGAAAGACACAGGTATTTTACTCTCTGTTGCGACTTTGACATCATCTATCATCTGACCGCAGTTCATTTCTGTTACCAAAATGTGCTTGACAGATCCAGGCAGTTTTTTAAACTCTGCGTAGGGATATGGCCAAAGGGTAATAGGACGAATCAGTCCTACTTTATGCCCCTCTTGACGAAGATTATTAATAACAGAGCGAGAAATACGGGCAGTAGTTCCATAGGCAGCTATAACAAGTTCGGCGTCTTCTGTTAGGTAAGATTCACAACGAACTTCTCGTTCTTTGATGAGTGCATATTTTTTCTGAAGATTGATGTTGTGATCTTCCAGAGCCTCAGGAGAGAGATATAAACTCTTCAGGGCACTTTTTTGCCCTTTTCGCTCCTCCATATATCCGAGAGCCCATGTAGTATTGTCAGGAATATCCTTATCTGTATAAGGCTTTATTTCCACAGCTTCCATCATCTGCCCCATGAAGCCGTCGGCAAGCATCATAACAGGATTCCTGTATCTCTGTGATAGCTCAAAAGCTAATTGGGTCAAGTTTACTGCTTCCTGCAACGTGCTGGGAGCTAGAACGATCAAATTATAGTCTCCATTACCCCCGCCCTTTGTGGCCTGAAGATAGTCTGCTTGAGAAGGAAGGATTCCGCCCAAGCCAGGCCCACCACGCATAACATTCACTATAACAGCCGGAATCTCACAACCAGCCATATATGTTAGCCCTTCAGACATAAGGGAGATACCAGGGCTAGAAGAGGTCGTCATCACTTTATGTCCCGTAGCACCGCCACCCATGATCATGTAAATAGCTGCTACTTCGCTCTCTGCCTGAACAAAAGTCCCGCCAACTTCCGGAAGATGAGCAGACATATATTCGGGAATCTCATTTTGCGGCGTGATGGGATATCCAAAGAAGAACTTACAGCCAGCCTGAATAGCGGCTTCCGCTATGGCTTCAGTTCCTTTCATTAGCACTCGTCCCATAAGTTTTCCACCTCCAGAAAAACGTTAGCCTTCAACGATCTTATAAACTTCGATCGCGGCATCAGGGCATGTAGTTGCACACATAGCGCATCCAATGCACCCTTCTTTGAACTGCTCCACCGGTCTGTGCCCTTTACTATTGATCTTCTCCGATATTCGGAGAACTTTGACGGGACAGGCAGCTACGCAAAGCCCACAGCTTTTGCAATACTCTTCAAGAACCTGAATTCGTCCCTTTGCCATTACGAGACACACCCCTTCCACTTTTTAATACGTTTGGTTTTCTACGAATGGGATTTATCCTCATTTAACTTTCTACTTGACCACATATAGCCATCCTCCCACGGGAGAAGCATATATCTGGAAAGAGGCCATATGGGAACAGAGATAGAAAGATCATCCAACTTTTTCTCCACTGCCGAAGCAAGGGTAGAATCCACACCTGCGTATAGAACGGGAAGTTCCAAAGCTTGACCAGCCTCAATTACCGTTTGAATACCCTCTACAGCATCTGCTACTGTCGTTTCCTTCATAAGGTGAGAATTACAAATGAGGGCATTAACTTCAAGGCCACAAATATTTTCCATTTTTTCCATCATTTTCTTTATGCGAAAAATTGTAGAGGTCTGAGGACGAAAAGAATTTACTACAAGAATTAAACGATAGCCTACTTTTTTTATGATAGGCTCGAATTGTTTTAGAGCTAAAGCACCTTCAGCATCTCCGCCTATATCCATAAGCAAACGGCTTGTTTCATCATGAAGGGCCCAATCAACTTTAGGAGTGACAAGAGACATATCTAACCATTTTCCCTGATCAGGGATAGTAATTACAGAAAGGCCTTTACTTTCGAGAGTTTCAGACACTTGGCGGATACAAAAATACGGATTAATGATGTCAATGTCGGCAATCGTGACTTTATCTCCAGCAGCCTGAAGTCCCACCGCTAAATTAAGTACCCACTCTGTTTTTCCAGAACCAAGGGCTCCTGTCACAGCTACCGCTTTTGGCCAATCGTAGCGCTCAACAAGACGTGCTAGAACCTCTTCGTGACTAGCCATCTAAATAGTCCCCTTTCTTGAGATGGATACCCCTACTCCACTCTGCTCCTGACTGGACACGTCGCCCTTCCGGTTGGACTTCAAGAAGAAGAACAGAACCCTCGTTCACCCCTATCTCTGGGAACTCATCATGGAAGCCAACCACTTCCCCAGGGGAACCAGAGAAAGTATCGCCTAAAGCTGTCTTCCATATTTTGAGCCGCCGCCCTTTAACAAGCACATATGCACCAGGCTGGGGATTTAAGGCTCGGACTAGGTTATGAAAATGTGCTGCTTTTTGATTCCAATCAAGATAAGTCTCTCTTTTCTCTATTTTCGGTGCATAGGAGGCTAATTTAGAATTTTGTTCTCTTACCTCACTATTCCCATCGATACATGATTTTACAACTACTTTCAGTAAATTGCCACCTTCTTTGGCTAAAATCTGGAAAAGCTCCCCAGATGTTATATGAGAATCGATAGGAATACGTTTTTGTCCCAAGATTGGACCGGCGTCCATTTCCTCGACAAGTCTAAAGACCGAAACCCCTGTTTCTTGACATCCATCCATAATTGCACGTTGAACTGGAGCGGCACCTCTATATTGAGGCAACAAGGAAGGATGAATATTTAAACAACCCCAACGAGGAACACTAAGGAAAGGATCAAGAACTTTCTGCCCAAAATCAACTACCACAATTATATCTGGCATAGATGTGAGCAAAGCTTCCTTTAAGCCGTTATCTTGCGATAATTTTCCTGTTCTACAGACTGGAAATCCTAGTTCCTTGGCTACCTCTTCCACAAGAGATGGTCTTTCTTTCATTCCTCGTCCTCCCCGTGTTGGCTCACTTGTAATAATCTTATCGAAAGCCATACCATAGTCTGTAGTTAAATGACGAAGACAAAGAGCTGCGAAAGAACCGGCCCCAATAAACCAAGAGATCATCGTTGCCTTTCATCCCTTTCCAGTTGTCGCATTCTTTTACGAATAATATTTTTTTTAAGAGGGGAAAAGTGATCAATGAGAAGCTTTCCTTCTAGATGATCCATCTCATGAAGAAAAGCTCTCGCTAAAAATCCGTCCGCTTCTAACGTGCGCTTAATGCCCTTCTCGTCATGGGCTTCGACCACAACATTGCGTGGGCGCACCACATTTCCATATATGCCAGGGAAGCTGAGACATCCTTCTTCTCCTGCTTGTTCGCCCTCACTAGAAATAAGAACAGGGTTAATCAAAACATAGAGCGTACCCTCGTAAAAAACAACAGCTATTTTTTTGGGAAGCCCCACCTGTGGACCGGCTAGGCCGACCCCATCCTCTTCTAACATAATAGTTTTCATTTCGTTTATAAGTTCTACTAAATCTGGCCCATACTCTTCTACAGGTTCAGTCTCACGCCGAAGAATTGGGTCAGGGTATTTTCTAATTTGCAGCGTTCCCATAAATTTCGCCCCTCTTATTTATGTTTATGCATTCTTATGAAAAGGGGCTGCATGAAGAGCAGCCCCTGAACTTCTTATTTGTTGAGAATATCTTTAAGTACATCCCCTATCGTAATGGAGGGTTCTTCTTCATGGAAGGTTTGCTGTTTGTGTTTGTGCTCTTCTTCTTTCTGAGATTGTTTCTTCTTCCTTTCCTCTTCTCGCTGCTTGCGGATCTCTTCTTCGTAAAGAGCGCTGATGCTTAATCTCATTCGTCGCTCTGCGGGGTTAATTTCAATGACCCTAGCGAGAATTTCTTCTCCCTCAGATAAAACATCTTCAGGCTTGTCTACTCGTTTTGTGCTGAGTTGGGAGATATGAATAAGTCCCTCTACTCCCTCTTCAACCTCAACAAAAGCCCCGAAATCTGCAAGCCGTACAACTTTAACAGTAAGATCCTGTCCTTTAGAATAGCGGTCTTCTATTCCAGCCCAAGGGTCATGGAGCTGCTTGTATCCAAGGCTCATGCGTTTCTTCTCAGCATCAACCTCTAGGACTATAACTTCTACTTCCTGCCCTTTTTTCAGAACTTCTCTCGGATGCTTAATGCGAGCCCAACTCAGATCGCCAATATGAATGAGACCCTCTATGCCAGGCTCTACTTCTACGAAAACGCCGAAGTTCGTAACATTGGTTACAAGACCTTTAGCCCTATCTCCTGACTTCCAGTTCTCCTCAACAAGAGTCCAAGGGTCTGGCTGAGTTTGTTTGATACTGAGAGAAATGCGATTGTTTTCTTTATCTATGCCAATGACTTTGGCCTTCACTGTGTCTCCTTTTTTAGCTACTTCTTTGGGCTTTATATTCCGCTTCCAAGAAAGCTCACTAATATGTACGAGACCGTCGATAGGGCCAAGATTGACAAATACGCCGAAAGAAGTAATACTACTTACTTTCCCTTCCAGGATGTCCCCTTCTGCTACTGAAGCATAGAACTTCTCTCTTTCTTCTTCTACTTCTTTTTCCACAAGAAGACGTCTGGAAAGGACGAGTCTCCGTTTACGGCGATCTTTTTCCAGCAATTTCACATCAAAAACTTCACCAACAAAACGGCCGGGATTTACGCCTCGACCTTCTTCAGCAAGGTGAGAGATAGGAATAAAGCCCTCAAGGTTAAAGCAATTTACCATAAGGCCACCTTTAACCTTGCGGAGCCCTCTCACTGTAATGAGTTCATGGGAGGAAAGGTAGTTCTCCAATTCTGCCCATCTGCTGTCGAACTCACAGCGCCATCTACTTACTAGAAGCTGTGCATCTTCGCCGTGGCGAACGTTAATGACCTGCACCTGTACTTCATCATTTACAGAAGGCTCATCTTCTTCTTCCACCAAAATTTTATGTGACCATTCTCTTCTGGGAAGAAAACCTTCACATTTATATCCTACATCCACAAGCCACCCATCATCCGTGGCTCCCACAATAGTTCCGGTTACGACCTTACCTTTGTGGATTTCCTCAACTTCATAATTTTTAAGCATGGTCTCCATGCTCTCAAGATTTTCAGTTCCTTCAAACTCATTATTAATCATTTCTTCTACCATAACCTTCCATCCCCCTTGACTCCTACGTGATCGCCATAGTTTGTTTCAGTTGATGAATTAGCCAATCCGGAGTACTGGCTCCAGCAGCTATTCCTATTCGGGCCTTTCCCGATAACCACCCCCTATCCAACTCTTGGGCGTGCTCTATCCAGACGACGTCAACCCCCGTAGATTTGGCAATATCGTAAAGTTTACCAGTATTGGCACTATTTCTTCCACCAATTACAATAATACCTTCCACTACTTTTGCTAGTTCCCGTGTTGCATTCTGTCGAGCCCGCGTGGCATTACAAATCGTATTATATATTCGCATGTCTTTTGTATGAAGTGTTAGCTCTGCCACTATAGAGGAAAAATCTTTTTCATCTTGTGTCGTTTGTGATATTACCCCTAATTTAGAAATTTTACCAATATCTTTTGCCTGGTTTATATTTCGAACAACAATCGCATGCCCTCCTACCGTTCCTAGCAAGGCCTTTACTTCCGGATGACTCGCATCTCCGACAATACAGACCAAATAGCCACTTTCTGCCAAATGTTTGGCGCGTTCCTGGGCTTTTTTTACAAAAGGGCATGTTCCGTCAATAACGCATGTACTCCGCTGTTTTAGAACCGAAAAAAGGGTAGGAGATATACCGTGAGCTCTAACGAAAACTTGAGACGAGGGTGGAACTAACTCAGGAGAATCAACAACGACAAGCCCCTTTCGGACTAAACGGTCTACTTCTTGGGGATTATGTATGGGCATACCAATACAGTATACTAAGCCTCTTTTTGTTAGAATGTCTTCCAATGCTTCTATAGCCCTTCGTACACCAAAACAAAACCCCGTCGGGTTTGCTATAATAACACGACTCAGATTTCGTTGCCCCTTTCAAGATGCCTTAAGCAAGCATCATAAACCTCGCTTGATAGAGATTCTATGTTTCTATCTGAGATATCATACCACAGAGTTGGGGAAAACTTCTTGAACCATGTCATCTGCCTTCTGGAAAATTTTTTAGTGGCGCTAATGTCTCCCTCTATTGCCTCTTCCTTCGTAATGGAACCTCTAAGATATTCAACAATTTCTTTATAACCAAAACCTTGCATAGATGGGAAACGTTCATCAAAACCATGAGCAAGCAGCCATTCTACCTCTTCGACAAATCCAGTAGAAAATTGTTCACGAACACGTTTTTCTATTGTCTGAAACAATAAAGGCCTAGGCCTATTCAATCCGATATAGAGGGGGCAAAATTGAGCGCCTCGTTCCTTCCCCTGAGAGTACCACCATGTAGCAGTTTTTCCTGTAAGAGTATAAATTTCAAGAGCTCTGCTTACCCTACGCACATCATTTTCATGAAGCTGTGACGCTCTGACCGGGTCTACATCGGCTAACTTAGCATGGAGAGCGCTATTGCCTTGCTGCTGCGCAAACATCTCAAGCTCATCAGTCACGTCTCTATCACGAGGAAGATCCTGCGTTAACACTCCCTCGAAAAGTGCCTGATAATAGAAAGGGGTCCCCCCTACAAATAAAGGCACGTGCCCTCTTGTTGCGATACGTTTTATGCAAGACATGCTTCTTTCAACAAAATCAGCTGCCGAAAAAATTTCGTCAGGATCTACCACATTTAAAAGATGATGTAAGATGTGACGTTGAATTTCAGGAGATACCTTGTCAGTTCCAACATCCATATAACGATAAACTTGCCTTGAGTCTACAGAGATAATTTCAGCATTAAGCCTCTCCGCCAAATAGAGACTCAGTTGAGTTTTTCCTACTGCAGTAGGGCCTATAATAGCAATAAGCTGATGGGGGATATTCATTATTTTTCCCTCCCAAAATATTGTTCGATCTGTAGTTCTTCTAGCGTTAAAGTAGTAGGGCGACCATGAGGACACACAGCTGGATTTGAACATAAATGAAGAGATGCCCAAAGATGAAGTGCTTCTTGGGGCGAGCATCGGGTTGTAATTTTAACTGCTTTTTTACAGGCTGCCGTAGCCCATTTCCTCCAAAGAACGTCATCAATCGATCGAGATCCTGTCTCTTGCCACATCAATATAGCTGTTCTCAAAAGAAATAAAGGGCCGCTTCCTCCTTCTATTTGGAGATCGGGAGCTGATGAAAGTAAAAGCTGTCCATTCTCCGTCTCAAAAGAAAAACCTGCTTCTCTCAATTTATCTAAATACTCTGTTGCATCTGTAGCAAGAGAGGGAGGGATAGGGAGAGAAGGTGCCAATTTTTGAGAAACAACTCCATGCTCTGCTATCTGGCGTACTATTTCCTCATATTTCACTCGTTCATGAGCTGCATGGGGGTCCATAAGAGTTAAAGCCCCGTTATGCTCAAAAAGAAGATATCCTGATGCCATTTGAGATATAAATCGAACCTGCGATCTGGAAGAAAAATCGTCAAGAAATTTTCTTTCCGTTTCCACATCGTCACTACTTAAAGAAGAAATAGAGGAATCGCTTCCTGTTTTTATTTTTAGAATGTCACCTGGAGAAGAAACTCGTGTAAAAAAATTATCAGGCGCTAACATACAGGGAGTGTAAGAGTGCGGCAAAGGAACGTCTCTTTTATTGTCTTCCCCTAGCATGGCTGGATGATCAGGGAACACAAAAAGTTTTGTAGCTCTGCTTTGCAAATCCTGACCAGCGGCCTTTACCACTTCAAAAATCTCGGAAGGATACCGGAACCGTATCTCTGCTTTGGCAGGGTGAATATTCACATCCACTAAATCGGCTGGCAGAGAAAAAAAGAGCATCCAGTTCCCTGATAAGTCCTTGCAAGCTACTGAAGCTGCTCCTTTGATAAGGGGGTCAGAAACACTTCTTCCGTTGACAAAGGTAGTAATGGAATTACGCTGCCGACCTGGAGTTGGTTGCCACCAACACTCCAGAGAAACAGAACCACATTGCACTACAGTAGACCGTATCTCGGGAGCTAGCCCCCAAAGAGATTGTAAAACTTTAATACGCTCGCCATTTCCCAGAGATTCAAATGTTTTATTTCCTTTATGGTAAAGTGAAAAGGAAACGCTAGGATACGCGACAGCATAATCTCGCACCACCGTGGAGATTCTCTTAAGTTCCGCCAAACTGCTCCGCAGAAACTTCTTACGGGCAGGAAAGTTAAAGAAAAGGTTCTCGACTTGAACCCGCGTTCCTTCTTTCCATGGGAGCTGATCCAAGCATGTAATAGTACCCCCTTCTGCCTGAAGAAGCCCACCAATTTCAGCGCCCCTTACCTTGCTCCGAATATCTATACAACTGACGGAAGCAATACTTGCCAAAGCTTCACCTCTGTATCCTAAGGTACCTATATGAGAGAGATCCTCAAGGGAGGAGATTTTACTTGTCGCATATCGAGTAAGGAGCAAAGGCATGTCTTCCCAGGTAATTCCTACCCCATCGTCTTCTACTACGATAGATGTTTTTCCACCTTCCATAAGAGTTATAAGAATGCGGGAGGCCTCAGCATCCAAAGAGTTTTCTATAGCTTCTTTTACAACAGATACTGGGCGCTCTACAACCTCTCCCGCAGCTATTTTGAGAGCTATCTCTTTTGAGAGTTTACAAATCCCCATTTTTTCGAAGCTCCTCTCGACAGCGATCTGTAATCTTATATAAGAGCTCTAAAGCTCTGAAAGGCGTCGTTTTATCTGGATTAATCGTAGCTAGTTCTTCAATTATAGCCTGACTGGTTACAGGAAAAAGGCTTATCTGATGACTCGGTTCATTCACCAGAGGAAGAGGTTTCATCTCTTCCGTCTTTTCAAAAGTTTCGAGGAGATGGAAAGCCCTCTTTAAAACTGTAGAAGGGATACCTGCCAAGCGAGCCACTTCTATCCCATAGGAACGATCAGCTGGTCCCTCAACTATTTTATGGAGGAAAGTAATCCCTTCCCCTCCTTCATGAACTGCCATACTATAGTTTTTCAACCCAGATAGTTTTTTCTCCAAATCCACTAACTCATGATAATGTGTAGCAAAAAAAACTTTTGGGCGTGCATTACAATCATTGTGAAGATATTCAAGAACAGCCCATGCAATACTCATTCCATCGTAAGTAGATGTGCCTCGCCCAACCTCATCAAGCACCACTAAGCTTCTATCTGTTACGTTATGGAGAATATTAGCTGTCTCGATCATTTCCACCATAAAAGTACTGTTTCCGCGAGCCAACTCATCTCGAGCTCCGATCCGAGTAAAAACTCGGTCTACAACTCCCACTTTTGCAGAGGATGCAGGAATAAAAGATCCCATTTGAGCCATAATAACAAGAAGAGCTGCCATACGAAGATATGTGGATTTCCCCGCCATGTTAGGCCCTGTAATAAGAGCGATCCGAATGCCCTCTCCATCAAGGTCTACATCATTAGGCACGAAAGGCTGATCCAAAAAAGTAGCTTCTATAACGGGGTGACGCCCTCCTGCTATATGTATCTCAAGACTTTCGTCAAGATCTGGACGAATATAATTTCGCTCCCAAGCAACCTGAGCCAACGATGCTAAAACGTCGAGTTGCGCTATCATGGCGGCGGCATCTTGTATTTCCATGATATGAGTTAAAGTCTTTTTCACGAGTTCCTTATAAAGGACACCCTCTATATCTACTATTTTCTGCTCGGAAACCACCATTTTTTCCTCAAATTCTTTGAGTTCTGTAGTTATAAAACGCTCAGCAGAAACAAGAGTTTGTTTGCGTATATAGTTTTCAGGGACTTTGTCTGCGTTACTTCGAGTTACTTCCAGATAATAACCAAAAACCTTGTTGCTTCCTACTTTTAGTTTCGGAATGCCTGTCTTTTCTCTTTCTCTCTCCACATATTTTCCTAACCATTCATCAGCATGATCTTTCACGTCCCGCCAAGAATCAAGCTCCTCATTATATCCGTAACGAATGACGCCACCGCTTTGAAGGCTTCGTGGCAACTCGTCGTTAAGAGAGGAGGACAAAAGAGTCCTGAGTGTTAATAACTGTTCATTCTTTTCAACATATGACGAAAGAGATCCGCTCATACACAGCTCAAGTATTTCTGGTAAAAGCTGAAGTGTGTCTCGGATAGCTCCAAGATCTCGAGGCCCTCCCGTTCCAAGACTTAATCGAGAGGACGCTCGCTCTATATCTCGGCACAAACTTAGTGTCTTCTGAAGATTAATACGCAATGTGGCATTTTGTAAAAGTTCCTCTACCCCTTCTTGCCGCTTATGAATCTCTGTGACATCAAGTAATGGGCGAAGAATCCACTGCCTCAACAAACGGCGCCCCATAGGGTTTTTACATTTGTTGAGCACCGAGTATAACGTAGGGCCATCACTGTCCACCAACTCCAAGTTACGTTGAGATGTGGTGTCAAGATAAAGATATGCTTGCTCTCTTAAAGGGAAAAGACGCGTAATATGATGAATAGCTCCGAATTGGGTCTCTTCCAAGTAACGCAACACAGCAGCAGCGCAACCACATTCTGAAGAGCCATCATCAACCCCAAAGGCACTCAGAGAAGGAACATTCAACATTTGACATAACCATCGAGTAGAACTTTCTGGTACGAAATGTTCACGAGAACGCTTCAGTAAAAAGAATTCCTGAAGCTCTGGTGGGAGGGCATCCTTCTGTGTCGTATCTTCTATAAGCACTTCTCCTGGATTAAAGGCGGTAAGGACAGAAAGAGCCTCTTCTGTAGCGAGGGTCCCCATTTCAAGACGCCCTGTATCTACTAAAAGCATGGCCAGAGCCACTCTGTCATCATTTATGATGGAAAGAGCTGCGAGTCGTCCTTCCTCTCCCGCATCTTCTGGAACATATGTTCCGGGAGTAACGATGCGAATCACTTCGCGCTCGACAAGGGTTTTCCCATCTGGCTCGCTCATCTGTTCGCAAATGGCCACCTTATATCCAGCTTTAATAAGCCGTCCCAAATAATTATGCACTGCATGGTAGGGAACTCCTGCCATAGGAATGCTCTTTTCAGGGTCTCGACTGGTCAATGTAATATCCAGAACCTCTGAGGCTATATGAGCATCATCAAAAAACATCTCATAAAAATCTCCCATTCGGAAAAAAAGGAGGCAATCTGGATATTTTCCTTTCCATTTCACATATTGGGAAAGCATCGGTGTCATTTTTACGTTAGGAGGAAGTTTCAAATATTACACACCTCTCCTGTAATCAAGATAATTCTGAAGAATAAGTACCGCTGCCAGTTGATCTACTTTTTCCCGTCTTTTACTGCGGGAGACATCTCCTTCCAACAAGGCCTGCTGAGCTAGTGTGGTTGTGAAACGCTCATCCCAAAGCTGAATTGAAATATTAGCATATCTATCAGCAATTTCTTTGGCTATGCATTGAATCTTTTCTGCCTCTGGGCCGCAACGTCCATTGGTACGCAATGGCAAACCTATTAAAATAACAGTTGGGTTAAAGTGAGCTACGTGTCGATCGAGATCTTCCAGCCATTCTTTTTTTGCTGGAATATAACCGATCCCCTGAGCAAACATTCCCAGGGGATCGGATACAGCAACACCTATCCTTTTGGTTCCAATATCAAGAGCCAAAATGCGCTCCATTATCAAGCTTCCAACTGTTTCTTCACTAGAGATTTAACAGCATCAATAGCTTCGGCAATTTTTTCCGGGTTTTTCCCTCCTGCTTGAGCCATAGAGGGTTTTCCACCGCCACCGCCACCAAGAATTCCAGCAGCTTCTCGTACAATCTTCCCAGAGTGTATGCCTCCAGCCACAGCTTCATTATCAGCCATAGCTATAAGCTGTATACTGCCCTCTCCTGTTTTTGTAAAGAGAACAATAACAACTTTCTTCGTTTTAGCTTTAATACGATCCCCTAACTCCCGTAGCATATCTATGGGAACATTCTTAAAACTCCCTGTAGAAAGAGTGGTCCCGTCAGGATATTTCTCGGAACGAACAGATGTATCCATAGTTGCAGCCAAATTGTTCAATTGAAGTTCTTCTATCTTCCGTGTAAGGTTTCGAATGTCATTTTGCATCCCATCTATCCGCTCCACCAATAAGGAAGAATCTGTAAGGGCCAACATATTTGAAAGGCTATCCAAGACTTTAAAATTCTGTTGATATTTCTTCAGCGCTTCCATCCCTGTTATGGCTGTAATGCGTCGAGTCCCAGCTCCAATTCCTTCCTCTCGAACAATTTTGAACAACCCAATATCACCAGTAGCATCTACATGGAGGCCACCACACAGTTCCATCGAAAAATCTGGGATACGTACAACCCGTACAACATCTCCATATTTCTCATCAAAAAGAGCCTTCGCACCCATAGTTCTCGCTTCTTCCAAACTACTTTCCAGAAACTCAAGGGGGATATTATCGAGAATTCGCTTATTTACAATTTCTTCTACCTCATCTATTTGTTCCCTTGACAACTGTTCGAAATGAGTAAAGTCGAAACGCAAAAAATGTTCGTTGACTAAGGAGCCTGCCTGACGAACATGATTTCCTAATACCCTTGAGAGAGCCTCGTGTAGGAGATGGGTGGCCGTGTGATTCCTGCGAATTGCATCTCTGCGCTCTTTATTGACTGACGCTTTAACTATAGCTCCTTTTGATAAAGCCCCTTCAAGAACAGACACAGAGTGAACGATGAGATTAGCGGTTTGGACAGTCGTATCAAGAACATGAGCTTTCATTCCAGGAGCAATCAAAAAACCCTGATCTCCTATTTGTCCTCCTCGTTCTGCATAAAAGGGAGTGGCTTTCAAAACAACTTCGCCACGTTCTCCAGCAGAAAGAGTATGTATCTGTTGCCCGTCTTTAATTAAGGCCTGAACCTCTGTCTCCTGTTCAGATAGAGTGTATCCTTCAAAAGCTGTAAGCCCTATATCCGCTGCTATGAGAGAATAAACATCTCCCTTCATTTCACTGCTTATTTGCTTGCTAGAGGCACGTGCACGTTCTCTCTGCTTCTCCATCTCTTCCTGGAAACCCTTCTCATCAATATCAACATCGTTCTCTGCACAGATTTCCTTTGTCAATTCGAGAGGGAAACCATACGTATCATACAGTTCAAAGGCCACCGCACCAGAAAGCTCGTGCCCTCTTTGGCCTTTCAAAGAAGAAATTTCCTGATCTATCAACTCAGTACCTTGCTGTAAAGTTTTCCCGAAACGTTTTTCTTCCATAGCTACAATTTGTTCAATCATTGGACGGTTGTCCACAAGTTCTCTATACGGATCCGCCATGAGCTGAAGGACATCTGGCAGGAAATCAAGTAAAAAGGGACGATCCAAGCCGAGAAGTTTCCCGTAACGAGCTGCTCTGCGTATCAAGCGGCGCAAAACATATCCACGCCCCTCGTTAGAGGGCAATATTCCATCAGCGATCATAAATGCAACGGAACGTACATGATCCGCTATGACTCTCACTGCAAGATCATCAGAACGAGAAGCCCCATATGTAACGCCGGTCATGGAACAGGCATGATCAATTAAAGGTTTAAATAAATCTGTTTCAAAGTCAGTTCTCACTCTTTGAACGACAGACGTGAGTCGCTCTAAGCCCATCCCTGTGTCTATGTTTTTCTTAGGTAGTGGTTTGAGGCTTCCGTCTTCCTGAAGATCAAACTGGGTGAAGACAAGATTCCATATCTCCAAATATCTATCGCAGCTGCATCCCACAGCACAAGTAGGTTTTCCGCAAGAGAAGTCCGGCCCCTGATCGTAAATAATCTCAGAACAAGGACCACACGGCCCAACATTGCCCATAAACCAGAAATTTTCATCTTTATCGAAGCGATAGATTCTCTCGTTTGGAAGTCCGACCTCATTCCTCCAGACAGAGTAAGCTTCCTCATCATCTTTGTAGATGGTAGCGTAAAGACGCTCAGGTTCAAGGCCTATAACATCAGTGAGGAATTCCCACGCCCACGTAATCGCTTCCCTCTTAAAATAATCTCCCCAACTAAAATTCCCCAACATTTCAAAGAACGTATGATGTCGTGCTGTACGTCCTACATTTTCTATATCATTTGTTCGAACACACTTCTGAGAAGTTACTGCTCGCGTAAAATCTGGCTGCTCAATCCCTAAATAGTAAGGCTTAAATGGGACCATACCAGCTATTGTAAAAAGCAATGTAGGATCATTCGGTATTAATGAAAAGCTAGGGCAATGTTTGCTCCCTTTCGATATCCAGAAGTCAACAAATAGAGAGCGTATTTCTTTCCCTGTTCTCCAGTGCATTTATTCTCCCCTTCTTTCACATTACTTACGAATCAAATTTTTACGGGCCTCTGCAGCCTGAGATAATATTTCTTCCCTGTCAACTGAGGGGAATTCTCCATTAAAATATATCCATCGCCCCTTCACCATGGTCGCCTCCACATCGGCTGAAGATCCCGCATAGACAATATATACGGGAAGATTCTCCTCGTCAAAGCCAAGGTAGTGAGGGGTATCGAGATCAATTAAAACAAGATCCGCATCCCAGCCTTCCCGAATCAATCCTGTTTTTCCAAACCCAAGGCTCTGAGCACCCCAAAGGGTTGCCATGTTTAAAAGTTCCTTGGCTTTGACGATGGTAGGATCTTTATGTACTCCTTTATGGATCAAAGCGGCATGGCGCATTTCTTCCCAAATATCAAGCCTATTGTTGCTGGCAGCCCCATCTGTCCCTAAAGAAACATGAAGCCCTGCATTGAGCATTTGGGGAAGAGGCATAATTCCGCTACCAAGCTTTAAATTGCTATTTGGATTATGACTGATAGTCACATTTGTGCCAATAAGAGACGAAATGTCTTCTACTGGGAACCACACGCCGTGAGCAAGTATCGTTCCAGGGGTTTCAAGCAAACCAACTTTCTCTAAATAATCAACAGGATGACAATGAAGCTCGTCTTCAAGATATGATAACTCCCACTCCGTTTCCAGGAAGTGTGTATGAACTCGAACGTTCCGTTCTATTGCCAAAGATGCAATAGTCTTCATGGCGGCCATAGGAACAGTGTAAGGAGAATGAGGGCCAAGTTGAACCGTTATAAGTCCGTTTTTCCCATGCCATTCATCGATAAGGATTAGATTCTCCTCAATTCGTTTCGGGTCATCACCAATAAGCCCTCTGGAAAGACCGCATTTCATCCCCATCATCTCTGCCGCCTGAGCTACTTGATCCATTTCAAAATACATATCGGCAAAACAAGTAACCCCACACGAGGCCATCTCCAAAAGGGCAATAGCTGTCCCCCAATAGATTCGCTCTGGAGTCAATTTGGCTTCAATAGGCCAAATCTGCTCTTTAAGCCATGTCATCAAAGGCGTTTCTTCCCCTAACCCTCGAAGAAGAGTCATTGCAGCATGAGTATGCCCATTCACAAAACCTGGGAGTAGTGCTTTTTTGCCATCACAATCTATAAGAGAAAAGTGTTCCTCTGCTATTCTTCCCGCTCCTTCTATTCGAGAGATATAGCCTTTTTCTACGAGTACATCACAGAGATAGGCATGAGACATTTGTCCGTCATAGGCGTAAACATTTTTAAAGAGACAGGCCATGTATTATTCCTCCCAGCTCTTCATATATTTTTCCTGTTCAGGAGTAAGGCTCTCCAACGAAATATTCATTGACGCAAGTTTAACTTCCATAACGCGACGATCAAGAGCCAGAGGTATTCCATAAACACCTGGCTTCATACTATTCGTAGCCAGGTACAGAGCAGCTTCCAACTGCAATGCGAAACTCAAATCCATAATTTCAATAGGATGACCGTCAGCACAGGCTAAATTTACAAGCCGTCCCTCGCCAAGAAGATGAACGTTCCGACCATCGTGGAAAGTAAAAGTCTCGATATTATCTCGTGTCGACTCTACAGAACAAGCTAGAGATAATAGATCTTCCTTACAGATTTCCACATCGAAGTGCCCGGCATTTGCTAAAATCACGCCACTCTTCATGAGCTCAAAATGTTCACGTCGAATCACACGAGTATTTCCTGTCAAAGTTAAGAAAATATCCCCCAAAGGAGCTGCCTGCTTCATATCCATTACTTGATGCCCATCCATGAGAGCTTCAAAGGCTCTGTGAGGATCTGTCTCCACAACAATCACAGTGGCTCCCATGCTGCGAGCTCGCATGGCCACACCTCGACCACACCATCCATACCCCGCAACTACCACTTTTTTCCCAGCAATAAGCATGTTCGTAGTTCGCATAAGGCCATCGAGCACCGATTGTCCAGTGCCGTAGCGATTATCGAAAAGGAATTTGCTATATGCGTCATTTACAGCAAGAAAAGGGATCTTTAAAAGGCCTTCCCTTTCCATGGCTTTAAGTCTTTTGACCCCTGTGGTAGTTTCCTCTGCTCCTCCTCGAACGCTTGATACAAGATGAGAAAATTCCGCGTGAAGGATAGCAGTTAGATCCGCACCATCATCGATAAGAATTTGAGGGCGAGACGTAAGAACATCTCTTAAATTTTCTGTATATTCTTTCTCCGTCATTCCATGATGGCTAAAAACATGGATCCCTTCAGAAACTAAGGCGGCACAAATATCGTCTTGAGTGGAAAGAGGATTACTTCCAGCAGTCCATACTTCAGCTCCAAGTTTTTTAAGGGTAAGGAGCAAACATGCCGTTTTGGCTTCAAGATGTAAGCACGCAGCAAGAGTCATCCCCTGAAAAGGCTGAGTAGAAGAAAATTCCTCCGATAAAGCATTGAGAACCGGCATAAAATGCCACGCCCACCGGATTTTTTTATAGCCACTTGGAGCCAATGATATGTTCGCAATGCGATCCTTCATAAGAATACTCCTCCTTGGATAAGAACTGATTGTTATAGCTTCGCCAAATTTTCAATAAAAGGCGGGAATACCACGCCTTTTTCAGTGATAATAGCGCAAATGAGCTGCGAAGGGGTTATATCGAAAGCGGGATTCCAAACAGGAAAAGAATCTGGAATAAGGGGACTCCCCAAAGAAGTTCGAACTTCAGTACCATCCCTCTCCTCTATACAAATATGAGAGCCAGCCTTCGCAGAGTAATCAATGGTTGTTGTAGGAGCTGCAACATAAAAAGGGATTTGATGGTAATGGGCTAAAATAGCAAGACTATAGGTACCTATTTTGTTCGCTGTGTCTCCATTGGCAGCAATCCGGTCGGCCCCCACAATAACAGAAGTAATGGCGTTTTTTTGCATTAATGCCCCCGCCATATTATCGCAAATTACAGTAACATCGAAACCATCTTGAAGGAGCTCCCACGCTGTTAGCCTGGCTCCCTGAAAAACTGGCCGAGTTTCGTCTACAAAAACCTTGATCTCTTTCCCATGTTCCCGAGCAGCTCGCAGAACTCCAAGTGCAGTGCCATATCCAGCAGTTGCTAAAGCCCCAGCGTTACAATGGGTTAAAACTATAGATTTTTGAGGGAATAAGGTTTGCCCCAATTCGCCCATCTGTCGATTCGCCTTTAAATCCTCTTCTAAAATTTTATGGGCTTCTTCTAGAAGTCCTGTAAACAAAACCTTGCTACCTAACGTTGCCGCTCGTTTTTTCATTCTATGAAGTGCCCCAAAAAGGTTAACAGCCGTAGGCCTGGTGGAAGCAAGTCTTTTCAACGCCAAATCTACGCTTTTTTTCTCCCCATGTAGGGCAGACAGGGCCACTCCATATGCAGCTGTAACTCCTATAGCCGGCGCTCCACGAACAGCTAAAGTCTCTATGGCTTCGGCGACATCTAGATACGAACTACAAAAGAGAAAAGACACCTTCCATGGAAGCTGTCTTTGATCTAGAATTTTGAGCCTGTTTTTCTCTGCATCCCAAGAAACTGGTGAAGGCAACGCCATCTACCTCTCCTCCTATGAACTTTGCACTTCTTCGATTCGAACCAGTGCTCGCCCATCAATAAAAGAAAGAGCCAACTTGTCCTCAGGGTGTAAAAGTTTCACCGAACTGACCACTGTGCCATCTTCTCTCGTACAGCTAATAAAACCGCGCGAAAGGATAGAGAGAGGTGAAAGGGCATTAAGAGCCCCTATCGCTGCTATTAAGGCTTTCTTGTTTTCCTGAAAACGGGCGGAAACGAGTCGAAGCATGTCTTTCCGAATATCAAAGAGCTCTTTTTCATTCTTTCGAACTAATGTGTGCATAATTCCCGTGAGCGCATCTTGAGAAAGATTCAGGTTTCTTTGTGAATTTCTAACATCGTTTCTCACGGCACCAAGCAACGAAGAAGAAAGATATTCTACTCTACGGAGAAGGTCTATTTTATCAGGAAAAAGTCGCTCTGCAGCTGCAGATGGCGTAGAAGCAGCTACATCAGCGGCAAGATCCGACAATGTCATATCGATCTCATGCCCCACTCCTGTTACAACAGGGAAGGGACAGCTTCGAATGGCCCGCACAACCCTCTCGTCATCAAAAGGATTAAGATCCTCTCGACTCCCTCCACCGCGTACAAGCATCACTGCATCTATGGAATTAAGAGTGCGGACTCGGCTGAAAGCCGTACAAATGTCTACAGGAGCATCGTATCCTTGAACAAGGCAGGGTAAAATTATAATGTCACACTGAGGGAAACGATTATGTGATACTTTTAATACATCTCGGATAGCAGCCCCTGTAGCTGAAGTTATAACCGCTACTTTCTTTGGAATGTCAGGCAGTTTCCTCTTCAGCCGCAGGTCAAAGAGACCTTCCTTTTCTAAGCGTAAACGAAGCTCTTCTTTAGCTCGAGCAGCAGCTCCTACCCCAAGAGGTGTTAAACGACGCACATAAAGTTGATATGTTCCACGGGGCGGATACAAACCGATACGACCTTCAGCTAAGACTTCATCCCCTTTTTTAGGCCATGACGGGACACGAGCAGCATCAGATTTGAATAAAACACATGAAAGACGCCCTTCATCCCCAGTGAGAGTGAAGTATACATGGCCACTCGTATGTCTTGTAATCTCAGCTATTTCACCTACTACTACAAGATTTTGAAGAACTGCATCAGCATAAAAAAGGGCCTGTATGCGAGAAGTAAGTTCGTCAACTGTGAGAGTGGGGAGAGTCATCCCCGACATGATTTTCATCCTTTTCTGCTAGAGAAAGTGCTCGAACGATTCTTCCTAAGACTCCGTTTACAAATCGTCCAGATTCTTCTGTTCCAAAAGCTTTCGCCAATTCTACAGCTTCGGAGATAGCCACGGGGATAGGTATCATCTGCTTTATAATGCCCTCGAAAATGGCTAGACGAAGAGCAGCCCTATCAACAGCCACCATACGTTCAGGCCGCCAACCTACCACATGTTCTCTGATAAGAGTGTCGATTTCAAAACGAGAATCCCAGACTCCTTTTACTAAAACAGTTGCATAAGATACTACATCCGGTTCCTCATCGTCCCCGGGATAAAAATCAAGAATCTGATCTACTGAGTCACAATTACGAATATCAAGAGCATATAAAACCTGCAGAGCGATCTCTCGCGATCTGCGCCTTTTTTGGGGAAGGATGTTTCTACTCAACATTTACCTCCTGATGATCTCTCGAATATATTGTATAAAACCACGTATCGCTTTTTGACCATTATTAGAAAGGGCATATTGAGCCACTAAATAAGTAAGGATACCAACTGCGGCCGTCCAGAGGATGCCTCGAATACGCAAATGGACAAGAGCCGTTACTCCTGCGG
Source organism: Aminobacterium mobile DSM 12262 (assembly GCF_000526395.1). Classification (NCBI taxonomy): domain Bacteria; kingdom Thermotogati; phylum Synergistota; class Synergistia; order Synergistales; family Aminobacteriaceae; genus Aminobacterium; species Aminobacterium mobile. Next base: position 1,129,157 of record NZ_JAFZ01000001.1, on the reverse strand, counting down.
CGCAAGCAGCCCAAAACCAAGGTTTCTGAAGTTGAACGGGAAGCTCTTTTCGAACAGCCTCTTTCTTTTCTTCTGTCCATGAAATATGGACACCTAACCCCATAGCAGAGAGAGCGTCTGAAAGCTTATCTTCCAGCATTTTAACTTCAAGAACATTATGGGGATGAGGCATGGATAATACAATATAAAGAGAACTTTCGCTTCTGGAAAGAGCCACTTCTTTGCACGTATAAGAAGGCAAAAGCATTGCATTAATAAAAGCAGAAACCCCCTCCTTGGAAAAATTGATACTTCCAAGAGTTGTATTTTTCCAGTAAAGATACACGTCTCACCACCCCCAGGATACGACAGGCCGGCTTTTTAGCCGGCCTGTCGTACATATATGCTATCAAGCTTATTTCAAATCAGCTTCTTCGCCAGGCTCGGTTTTAACCTCATGACCTTCGACAGTATGTTCAAGATCAGGAGATATTTGCCCGGGCTGATTTTGTTGAGAGGTACGGTCGTCAAAAAAAACTCCCTGCACATTAATATTAACAGCTTTCACAAAATATCCCGTATATTGCTCAAGATTGTTTTTAATAGACTCCTGTACATCCCACGCTACATCTGGAATGCGAAGACCATATTTCACTAAAACAAAAACATCCACAGTAATTGTTGGTGGCGTAACGTTTTCTTCTACCGACACCTTGACCCCATCCATGGATTTTCGCCCTACTAAACCAAGTTTTGAAACAAGGCCGGGGCTTGCCGGTTGCACACCTGGGATGATAGTTAAAGTCTTTTTTGCAAGTTCAGTAATAACCTCTTCCGAGATGTGAACATTCCCCTGAACAGTTCGTTCCTCTACCATTCCTTGTTCTTCCATTGGAATTTCTTCCTGTTCAGTATTCCTCTCCTGAGATTCAAAATCCAGGTCTTCACGAATGTTATCCATCCCGTAACCCCCTATCCGGTTTTATTCTTCTGCCGGTAAAGCAAAAGACTCCCCACAGTTTGGACACTGAAGGGGCTCGTCTTCTTCATACATTTCTGGTTGGTAGTAAAAAACATGGCCGCATTTAGGGCAAGACACCGATTCATACGTTTCATCGAAATCGCTTTCTTCCTCTTCCTCGCTACCTTCAAAGTCTTCCCCTACAAGCTCCGCAAAAGAGCGCTCTAGTTTATCAAGATCTTCATCGAGCAGGGCCCAATCATCAGCAAGCTCTTCATATAAATCCTGCTGCTCTTCAATAAGATCTCCATGCTCTTCTATTTCCTCAGCTAGAGCATCTAAAGCCTCCGTCACAGCTTGAAAAGCTTTCACTGTTGTCTCATCTTTCATATTGAGACCAGCCAACAACCCTTTCAGAAATGCTATTTTCTCTTTAGCACTCATGGCCCGCCCTCCCCTATTTTCTATTTTTTAGCCCGCTCAAGATATTCGCCACTGCGGGTATCGACAACAACTGTATCTCCTACTTCCACAAAAATAGGAACTGTAACAGTGATGCCTGTCTCAAGAGTTGCCGGTTTGCCTCCTCCAGAAACAGTGTCACCTTTAAATCCAGGGGGAGTATCTATGACTTTCAGCTCTACGCTCTTAGGCAACTCCACACCCATAATTCGTCCTTCAAACATCTCAAGCTGCGCCTCAAGATTGTCAGTGAGGTAATTGGCCACATCTCCAAGTACATCTTTAGGGATATAAAGCTGATCATAAGAAGCCATATCCATAAAAACGTAATTGTCCCCTTCTTGATATAGGAACTGAGCTGGCTTTTCGTCATAGATAATTCTTTCAAATTTTTCTCCGGAACGGAAAGTAGTGTCAACGATGGAGCCTGTCTCGACATTCTTAAGCTTGGTTCGGACCACAGCCCCTCCACGCCCCATCTTATGGTGCTGATACTCTACTACTTCCCAAATGCCATCTTGCCACCTTACTTTTATTCCAGAATAAAAATCACTTGTATCAATTACCTGACTCATTCATTTCGTACCTCCTAAAAGTTCAGAGCTTGTTAACGGATCAGAGTAAGGATACCGCATATTAGTCTAGGATGCAAAGAGCAGTCAAAGTTCGTTTTCCGTTACCCTGTATATTTTTCATAGATGTATCCTTTCCGAGGTGCAATAACAACCTTATCGGATAAATTTTCTATTGGTTTCTTGATAACGTCAGTACATACTTTTCGAATGAATAAAGAAGGGACACGTTCTAAATCAAGAACCTTTCCTTCCTTTGAAGATGCCCCTTCCTCTTCAGAAATATACACTCGAGGTTGTAAAATATTCCGGAAACGGGTTTCAATAACCACAGCTTTTCTATGATCAGAGAGCTCTACTACACTTCCTGGCGGATAAAGTCCTAGCGTAGATAAGAGAACCTGCACTATAAAAGGATCAAAACGAACTCCAGCATTCGTTATCACGAAAGAGAGCCGCTGTGAGCTGGTAGTAATATTTTGTTGGGATAGGGAATCAAAAGAGTTAGCTACAGCAACAATCCTTCCCATTAAAGGAATTTCTTCCTCTTTTAGTCCGCAAGAGCCCCTTCCATCCCACCTCTCATGGTGATAACGTACTCCTTCTAAAATATCCTCGTCCTCAACTCCTCCCTCTCTTATCAGGGCTTCTCCAAGGACTGTATGTTTTTCTTGTTCTTCTGAGGGAAGCGCTAATAAAGTTTTTCCAATATCATGCAATAAGCCAGCAATAATAGCCTTCTTGATAGTGTCCTTCCAGTGAGGAAATAGTTGCTTCACTATAAAACCGCTCAATAAAGCTACATTAATAGAGTGTATAAAATATTTTTTCTCTTCTTTATCATCGCTTTGGAAAAGGGAGAGAGGAATGGAAGAAGCCTGACAAACTTCATCTTGTAATAGATTCCCTGCATATAAGAAAGAGCGGATGCCTTCGCGACGAACCCGCTTATTCTGTATGTTTTTACAAAAAACTTCAAATTGATAGGATATAACTTCTGCAAATCGTGGACTGATGACTAGCAATGGAGGATCTAATTCGGGAAATATATGAGAAAAAGACTCAAAAGCAACGCCCTCCAATAAATGTTGAGGACGAATCCACACCCATTCTATATGATGCCGTTTAAGATCTCTGATAATATCTGAATGCTTGACAAAAAGAGATTGCACGTCAGTTCCCTGTGGGATAAGAATTGCCTTATCCCGGCTCATTACATCTTCGACAATTATTCCTCTCCACTTCTCTAAATCTTTAATAGATACCTTAATAGTCTCCTCCACTGTCTCCCTCCGCAGTATATTTATTCGATTCTTTGTAATGTAATATGGATCTATATTACACTAAAACAAAAAAAACATGTACTCTCTTTTATGCTTTGTATTAACGGATAGGGAAACATACTATTTCTCCCCCCCAAACAAATTTATAGCTGTTTTGCCACAACTTTCTTTTATTCCAGTTGACAGCTTTTACAGTGAATGATAGACTGCATTTATTAATTTTCATTCTTTAATTAGCTGAAGTCCCGAAGGGGAAAGGAGATTTTTATGTTTCGTATTGAGGACATGGTTCGTCTGGATAAAAATGAAAACCCATTTTTGTTGCCCTCTTCTATCAAAGAAAATGTTCTTTCCGCGCTTCGTGAAGTGGAGTGGAATCGCTATCCAGATTCTGGATATAAAGATATAAAGGATGCACTAAGTTCATTACTTCATTTCCCGAACAAATTCTTTGTTTTAGGGAACGGTGGAGATGAAGTTTTATGCCTTCTTTTCACCGCATATGTACAGCCAGGTGCTACAGTCCTTACTTTCTCACCGTCTTTTTCCGAATATGCCCATCTTTGTAAGGTTTTTCATGCTCGGCATATAACAATTCCTATAGATATGGCTGATGGGTTGTGTTCTTTTAATGAAAACCTTTTCTTTGACACTATGCAAAGAGAAAAACCGAGCCTCGTTCTTATTGATTCGCCTAATAATCCTACAGGGAAGCAAATGCCTCTCCAATTTATACAAAAAGTAGTTTACGAGAACAGTGCTATAACGGTCATAGACGAAGCATACGGAGAATTCGCTCCTTCTACCTATCTCGAAACATTGAGAGAACAAGATTTCCCCAAAAGGATGGTGGCACTTAAGACACTTTCAAAAGCATGGGGACTTGCTGGAATCCGCTTTGGCTATGGAGTTTGTCACCCTGATGTCACTCATAAGCTTAACAGTATTAAGAGCCCTTTTAATATTAATGTCTTAACAGCTGAAACTGTTAAGATACTCTTAAGAGAACCTCATCTACTTATAGAGAAAACGCGGCAAATCTGCAATCTCAGAGATAGTTTTATAAAAAAATGCCAGCTTATTCCTCGCATACAAGCATATCCAAGTAACAGCAATTTTGTTTTTATTCATGTACCGGAAGAAGAACGCCAAATAAAGAAAACCTTTAAGGAAGCTGGCATCGCAGTAAAATTCTTTTGTATTTCAGGCAAGAGCGGGTCTTGGATTCGTGTTTCTGTTGGTGTAGAGACAGATCTTAACAGAGTGCTGCACTGCCTTTCCCAAATAGTTTTAACGAGGAGGTAATAGTAATGGCCGAGAAGTGGAAGGATCAACTGACCGATCAATTGTGCAAAGCTTTCTTATCCTTGAACACTGAAGAGGAAGTATATAGCTTCTTGGAGGATGTTGCCACTATTGGAGAAATCCGAGCTTTAGCACAACGCCTTGAAGTAGCGAGATTGCTGGATGAAAGCTATACATATCCTCAAATAGCGCAACGAACTGGGGCAAGCACAGCTACTATTAGCAGAGTAAAGAAATTCTTAGAGTATGGTGCTGATGGGTATCGACTTGTGCTTAACAATCTCAAAGGGCAAGAAGAACAAGACGAAGCTTAATAAAATATTTTCAAATAAATGGCTGCCATATAAATAATATGACAGCCATTTCTTATAAACGCTAAAAAATACTTGAAGAAAAAACCTACTTGTTATCCTTTAGCTTGCCTGCAAACACACAAAGATCCGCTACGGAACACTGGGAACAACGAGGGGTACGAGCCAAACAAACATTCCTACCATGAGTAATAATATTCACATGCCCCCCTAAATAACGATTCTCTGGAACAACTTGCTCCATAACAGCCCCTATTTCCTCAGGCTTGCAACGTTCTTTAACCCATCCCACTCTTTTCGAAAACCGCGAAATATGGGTATCTACAGGAAAAGATGGGAACCCTAAGTCAAAAAGCAGGACACATGCTGTGGTTTTGGCCCCCACTCCTGGTAGATGCAGAAGAAAAAATTTCGCTTCTTCCGAGCTCTTTTCTCGCAAGCTCTTCAAAGAATACGCCCCGAAGGCCTTATAAATTTGTTCTAATATCTCAAGAATACGCTTCGATTTAACATCAGAAAGACCTGCGACCCGAATAGCTTCTCGAATATCTTCAGAAGAAGCTGTTGCTACGGACTCCCACGAGGGAAACAACTTCCTGAGGTTCACATATCCCCTATCGCGATTCTTATCATTTGTGTTCTGCGAAAGGACTGTCAAAATTAAACCATCCAAAGGCTCCTCGTGCCGCAAATGTGGAGGGTTCTCTTCCATGTGCCAACATTTTTCCAATCGATCAAGAACCGCTAAAACATGGCCAGGGTTAGGAAGTTCTGTACATGATGATTTCAGCAACGCACATTCACCAGCCTATTCTTCTGTCTTCTCTGATTCCTTTTCTCCATCAATTCCAAATTCCTTTTTAAGTCGTGCAGCTTCTTTCATCCAAGAAACAAGTTGTTTTTTAACGAGGCCATGAATAGAATCTTCAGGATATACCCCTTGCTCATCAGGAGCTCCCGCTGGTTTTCCCGTAAGGATCTCTATTCCCTGATCTATAGTGTCCACTGCCCAGATATGGAATTTCCCCTCCGAAACAGCATCAAGGACTTCCTGACTTAACATTAGATGAATTACGTTGCGTTTAGGTATCATAACGCCTTGTCTCCCAGAAAGCCCCTTCGAATTACAATATCGGAAAAATCCTTCTATCTTCTCGTTAGCGCCGCCAATAGGTTGTACATTTCCAAACTGATCCACAGATCCCGTTACAGCAATTTCCTGCCGGAGAGGAACATTAGCAAGAGCCGAAAGCAAACAGTAGAGTTCGGTAGAAGAGGCGCTATCTCCTTCGATTTCACTATATGTTTGCTCAAAAGCAATACGGGCCGAAAGTGAAAGAGGCATATTCTGAGCATATTTCCTTCCAAGATAACTAGTAAGGATAAGGAGCCCTTTATTATGTATAGGGCCTGTAAGTTTAACCTCGCGCTCTATGTTCACTACCCCTTCTTGCCCCATATATACATTAGCTGTAATTCTTGAAGGATGACCAAAGGCGTAATCTCTCAAATCAATAACAGAAAGACCATTAATCTGCCCCACAGCAGCTCCTTCTGTTTGTATATGAATAACTCCCTCTTCAAAGGCTCTTTGTATCCGTTCCTGAATTAAATTGCTTCTAAATCTCTTTTCTTCTATGGCTTTGTGAACATGTTTAGCTTCTACAAGCTTTGCATTCTCAGCAACAGCCCACGCCGTAGATTCCACTATTATTTCGATAATTTTATTAAATTCCGTGGTAATACGATCTTGGTGATCAGCTAAACGACTGGCCCATTCAATAACTTCAGCCACAGCGTCAACAGTAAAGGGAATTTTCCCCTCTCTTCTTACAAAACCGCAGATGAATTGAGCCATTTGCTGCTCTGTTTCCAAATTTCGCGGCATGTCGCTATCAAAATCTGCTTTTATTTTAAACATCTTTAAGAACTCAGGATCATAATACTGAAGCAGTGCATATAAGTACGGAGTACCAACCATTACAACCTTCATTTTGATGGGGATCGGCTGAGGGCGCAAAGAAGAAACTGGTATAGCTCCATATTGTTCTCCCAAGTTTTCTATATTGGCTTCTCCCGTTCGGAGGGCACGTTTTAAAGCTTCCCATGACATAAAATTCAAGAGAACTTTTTCTGCGTCAAGGATCAAATACCCTCCATTTGCTTTTTGGAAAGCGCCAGGAACAATTTTATGGAAGTCTGTGTAAAGATACCCCTGTCTGCTTTCGTATTCTACTTTCCCTGTAAGATTGTAATATGTAGGATTTGTCTCCCAAATAACAGGCGCCCCATTCTCGGGGTCATTGGCCACAAAAACATTAATGGTATATCGACTAAAGTCTATCTCCGCAGATTCATCTTTTGCTGCAGCCACAAAAATATTAAAATTACTGATAATGTCTTCCGTTAAGTTGTCTATCCATTTACATAATATCTCTGTTGTACCATACTTATCTTTAATATCTTGCAGATATGGAGTAATTGCTGAGCGGCAAATTTCAGCCTCCAATTTGTTAATTTCCTCTTTTAACGCTTTCTCTAGATCTCGAATTTTTCTCAATGTATCAAGAGTTTTTTGAGAAATTTCCTCCGATTTGACCTGGAGCTCTTTCTGCTTTTCCTCTGGAAGAGATTCAAACTCGTCCTGTTGTAGCTCCCGCCGTGAAGTTTCTCCAGATTCACTGACTTCTTCAGTGAGAGGAATATTGACAAATCCTTGAGGCGTCCTTTTTAAAGCAAAACCTTTTTCTCCCGCCCAGGCCCGTACCTCTTCCATTAAAGAGTTAACCTGTTCCTGAAACTTTTTTACCAGTTGAGCCTTGGCATCTTCATACTGACTCTTTTCAAAGGCTTTGCTTATGGCAATTTTCAGCTCCTCAAGGAGATCTTCGAAAGCTGCTCCCATCTCTTTACCTTTTCCAGCAGAGAGATTGATAGCCAGGGGACGACTCGGATCATCAAAGTTATAAACATAAATCCAGTCGTCAGGCGCCTTTCTTTCAAGGGCCGTTTCACGAAGCCGCTCCAGAGAATAGGTTGTACGTCCACTTCCTGGATTCCCTAGGACAAAAATATTGTATCCTTTACTCTCTACAGCAAGTCCAAAAGAAAAGGCTTTTACAGCTCGCTCTTGCCCAATAAATTTTTCAAGGCATGGAAGTTCTTCAGTCGTTTGAAAGTTAAGAGCATTTATATCTGCTCGTTTTCTGAGCTTCTCTAAAGGTAATTTACATTCTTCCGTTATGTTAGGCACGGGAACACCTCCTCAGATGAAATTATAATGCCTCCTCCACAGACAACATCCCTATTGTACAAAACTAACGATTGCCCCGGTGCTACCATAGGACTTTCAGATACAACCTGAACGCGAAGAGAATCCTCTCCTATCGATACTACTTTTACGGGGAAAGGAGTGGTTCTATACCGATGCTGGGCCATATATATCTCTCCTAGCTTTAACAAAGGAGAAATGACCGGGTGAACACACTGAATAAAGCCAGGATGGTGTTCTCTGGTATTGCTGACATACAAAATATTATGCGCCAGGTTTTTCCCCACAACAAACCATGGCCCCCCAGAAAGCCCCAAACCTTTCCTTTGCCCTATAGTATAGCGCCAAAGTCCCTGATGTTTCCCTAGAACGTGTCCATCTCCATCAACTATAGACCCAGGAAGAGAAGTTTCCTCCCGTATATACTTTCGCAAGAAGAGCATCAATCCCTGGGGGGCGAAGCAAACATCTTGGCTTTCCTCTTTTTTTACAACCCACAGTGGAAGCTTTGATGAAGCTATTTCTCTCACTTCAGCTTTCGTCATATTTCCTAAAGGGAAACGAATACTACGAAGCCATTCCATGGGAAGACGATATAACATGTAGCTTTGATCTTTTTTTATATCCCTTCCTCTAGCTAAAACAAAATCGTCATTATTAGAGAGGATACGAGCATAGTGGCCTGTAGCTACAAGAGGTATATTTTTTTCTTCTGCAACTTTGAAGAGAAGCCTGAACTTGACGGCAGGATTACATAGAATACAGGGGTTTGGCGTCAACCCTCTGGCATATTCAGAAACCACCAAAGATAGCACTCGCTGGGTAAAAATATCTCGCCCGTCAAGAGTAATAAAAGGGATATGGAGTTTTTGAGCAAGCTCGCAAGCTTGCTGCTGAGCTAAGCTATTTTCGGGGCCTGAGAGATGGAGGTAAAGCCCATATACATCATACCCGTCTCTTTTAAGCAGGAGGGCTGTCGCCGCACTATCAACTCCTCCACTCATGCCCACTAAAATTTTTTTCTCCACGAATAAAACCACCTAAAGACCAAACAATATTTTTCTCAACTGAGCAAGTCCTGTAGGAAGCAAGGCGGATCCTACTACAACTCCCCATTCTAGCGCTCCAAGAGGAACTATATCCAAAACATTCTGGAATACAGGAATATACGTAATGACAACTTGCAATAAGACAGAAACCCCTATACCCAACAAAAGCCACGGGTTCTCCCAGAACCGCTCTGGATGACTTAAAAGACTATTTTTACGCACGTTTAACACAAAGAAAAGCTGAGCTAACACAAGTGTATGAAAACTCAATTCCGTAGCTCGCAAGAAATCTCCCTTATGATACCAGAGAGACCAATAATATGCGGCAAAAACTCCACTCGTGATAGCTGCTCCATAGAAAAATATAAGCAGTTTATGGGACCTCGTAACAATATTTTCGTCTCTCCTTTTAGGACTACAAAGCATTACATCAGGTTCTGCCGGGTCAAGAGACAACGCGAGTGCAGGCAATACGTCTGTAACCAAATTGATCCACAGAATTTGCAAAGGGATAAGGATCGTAGGCAACTTGAGAAGTATCCCTAAAAAAACAGTGAGGATTTCGCTCAGATTACAACATAAAAGGAATAATACTGCTTTACGAATATTATCAAAAATTCGCCGGCCTTCCCGCACAGCTTCAACGATAGTACTGAAACGATCATCTTGAAGAATAATGTCTGAAGCTTCTTTACTAACCTCAGTACCCTGTATACCCATAGCTATCCCTACATCGGCCTGTTTTAAAGCTACGGCATCATTAACTCCGTCACCAGTCATAGCTACGACTTCCCCAGCTTTTTGAAGGCCTTTTACAATTCTCATTTTATGCTCTGGAGCCACTCTGGCTACTACAGATAGTTTTTTCGCTCGTGCAACTACATCTTCCTCTGACAAAGATTCAAGTTCTGAACCCATCATAGATAGAGAATAAGGTTCTTTGTATATACCAACCTCCTTGGCAATTGCCTCAGCTGTCACTAAGTGATCGCCAGTAACCATAATCACATGTATTCCTGCTTTATGACAAAGAGTTACAGACTCGTTAACCTCAGGTCTCGGGGGATCGTCTATGCCAGCCACTCCTAAAAACATAAGGCTTTCAAGGGAATCACCCCAAGCTAAAGCTATAGTTCGCATGCCTCTTTGAGCCAAGACTTGTACGTTCTTATGCCACGCTATCTTGGTTTCCTCTAAAAAAGGGGCCGGCCCCTGCGACGTGAGTATAAATGGGCAATCATGGAAAACCCTTTCTGGGGCCCCTTTCATTGCCACGCCTTCATTGTGCCATGTAACCATTCGCATCGTTTGTGAGTCGAAAGGCTCTTCTGCAATACGAGGAAATTTGTTTCGCAAAGATAGTTTGTTTTCCCCAGCATAACGAAGAAGCGCTACTTCCATAGGATCCCCCACCGATTTCGTGTCGTTTATAGTTGCATCATTACAGAGAACAGCAACACGAATAAAAAGTTCTTCCGCCTCAGATTGAGATAAATGAACTGTACGAACAGTCATATCGTTCATTGTCAGAGTTCCTGTTTTATCAGTACAAATAACAGTTGTAGACCCCAACGTTTCAACAGAGGCCAAATTACGCACTAGGGCATTTATTTTTGCCATCCTGTGAACTCCAAGAGCCAACGTCATAGTAGCCACAAAAGGTAGCCCTTCTGGAACAGCAGCTACAGCGAGGGCTATGCCTGTACTAAGCATCATTAAAAGACCGCGTCCTTGAAAAATTCCTGCCCCAATAACAATTCCCGCAATAGCTATTGTTGCCCATATAAGGAACTGGCTAAATTTAGCTAAACGTTCTTCCAGAGGCGTTTCCTGAGAAGAGACCTGTTGAAGCATTCGACCTATTCGTCCAATCTCCGTCTCCATTCCCGTAGCAAAAACTATAGCCCTTGCTGTCCCCTTAACCATATTCGTACCTGCATAAACACAATTAACGCGGTCAGGCAATAGTGTCTCAAGGGGGAGAGACTCTATGATTTTCTCTACTGGCAAAGATTCTCCTGTTAAAGAAGCCTCATTTACCATGCAATTTGCTTCTTTGAAAAGACGCCCATCAGCTGGAATCACATCTCCAGCTTCCAGTACCATAATATCCCCTGGGACCACATCCGCAGAAGAGATTAGGGATATGTTCCCATTCCGTAAGACTCGACAATGGGGAGAGGTCATGGATTTCAACGCCTGTAGAGCCTTTTCTGCTCGAAATTCTGTAAAAAATCCAATAAGGCTGTTCATAAAAATAACAACCAAAATAGCGATACTATCGAGAAGTTCTCCCATCATAAAACTTATAAGAGCGGCTACAAAGAGAAGGTAAACCATGGGGGAAGCAAACTGTCTGAGAAAAAAACGCCACCAAGGAAGAAATTCCTCTTGAGAAAGAACGTTGCCCCCATATTCCTTCCTTGCAGCCTCTACTGCTTCATCACCGAGCCCCTGTTCAATATCCACGCCCATACGTTCCAAGAAATCTTCGGCAGCTAAAGCGTAAGGAGCGGAGGTTTTCCCGTTAGACAGTTTCTCTTGGCTTTTCAATTAATACTCGACCCCCTTACGGCCATAGATCCCTTTCTGGAAAGGGTGACGGATCTCTTTCATCTCCGTAACGAGATCAGCATAGTCTATAAGTATTTGAGGCGGATTTCGTCCCGTAAGAACAACTTCTACATGAGAGGTGCGTTTCTTCAAAAGAGCAAGAAGTCTCTCCGCTTTCAAGAGCCCATAATCAAGAGCAACATTGATCTCATCCAATATTACTATATTGAACTGCCCTCCCATAATCCATTTTTCCGCAATCTCCAAACCTCGCTGGGCTTCAAGAAAATCCACCTGGAGAGGAGCGGTCTTGTCAACAAAATCAGGACGACCAGTCTGGATAATTTTAATTTCAGGGATACGTGATAAACTTACAAGTTCCCCGTAGTGCGGCCATCCTTTCATAAATTGAACAATCCCTACTGTAAAGCCCCATCCTGCTGCTCGTAGAGCGAGACCAAGAGCCGCAGTAGTTTTTCCTTTCCCATCTCCCATATAAATCTGAACTAAACCTAGCTCTTCGGAGTGTTCTCTCGTCATATAGGGATTCCTCATTTCTTCTTTATTTTTATTCTTGAGTCTCTGCCCATCTTGATTTAAAATGCCCAGAGAATGGAGGTTTGTCAATGCTCAAGATCACAACTTTTTTAGTGACAGGCATTGTACAAGGGGTAGGTTTTAGGCCTTTCTGCGCCCGATTAGCTCAAGAAATGGCTTTAGGGGGAAGTGTTAAAAACACTTCCGATGGTGTGCTTATCACCTTGCGAGGAACTTCAGAAACCATCGAAAGCTATCTTCAGCGCTTACAAGACGAAAAACCCGGCCCTTCGTATATAGCGTCTATAGAATTCCTCTCAGATAAGACATGTTCAGAAGAGGATAATGGGAATTTTACTATAGAAAAAAGCCTTCGCCTTGAACATCAGCGGGTCCTCATCCCACCAGATATAGCAACTTGCGATGACTGTTTGCGGGAAATGAACGACCCATCAAACCGACGATATCATTACCCTTTCATTAATTGCACGAATTGCGGCCCTCGATATACTATTATTCAAGATCTTCCATATGATCGCCCACTCACGACAATGAGCAGTTTTACTATGTGCGAAGAGTGTCAGAGAGAATATGACACCCCACTTAACCGACGTTATCATGCCCAACCTAATGCGTGTTCTCTGTGTGGCCCCTCATTATGGCTTACAAATAATAAAGGGAATATAATAGCTAGAGGTAAAGAAGCGCTTTCTCTCTGTTGTAAAAGACTTCAACAAGGGGATACTGCCGCCATTAAGGGACTTGGAGGGTTTCATCTCGCTTGTGATCCTTTTCAACACGAAGCCGTTAAAAAACTGAGAGAATCGAAACATCGAAAGGATAAGCCGTTCGCCCTCATGGTTCCTGATCTCAAACAAGCGCAACAACTTGTGTATATCACGAATACCGCAGCTAAAATTCTCTCATCGACCAAGAGACCTGTTGTCATTTGTCCTATGAGACAAGACACAATGCTCTCTCCACTCGTAGCGCCAGGACAAAATTCTTTAGGTATTATGCTTCCTTACACGCCACTTCATCACCTGCTGTTACAAAATTTTGACGCTCTCGTTATGACTAGTGCTAATATGAGCGATGCGCCCATTATCTCTAACAACAAAGATGCATTGATTTCTCTTGCGCCTCTTGCTCAAGTTTTTTTAATGCATAATAGAGACATACATATGGCTATAGATGACTCTGTTATAGCCGCTCAGGGACGAGAGTATGTGGTTATACGAAGAGCAAGAGGATTTGTTCCCCTTCCCTTAGCATCTCCTCGGAAAGGCCCGGTAATTCTTGCTGCTGGAGCTGAAATGAAATCCACTTTTACACTCACACAAGATCGAACTATCTTCCCTGGCCAATATCTTGGCGACTTAAAACAGATAGGGACCATAGAGTATTACAGAAAGGCTCTCCGTCATTTCTTGAAGTTATACAACCTTCATCCTGAATACCTTGTTTATGATCGTCATCCTCAATATATTTCTCGGTCTGTAGCACAGGAAATCTCTGGAATAAGCTCTTCTCGCTCTATGGCTGTACAACACCATCATGCCCATATGGCAGCCTGTCTTCTTGAGAACCGTTTTAATGGTACAGCCATAGGTGCTATTTTTGATGGGACTGGATATGGTGCCGACGGAACAATTTGGGGCGGAGAATTTCTTGTAGGAAATACTCGTGATTTCCAGCGTCAAGGTTCTTTTCTTCCATGCCCTCTTCCCGGAGGAGAACGAGCCGTTTTAGAGCCCTGGCGTTACGCTTTTGCCATGCTTCTCTCTGTATACGGAGAAGAAGCTTGCCATATAGCACAAAATCTCTGGCCTTGGGCTGCCCGTTATTTAGACTCCCTTAAGGCTATTATGAAACACTCTCCCATCACCACTTCATGTGGCCGTTTCTTTGATGGCGTTTCCGCTTTATTAGGGATATGCCCTATCATTTCCTACGATGGACAAGCCGCTATGGAGTTAGAAGGATGTGCAAAAGGATCCGCTCTCGCCCCCTTCTCCATAATGGAAAAAGGACACCAGTTCTTTCTCGATTGGCGCCCCACTATACAGTGGCTTGTGGAAAGGAGCGCTTCCTTCTCTGTTGAAGAGAAAGCTGCTGCAATCCACGGAGGATTGGCTGCGGCTACAGCTGAAATATGCCGCTCCATTGCTGACAACAATGGGGTTAAATATGTAGCTCTATCCGGAGGGGTATGGCAAAACAGGCGCCTTCTCGTGCTCACCCTCTCTCAATTACGCCGAAGAGGGTTACTGCCCCTTACTCATCACCTTTTATCTCCTAATGATGAAAGCGTTTCAGTTGGACAAGCTGCGATAGGGCTAGAATATTGGGGTGAGGGCCCTTCTCAGTAGAGAAAGGCCCTTCTATAAAACATAAAATATTAATTTATCTATCGACACTCTCGGGAGCGTAGTCGATACCGCTGATTTTACATAGTTTCTTGGGGTGATGGATGGCTTCTACGTAACGAACAGTGCCGCTCTTCGAACGCATAACCATGGAAAATGTTCGTATCCGCCGCCCTTCGTACCGAACACCCTTAAGGAAGTCTCCGTCTGTTACGCCAGTAGCAGCAAAGAAAACATTATCTCCCGTAACAAGATCCTCAAGAGTTAACACCTGGTTGAGATCAAGCCCTCTGGCCCGGCTCTCTTCCGCTTCTGCCTCATTTCTAGGCCAAAGCTTGCACTGCATATTCCCACCTAAACATTTAATAGCACACGCCGTAATTACCGCTTCGGGGGAACCTCCAATACCTACGAGGAGATCGGCACCCCCCTGCTCTTTACATGTCAAAAGAGCACCAGCTACATCTCCGTCAGGGATTAATTTAATCCGAGCCCCTACTTCTCGTATCTGCTCTTTAACTTCGTCATGGCGAGGGCGATCAAGCACTACAACTGTAATATCTCCTGCGGATTTCGACTTTTTTGCAGCAACCCTCTTGATATTTTCTCCGATAGGAGCGTCTATATCAATAACATCTGCCGCATCAGGGCCAGTTGCCAATTTGTTCATATAAAAAATATTTTTAGGATTAAACATCGTTCCCTTTTCCGATAAAGCCACAACACTTATAGCCCCTGGTAAGCCCAAAGCGGTAAGCCGAGTTCCATCAATAGGATCTACAGCGATGTCCACCTCAGGAGATACTCCTGTTCCTAAGCGCTCCCCATTAAATAACATGGGAGCTTCGTCTTTCTCCCCTTCGCCAATCACTACAACGCCGTTCATCGCAATGGTATTGAGCATATATCGCATAGCCGTTACCGCTGCACCATCGGCGGCATTTTTATCTCCTCTCCCCATCCAGCGACCAGCTGCCATAGCTGCAGCTTCTGTTCCACGGACAAGCTCGAGAGCCAAGTTACGTTCCGGCACTGACATTATGGCCCCTCCTATTCAGAAAATCTTAAAAATATTTCATCTATTGCCTTAAAATAGTAATCAATATCAAACAGCTTGTCGAGTTCATCTCTGGAAAGATAGCGATTCACCCGTGAGTCCGACCAAAGGAGGTCGGCAAAAGATCCTTCTCCGTGCCAACATTTCATAGCGTTCTCTTGCACCACTGCATATGCATCTTCTCTGCTAAGCTTGAACTTTTCTACGAGTTCAAGCAAAACTCTCTGACTAAAGACAAGACCTTGAGTCAGATACAGATTTTTTTCCATATTCTCCGGACTGATATCCATGCCTTCTACTATTTGAGACATTTTCTTCAGCATATACGTCACGAGATGGAACGCATCAGGCCAAATAATTCGTTCCACAGAAGAATGGCTTATATCTCGCTCATGCCAAAGTGCCACATTCTCCATAGCTGTAGAAGCATATCCTCTTAAAAGACGAGCCATCCCTGTTAGACGTTCACAAAGAATGGGGTTTCTTTTATGAGGCATAGCCGAGGATCCCTTTTGTTTCTTCCCAAAAGGCTCCATGGCTTCAAGGACCTCCGTTTTTTGAAGGTGTCGAATCTCCACTGCCATTCTCTCTATGCCGGCTCCGAGAAGTGCCAGAACATTCATGATATGAGCATGACGATCACGCTGCAAGATTTGAGTGGAGACCGCAGCTGGATGAAGACCAAGGAGTTCACACACCCGTTTTTCTATTTTAGTAGGGCAATGAGCGTATGTTCCCACCGCTCCAGATATTTTCCCATAATTAATTTGTTCTCGCGCCTGAAGAATTCGCTCTCGATCTCGAATAAGCTCGTAATACCAGTTGAGAAGTTTGAGCCCGAAGGTCATGGGTTCTGCGTGAATACCATGAGTGCGTCCAACACAGGGGGTATACTTATATTCTTTCGCTTTTTCCCATATAAGACCAGCAAGCTTATTGACCTTTTCCAAAACTACGTCGAGAGATTTTCGTAACATAAGGGAAGAAGCTGTATCGAGCACATCACTGCTTGTTAAGCCAAGATGGATATATCGCCCATTGGCCCCCACCTTTTCAGCTACAGCAGACACAAAAGCAATGACATCATGATGTACCTGGCTCTCTATTTCGTAGATCCTCTCTATATCAAAATCAGCTTTCTCTTCAATATCTTTCAAAGCCTCTTCTGGAATAAGCCCCTCTTCTGTCCAAGCCTTGCACACTGCCAGCTCGACTTGAAGCCACGTCTGATACTTGTTGTGGTCGCTCCACATACGTTTCATTTCTTCTGTTTCGTATCTTTCTATCATTCCTCATGCCTCCTCATAGCCATATCTCTATGCCAATCCTCCCGCACTGCCGATAGGAAGGGATTATACCTGCTACTAGCAAAATCGGGGAAAGTGTAATCAAACGCAACCCATTGCTTGAAACGATAGCGCATTGTTACTTCCGCGAAAATACCTTCTGTCAGGTATATCCGATGGGCATGATCTTTAGTTGAAGCCAGAACTAATCGAGCCCCATTAATATATCCTGGATCAATATTTACGGCTCGTATGTCTCTTTCTTCTCGAGCGAGGCTACTCCGCTGTTCTACGAGGCCACTCTCCTTTTTCCAACGAACCAATTCATCCCCATTACGAAGACCTGGGAAGGAAATAAAGCGCCGATACAAGACAGGTGCAATATCATGATAATAGTCTGTTTTATCGAAGGGGAAGGCATCGCTAATTCGCTCAGGCTCTCCCCAAATAGGGGATAACGCCTGCAAAACCCACTGCCACCACCATTCATCTGGATAAAGAACTCCTGTAATCAATTTCACAGGATATATCATTCTGAAGACTCCTTTTCCTTTCTGAGACATAAGTGCCCTACTACCTTACCATCCCATATACACGTCATATATTCATCGGCGCCAAGAAGATCAAGGGGAGACGGCTCTTTTATTTCTTCATCGACGCGAAGAATTCGATACCCTGCTCTACGTTTCTTCTGAGCCCACGCCTGACCAACTGCGGCCCACCAAATCATATTTTCAGCAGTATCCAAATCGCAAGTGACATCATCAAGCATAAAAACATGGGGAGCTATTTCTATGGGGCATATGACCATTCTCCCCTCTGCGTTATCTATAGCCAACATGGGTTCCTCAGACTGCAACGCAGATTCTACTTCATCATAAGAAAAAGTGTACCCCTTTAAATGAGAACAAGCTTTTTCATTGAGAATCACTTTCTTTTTCTGAATGGCTAATAAAGGGATAGGAACACTCCACCATTCAGGAAGATCCCCTGTTTGGGAAGTAACCATTAGTTTAAGCTCCCCTACAGTAGAGATAGACGCTCCTCCCTCTGCTGATAAAAACAACACTGTTTCTTTATTGGGCAATGTATAAAAAGGAGTGTGAGATGGATCCTCTTCTTTTTCAAAGCTACGAAATAAGCTGGAAACGTGACTATCCTTTCCCGTCTTATGTAAAAATGCAACGAGATCCTCTTGCAGAAAATATTTATAGCGATTTTTCTTATGCAGCACTATTCTTGTAAGAGAGAAGCAAAAGAGTGCCCTCAAAACGATGGAAAGAGGAGACGAAAAAGAGAGACTATTAAGAAGCTGCTCTTCCTCAGTTTTCATCACTATTTCTCTCCAGCAAAGCAGATACAAAAAGCTTAGGCTCAAAACGACGTAGATCATCAACTCCTTCGCCCAGTCCCACGTACCGAATTGGAAGGCCTAAGTGATGGGCTATAGCTAGAATAATGCCTCCCTTTGCCGTGTTATCATATTTAGATAAGATGACGCCAGTTAAGTGAAGGGCTTCATGGAAAGCCTGTGCTTGTGCAAAGCCATTCTGTCCCATAACTGCGTCCAAGACGAGAAGAATCTCTATATTTTCTTGATCCACTTCCCGGGCTAAAACTCGTATAACTTTAGATAGTTCCTCCATAAGATTATGCTTCGAATGAAGACGACCAGCTGTATCCACTATCAGGAGATCTGACGAGGATGCCCGAGCTGCCAGTAACGCATCATACGCTACTGCAGCAGAATCACTCCCTTGTTGTTGGGCTATAACTCGACTTCCTGTTCGCTCTCCCCAAATTTTCAGCTGTTCTATAGCGCCTGCTCTAAAGGTATCTGCTGCTCCCAACACTACCTTTTTCTCTTGGCGCCGAAATTGTTCTGCTAATTTAGCAGCTGTCGTGGTCTTGCCACTTCCGTTTACGCCAACAAGCACTACTACTTTAGGCTTTACATCAAGAACAATTTCCTTCCCCATGCCTTCTATTTTTTCAAGATGGCTTGTAAGCATATCTATAAAATAATCTATTAATTGATCCGATGTCTTGAGCCCTTCTTTTTTTACTACTTTTTGAAGAGACTCTATGAGCTCTTCCGTCAAATCTAAACCTACATCCCCGGAAATGAGAAGTTCTTCCATTTGCTCCCAAAACTCATCATCGATAGAGGTTCCAGAAAAGAGAGAAATGAGCCCCCCACTCCAACGATTTTTTACTCCTTTAAGCCCATTCTTAAGTTTATCCCAAAGAAACATGATATCCCCCCTATCCTAAGCTATTCACCGTTGGGCCCTTCTTTTTCGCTAGAAGAGCTCTCGTTTTTGGAGTTTTTTCCCCTTCGAAAAGGACGCCGTCCTTTCTTCCGCACAGGCCTATTTCGTTTAGCTACGCTATTTTCAGTGCTCTGTTCCTCCGATCTTGTTCCTTCACGATCTGGAGTCGCTAACTTATTATTTTGGGGTTTCTTTTTACGTCGCCGCCGACGTTTTATTCCTCCTGATTTAGAAACAGCTCCCGTTCCCTTCCTATTGTCGCCTTTCTTTTCTTCCGATTCACGATAAGGCGGGCATGGAACATCTTCCAAATTTTCTAAGACAGAATGATCATTTTCTCCTTCAACTTTCAATATCCCAATTGACGAGACATCCGTTATGACTGTTGCCACAACATCGTTCTCAGAGAAAACAAGGGACTCGCCAGATTCGTCCTCTCCCAAGACAGGAAGGGCCGGTATACCGCTCTCACCAATGGTACTATCCCATACTTCCCCTCTCATTACCGTCTCTTTAAAAGCTTCAAAATTTCGGGCTAGAACTAGTATTTCCGTCCCCTCAGGAGTCTTAGCCCGAAAAGCCTCATGCTGCAAATCAACGCCAAGAATAACGTAGTTACCAGTAGGGGTCTTAATTTTCGAGCCTGGGTTTGGAAGGTCTTTCCAAATAGAACCATACGTCTCATGCTCATAGGCCATACAGCACATAAGACGCCCACAAATCCCTGATATTTTTGTAGGGTTCAGAGCTAAATTCTGTTCCTTTACCATTTTGATACAAATAGGATCAAATTTATGGAGCCAGTATCCACAGCAACATTCTTTACCACAGGGACCAAGCCCTCTTACTGTTTTGGCTTCGTCACGTACTCCTATCTGACGCAATTCGATTCTTGTTTTGAATTCACGGGCAAGATCTCGAACATAGGCCCTGAAATCTACTCGCTGCTCAGACGTAAAATAAAAGAAAAGTTTCTTTCGATCAAGAAGGTACTCGACATCTACAAGCTTCATAGGAAGATCGTGTTGCGAAAGAATCTCTCTGGCTTTTATAAGCACGAGCTCTTCCTCAACCCTCTGGTTCCGATCTATTTCTAAATCTTCAACTGTAACCATACGGACAAAAGTTATATTCTGAAGCATAGGCTCTCCGCCCTTAGGCTGGCCCTCTGAAGTATCTTCCGTACACGTGTTCCTATAACGATCTTCTTGTTCCAATGAGAGCGGCCCTCCAACAACGGCCAACTCAAGCCCTCGCATGGTTTCGGCAACTATACGGGATCCTCTTTCGGGAGAAGGGGTCTCAATCTCTACAAGTCCTAAATATCTAGGCTTACCGAAAATCGTCAAATATATGCTCAAACGCAAAACCCTCCTTGAGTACTAATACTATATAATCCAAAAGCATGGACTGAGAAAGACGCCCTGTCTGGCTTAAAAGACGAAGACGTTCAATAGGTTCTATAAGATGAAAATGCCCCTCTGCCAAAGCCCAAGAACCCCACCGACCAAGTTGCATTTCTAACTCTTCTACCGAAATTTTCCCGCTATTTCGAACCCAGGCAAACCAAGACTCTTCAGAGTTTGGCATGACTTCTTGTTCAGGCACTGATTCATGTATAGTTGAAAGGTTCCAGCACCGGCTTTTGAGTGTGGGTAGCAGCCCTTCTCCTTCATGTATAAAAAGAATGACAGCATAACTCGGAGGCTCCTCTACCACTTTTAACAAGCTGTTAGCTGCACCTAACGGAAGGGTATCAGCAGCAAAAACAACAGCTAAACGACGGGGGGAAGCCACGGGACGAAGGGTAAGCTCCTCTGTCAATTGCCGACAAGCCTCAATGCGAGGCGCTTTATCCGTTGTCCCAGCCAAAAGAAGGTCTGGATGGACGCCTTCATGCCAAGCTAAACATGCATCACATACTCCACAGTTACATCTCTTCTCACATAAAATCAAATGGGCAAGTTCGGTCGCCACCGTAAAATGATACTGTTGGGGTACACGTAAAGCCAAACTTTGAGGGAATCGGTTTGCCTCAAGAGCCCTTGATAGTTCTGCCCACATAATACTTGATATTATAAAAAAAGGGAGATGAGACATCCTTTAATCTCCTCCACTAATCGTAAAGCTCTCATACGATTTCCCTCTCTGCTTAAAACCGCAGAGAGCTCCTGTAAATCTGTTTCTGTTTTTTCCATCAAAACAAAAATATTTTTATCATATCGTCTCCAGCGAAGATCTTTCTTCAATCGTAGTCGACCAGTAGCCCGGCGAAGCAGTTCTTTAACAACAGTTCTGTAGGTGCTTAATAGCCTTTCCGCAGGGAAACGAGATAGCTGTTCCCCCAGCTTCTCTAAACGATCAAAAAGTTCCTGAATTTCTGCGTCTTCTAAAGATTCGTCAAAGCAAGGGAAAACTTCATCTACCCGCCGTTCCACCTTATAGTGGCCTGTCAAAGATTTATCTATCCCTGTATCTAATTTCCTATCAGAACTCCTTCGTACTTTCACTGGTTCAGAAACACCTCCAGAGAGTTCCAAATCTGATTGGCAACATTTTCTAACGATTGCGTTCCATCAATGCGAACAATTCTTTTAGGATAGCGAAGAGCCAATTCTTCGTACCCACGGCATACACGCTCTAAAAAACTTTTTGTCCCTGACTCTATGCGATCAAGAGAACTTCTAGAAGACTCTATCCTAGCAAAAGCCATTTCCAGAGGAACATCCATCCATAACGTTAGGTCTGGCTCAGGAAATTCACACCAAGAAAAAAGAGTTTCTACTTTTTCTTCCGGAATACCTCTTCCCCAAATTTGATAAGCTCGCGTTGAATCTGAGTAACGCTCACATACGACTATATCTCCCCGTGAAAGAGCCGGTACTATTTCCTGCCTCACATGCTCGCAGCGGTCAATTACGAAAAGAAATAATTCGCTCAAGGGGTGATAAAGATCCTCTTCGAGTAAAAGAGAACGAATAAGCCCTCCTTGTGCCCATCCGCCAGGCTCTCGGGTCCAAAAAACATTTTTCCCCGTAGACGCTGCTATTTTCTCGTTCAAAATGGCGGCTTGAGTGCTTTTGCCACACCCATCGATGCCTTCCAGGGTAATAAACATTTCTAACCTTCTTCCTTTTCTACAGCCACTTCTTGTCCATCAGAAGGTTGAACCTGTATTATTTTCCTTAAAAGCCCTTCCACCACAGAATCAGTCTTAAAAATACGCATTGTTCCTTCATTAAGGCGCCTCTCCTTAACCTGGCTCAAAAGCTCCGTGTCTTCCTTGGTGGGTATCATATCCTCAGGACTATCAGGAATTTTTGCATAGTTTAGTTCTACTATAACCTCATTATTTGTTTCCAAAGAGCTCATTTCTTTCAACATTTGATCAAAATTATCTATAGTTTTCCAGCCCTGTACAATAGCATCCTCTTCAAGAGCCATTATATTTCCCCCTCGAACAACTATTTCTACGGGCCCAGAAGCATCTTGGGGTACTGTAAGCTCTAATTTCTTCTTCGACTGCTTACCTCGGTACGGCCTGAGGGTAACTTCTACAGGTACTTTCTGGCCGGGAACAAAGATTTCTCCATCTATTTTCAATCCCTCTATAAAAATAAGCTTCGGTTGGCGGGTAATTTCCACAGATAAATGGATTCCCATCGGAGAAATTTCCATAAAGGGATTCATGGCTATGTTTTTCATTAAATCTCTCACTTCTTGCAAGGCTTCATCAGCTACGTCAGTTTCGGAGAAATACATATTACTTCTCGTCCAGCCCTTATAAATTTCTTTCCCTTCTACCTGGAGAGAAATTCGGGCCGTCCCCTCCCCTACTCGCCCCCATAACCTGTCAATAAGTCCTGTGAAAAGGGTACTGGCAAGATCCATGCCAAGGAAAGGATCTTGTACGACATGGAAGCGTTTCATATCTCTTTCATTTCTATCTATATCTTTAAAGCGTAGGGATGCTTCAATGGACGGAGCAAAATATCCTAAGCGCCCCCCTATGGCCTCGGCACGATCTTGGGTTACTGTTCCGACAATATGAGAAAAACTCCCCACTTTAAAGGGAGACTCTAAGCTGGGTACTACATTATGGACTTTCACCTTCACAGCAGGGAACGCCACAGCCCCTCTCCCCAGAAAAGGGTGCCCAAAAGCAAGAAATCGACCATCCTTATCAACAGATGTGATGGTGCCAATGGAACCTATGGTAACATCGCCCCACGCTAACAAAACTCCTATGGCCTCTCCAGGCGCAAAGGTCCCTTTATAATCCACCAATTGCTCATTCCCGTTGAGGCCACCTGTCAAAAACACTTTTTCCCCCAGACGTTCCCCTACCCGATTCGCTATCCTCTGGCTTACTCCTCCTACCTGGAGAGGAAGAGCTCGTTTTTCACTACCTGAAGATAAATTCGTATTTTCTGCGTTTCCTTCTGTAGTTTCTTCCGTATTTTCATTTTCAACACTATTCTCTTCCGCAGTTTCCTCGTTGTTTTCTGCTTCCTCCTCTTCAACCCCTTTTTCTGCATCTTTTCCATCTTCCTTCAAAGATAGAGGCTGAGGAAAAGAGGGGGGGTCCTCCGGCCACGCCCAGATAGACTCCATATCTTTAATAGGAGTCACATATCCTATGTTGTGCTCACTAAAATTAAACCCGTAACCAATAGCTCCTATCAATTTTCCATTAATATAAACCGGACTTCCACTCATACCTGCGGCTATGCCACCTGTCTTCTCTATGACGTTACCGCTGACCCGAACCATAATAAGGTGGCGAGGCCGACTTTCCATTTGGGGGACAATGCTAACAATCTCCACGGGAAAAGAAACTACTTCTTCCCCACGTACAACCGTCAACGCTGTACCCTTCATACCCGGACGAAGTTCTTGTAAAGGAAGAATGGGAATTTTTGGAGAAAAAGGAGCCGAAGCGGCTATCCCCGCAGTTGCATAAAAAACAATTAAAAAGGTTAGGATAGGAACGTATAAAATGTGCCAACTATATTTTCTCTCCATCGGAACCATCCTCCTCTTACTTATTTGCGGCTTTGTTTCTTCCAGCGTAGATAGGCCATAATGAAGTCTTCCAACTCCCCATCTAAAACTGCCTGGACATTTCCAGTCTCGCAGCCAGTTCTATGATCTTTAACTAATGTATATGGATGGAGCACATATGACCGAATTTGGCTTCCCCAGCTAATTTCCTTCTTTTCTCCTCCTATGGTTTCTAATTCATTGTGGCGTTCTTCAAGAGCCCGCTGATAAAGCCTGCTTTTTAAAATTTGCATGGCTACTGCTCGATTCATATGTTGAGAACGCTCATTTTGACAGCTGACCACAATTCCAGATGGGAAGTGAGTTATTCGCACTGCAGAATCGGTCATATTCACATATTGCCCACCAGCCCCGCTAGATCTGAATGTATCGATACGAATATCCTCAGGGCGAATCTCTATATCCACATCCTCTGGAAGCTCCGGAACCACATCTACTGAAGCAAAACTTGTATGTCGTCTCCCCGCCGAATCAAAAGGAGATATACGGACTAAACGATGTACCCCTTTTTCTGATTTTAAATACCCATAGGCATAGTTCCCTTCCACAAGCAGTGTAACGCTATTAATTCCAGCCTCCGCATCTTTCAACAAATCCAAGATTTTTATGTGGAAGTCCTTTTGTTCTATCCATCGAACATACATTCTATAAAGCATGTCGGCCCAATCCTGAGAATCAAGCCCTCCTGAACCAGCATGAATCGAAAGAATGGCATTACCATGGTCATAATCTTCGTTAAGAAGCTCCAAAAGTTGCATCCTTTCTATTTCTTTCTTCAAAGCCACCGACCGACTATCAAATTCACTCTGGAGTTCCTTGTCATCTCCCTCTCGTAACATCTCTTCCAATGTTTCTAAATCCTGAAACTCAGAGACGACCTGACTCCATGAGCCTAGTTTGTCTCGTATCCAAGACAATTGCTGGGTTATGCCTCGTGCCTCTCCACTCCCCCAAAAAGAAGGAGCAACTGTCTTTTTTTCAAGCTCTTGCAAACGAGATTCCAAAAAAACGAGGTCAAAGGCTTTCCTGCAGTTCTTCTTTAAGGGAACGCAGTTCCTCCAATACTGTAGAGTTCGGGATATTAACCATAAATAATGAGCCTCCTCATCAATATACAACCTTCAGTTTCTTATTCAAGTGTTTCATTATATCATCCAGAGCCCTTCTCTCATCGACCTAATAAGGGAAAACACAAATAATTCCGCTGTAAATTATTTGTGGTATCTCATAGCTTCATCGAATAATTTCGATTGAAATTTGTTATAATTTCTTTCGAAGGAAAGGAGGATTGACCATGCGATTAACTGAACTATCAAGAACAAGTGGGTGAGCTGCTAAAATAGGTCCGGCGGACCTGGAAAAAATACTACGAAATCTTCCTCCAGTTCATGATGAAAGGATCATTTCTACTTGGGCTTCTGGTGAAGATGCTGCTCTCTGGATTATAGATGAAAAACGACTCGGTATTCTCACTTTGGATTTTATCACGCCAATCGTAGATAATCCGAGAAAGTGGGGAGAAATAGCTGCATGTAACTCTATCAGTGATGTTTTTGCTATGGGAGGACATCCAATAGTAGCTTTGAACATAGTAGGATTCCCTGTAAAAAAACTCGATATAGAAATATTAAGGGAAATCTTAGAAGGTGGGTATTCTAAAGTAAGAGAAGCCGGTGCTTTTCTAGTGGGAGGACACAGCGTAGAAGACGAAGAACCTAAATATGGGCTCGCTGTATATGGAGAAGTGGCACGAGAGCACCCATGGCAAGTTGTAGGAGCTCAGCTTGGAGATCTTCTTATTCTTACAAAACCTGTTGGGACAGGAATTATAGCTACTGGCATTAAAGCTGACATGATTGAAGATCCTCAAGGCCCGTCAGAGGCCATTCGATGGATGTCAACCCTTAACAATGTTCCTATGATTCTTTCAGAAGACCAAAAAATAGCTATCCATGCCTGTACCGACGTCACAGGCTTTGGTCTGATCGGACATGCATTGGATATGCTTTCCCTGAAGAATCTTAATTTAGTTCTTGGACTTCACAATGTTCCTTTACTTCCAGGTGTAATAGAGCTGGCAGAGAGCGGGTTGATTCCAGCAGGAACATACAATAACCGCATTCAATACGAAGATATGGTTCATGGAATGCAGGCTTTCCCCGATGAGGAAGTAGATATCCTCTATGACGCTCAGACATCTGGTGGGTTTTTGTTGGCTGTGAGCCCTGACAAGGCAGAAGGGATAATACAATCTTTAAAAAATGCTGGTTTTGAAAGAAGTATATGTATAGGTAGATTCAAACCGGGAGAAGGTATGATTGAAATCGTTGATAATATTTAGTACAATAAAGTTATCCAAAGATCCCCTCACATATGCGAGGGGATCTTTTGAAGGGGCAACTCATGACAAATTCTCAAACATCTCATAATTATATTCTGTTAACACTTTCTCTTTCTCTCTTTTGCGCCATGCTTGGCGTAGGCGTCATTAGTCCTATTTTACCTATATATGCTTCCAAACTTGGCGCCAGTGGTATTGTTCTTGGCTTTGTTTTTGGAACCTTTTCTTTTGCCCGAACCGGAGGGATGCTCATCTCTGGTGAGTTAGCTGAGCGCTTTGATCGAAAACTCCTTCTTGGTGCAGGCCTATTGGTCTACTCTTTAGCATCTCTCGCTTACGTAAGAGCCGACAATACAGTAGCATTAGTAGCCATAAGGTTCTTTCACGGCTTAGGTTCCGCTTTTGTTATACCAATAGCTATGGCTATTGGCGCCGACATTGCTGAAGAGGGAAATGAAGGTCGTCTTTTTGGGACTTTGCAAGGAGCTCATTTTTTAGGAGTAGGCTTTGGTCCTCTCATCAGCGGCATACTCACCGATCGATGGGGATGGCAACTCCCTTTTTACTTCATGACAGTCCTAACAAGTCTTGCTCTGTTTATGGTTATACGGAAACTTCCTCACCGGATACCTACTCGAGCCCAAGCTACTGGTCAAACGATGTTCCCTGCTATAAAAGGAATGCTACGAAATTGGGCACTCCGAATTTGTTTTTACTATCAATTCTGTTTTGCCATGTGCCGGGGAACCATCCTTATGCTTATTCCTCTTCTAGCTCAAGGATACTCTCTATCTTTTTCCCAAATTGGGATAATACTTTCTCTTAACTCCATAGCAACTGGAGCTCTGCAGCGGTTTTTCGGCCCTCTTTCCGATACCATAGAACGACATCGTCTGATTGTATTTGGTGGCATTTTATCTGGAGTTGTTTTCCTGGTTATACCCTATTTCCGCAGCTTTTTAGGGCTTACAGTAGCCAGTATCATTTTCGGGGTCGGACACGCTCTTTCCTCTCCTTCTTTAGCTGCCATCACAGCAGAAAACAGCGCTGAATTCGGAAGTGGGAGAACTATGAGTATTTTTAATATTTTCTTTAGTCTGGGAATGATGACTGGCCCAATTCTTGACGGATTTGTAGTAGAGTCTGGGCTAAAAGTTAGTCCCTTTCATATTTTAAGTTTTATGATCTTTTCTGCTACAATTCCATTCCTCTTTTTCCCTAAAAAGACAGCTAGCGGTAAAGAATCTGCTGTTAACTAGAAATCCTGTGAGATAAAAGGAACAGACAGTCGAGACGGTGTAAAGAATCCGCTGTTAAGAGCTAATTAGATGTAGCGGAAGAAGCTGCTATATTCCATATAGACAGATATTGGTCATATAAAGAAATAATAAGATCTTCCTCTATAGTAGGTCGCTTAAGGAGAATAATTTGAGAAGATTTGATCTTTAGCAACGTATCTTGCATACATCGAGGTGTTTGTGCATCGTAAACTACTGGTATACCTTGTTTTATAATTTCCTCTACTTTTTGTTTGAAGCTATCCAAAGACTCTCCATTTTTCCAAAGAGTTACATTCTCCCCCGAAGGACGCAATATTTCACATCGGGCTGCCCGTAAAAGCTCCCCATATGAAGCTGAGAGGTCGTAGACTTTTTTACCTTGCAGTAATTGTCTCCCTAGAAGGACTGTGCTCTCTAAACGCCCCTGAAACTCCGCTAGTCGCCGTTGGTAGAAAAAATAATGCTCTGTGTCGAGGCTGGAAAAAACATTCAAAATTCGTTGAGCAATAAAGGGAAGCACTGAGGGATCGGCAAAATAGCTATCTAACTTCTCTCTAGGGAAAGGAAGATTTCGATAAAGAACATACAGATTCTTCCTTTTTTCAGATATTCCATATTTTTGAGCGTCTGAATAATCTAATACCAGTAAGGGGAGATCTTCTGACATTTTTTTTGGCGCCACTCTTTTTTCCAATCCATCTTCAGACCACACTACCATAGGATGGACTGTTACATATACGCCCCCCATAAAATTGGACATAACAGACAACCATGGAGATGATACGCACAAGTCCATAGCTAAAGCTCTGCAAGGGACGAGGAACAATAGGAGCAAAAAGGCAAAAAACAACCTCACTTTTCTCGTGGGGGAGAATTTTTCATTCACTTTGTTTTTCGCAAATAACCACATCATCTACGCCGTCAAGCTCTTCCACTCTTACTTCCACAATTTCATCAGAGGAAGTTGGAACCTTTTTACCACAAAAATCCGGGTGTATTGGCAGCTCACGATGTCCTCGATCTATTAATACTGCAAGTTGCACAGAGGAAGGACGCCCAAGATCCATAAGAGCATCCAAAGCCGCCCGCACAGTCCGTCCCGTATAGATCACATCGTCTACTAAAATAAGATTCATGCCACTGACATCGAAAGGAATGGAAGTGCTATGGACCATAGGTTGCTCGTGAAGCAACGTTAAATCATCTCTATACAAGGTTATATCAAGTTCTCCTGTGGGAATTTTTACTTTTTCTTGCTGGAGTAACACATCCTGAAGTCGCTTAGCTAAATACACTCCGCGCCTTTGTATTCCGAGTAATGCTATCCCTTCTGTTCCCCTGTTCCACTCTATGATCTCATTGCCAATCCTCTTTAACACTCTTTTTATATCATCTTTGGTCATTATAATTGCTTTTTGCATAAGATCCATGGCCAATCTCCTTTTCCTCCCCCCCCTCTATACCCTCTCTTTTGAGGAGGGATATTTTGCCCAACCCCTGGGCAGCTGCTTGAATCTCCGCTAGTTTTCGCGAGTGCCCCGTTCCACATCCAAAGATAACTCCATCTATTTTTAAATGTACGATGAACTTAGGTAAATGCGAAGGCCCTTCAGAGGAGGCCACTACATAGTCAGGATGTCCCATTCCTCTTTTTTGAGTTTCAACTTGCAGAAGAGATTTAGGATCCTGATTTTCTTCATAAGGATTAACAGTAGACTGGAAAAAAAGATATCTGCGTATTACTTTTTGTGCTACCTGAAATCCACCATCATAAAAAACAGCACCAAACACTGCCTCAACTGCATCAGCAATAATAGAAGAGTTAATGCCTTGATGTTCTATTCCTTTCCCCACCCGAATAAGTCGGGGTAATTCCATACTTTTTCCCCATATAAAAAGAGCTTTTTTTCGAACAAGATTTGAGCGAAATTGAGTTAACTTCCCCTCGTCAAGATCAGGATACTCACCATAGAGTTCTGCTGAAACCACAAGCTCTAACACAGCGTCTCCTAAAAATTCAAGACGCTCATTATAATAAGGGAGGCCCTCTTCATAAGCATAAGAAGCATGGGTGAGGGCCTCTTCTAAAAGTTCTCTTCTTAAAAAAGAGTATCCTAATTTTTCCTGAAAAGAGAGAAGACTCTGATTCCACCATTGTTCTTTTTCAGGACTATTCTTCACAGGACCTCTTACCTCTCGTACTTCTGGACAGCAACAACAGCATTGTGCCCACCAAAACCAAAACTGTTGACGAGCACTCGAGAAACTGGTTTATGCACCGCTTGAGGCCCTACCACATGAATATCACATTCCGGATCTGGCGTTTCATAGTTAACAGTAGGATGGACAACGTTCTCTACAATAGATTGAATTGCAGCTATCGTCTCAAGAGCTCCAGCGGCACCGAGACAGTGTCCAATCATAGATTTTGTAGAGTTAACCAAAATCTTGGGTGTATATTCTCCAAAGACAGTACGAATCGCCATAGATTCCATTTTATCGTTTAGACCGGTAGAGGTTCCATGAGCGTTAATATATTCCACATCTTCTGGAAGCCATTTTGCCTGACTTATTGCTTGGCGCATCGCTCGTACGGCCCCTTCGCCTTTTGGATCTGGCGCTGTAATGTGGCTAGCGTCACATGTAGATCCATATCCCACAACTTCGCCATATATATGGGCTCCACGACGAAGAGCATGGTCCAGTTCTTCCAGCACGAGAACGCCCGCACCCTCGCCCATTACGAAGCCATCTCGGTCCAGATCGAAAGGACGAGATGCTCGCTGAGGCTCATCATTGCGGGTCGAAAGAGCTTTCATAGCAGCAAAGCCAGCTATGCTGATAGAACGAAGAGCAGCTTCCGTGCCCCCAGCTAAAATAACATCTGCGTCATCTCGCTGTATGGCGTAATAAGCTTCTCCTATACTATTGGTTCCTGTAGCACATGCTGTGACAACGCATAGATTGGGCCCCTTTGCGCCGTACCGAATAGCTACGTAAGCCGTAGACATATTGCTGATCATCATAGGAATGAAAAAGGGGCTTACTCGCCTTGGGCCCTTTTCAATAAGGGTCTGAAAATTATTAAAAGTCGTCTCTATGCCGCCTTGTCCAGTTCCAATATAAACACCAAATTTATTAGAATCCAGGCTTTTTACATCCAGATGGGCATCCTCAAGAGCCATATCTGAAGCAGCTACAGCAAAATGGATCACCCGATCGGAGCGTTTTACCTCTTTATTGTCAAGCCAATGAGTTGGGTCAAAGTCTCTGACCTCAGCTCCGAAAGTTACAGGAAGGTCAGAGGCATCAAAGGTCGTTAAAGGACCGACGCCATTTCGTCCTTCTTCAAGAGCTTTCCAGAAATCTACTCTTCCATTCGCGATTGGGCTCACTACTCCAAGCCCTGTAATAACTACCCTTCTCAAATCACGTCACTCCTCACCGTTCAGGGATAGGGCACCGCGATGTTGCAATAGGCCGGGGGATCTATATTCCTCCGGCCCAGAAATGCCTTTATTCCAAATTACTCTTCTACTCCAAGCTTTTCGAGGGTATACTTCATAGCTTCCCCTACGGAAGTGAGCTTCTCAGCATCCTCGTCAGGTATTTCAATATCAAATTCTTCTTCAATACCCATAATGAGCTCAACGATGTCAAGAGAATCAGCACCAAGATCCTCCACGAAGGAAGCCTCGAGAACAATCTGGCCATCTTCAACATCAAGTCTGTCCATAATAATTTCTTTTAAGCGAGCAACAACTTCTTCTTTCTTCATTCTCCTTCACCCCCTTCCACTACTCTTCTTAACACATGGTCATTCCGCCATCTACGGCAATAACTTGACCAGTTACATATGCAGAATCATCTGAAGCTAGAAAAGCCGCAACTCTGGCCACATCATCAGGAGTCCCTGCCCGACCAAGAGGAATCTGAGCCAGCATAGACTGTTTAATCTCATCTTTCAAGACCGAAGTCATATCAGATTCAATAAATCCAGGAGCAATGGCATTTGCAGTGATCCCTCTAGCGCCATACTCTCTGGCAACAGCTTTCGTGAAACCTACAATACCCGCTTTAGAAGCACAGTAATTAGACTGTCCTGGATTGCCAATGAGCCCCACCACTGATGAGATGTTAATAATCCTTCCCCATCGTGCTTTTACCATCTTCTTAATAGCTTGCTTTGTACAATAAAAAACTGATGTCAGGTTAGCAGCTATAACGTCTTGCCATTCTTCATCTTTCATTCTCATGAGGAGGTTGTCTCGAGTAATACCTGCATTATTAACCAAAATGTCTACCGCCCCGAGATTCCCCTCTATCTGCACAAACATCTCTGCTACCTGCTCCGGATTCGTTACATCACATTGTACAGCGAAAGCATCTACTCCCAAATGTTGCATCATATCGCACACATCCATAGCACTTGTGCCGCTCTTGTTATAGCTAATAGCCACATGATATCCGCGGGCAGCAAGTTCCAGCGCAATATGTTTGCCTATTCCTCTCCCCCCACCAGTGACGAGAGCAACTCGACCCATACCCATCACTCTACCACCTCCTTAAAAAGAGAAGTGATGGTCTTTATATCTTCTTCTGTAGCTACAGAATAGGTTTTAGACCCTTTTTGGCAGCGCTTGATAAGACCGGCTAGAACCGTTCCCGGTCCGAGTTCGAAATAAGTATCAACTCCTTGAGATGCCATATATTCAACAGATTTTGCCCATAAAACAGGCATATATGTCTGATGGAACAATGCATTCTGCACTTCCCGCACAGTGGAAACAGGTTGTGCGGAAACATTAGCCACAACAGGCCACTGGGGGGCTTCCCATTGGCAGCCGTTAAAAGCCTCTTTCAATTTATTTGCCACTGGCCTCATCATTTTGCTGTGGAAAGGAGCACTCACTTTCAACATCACTGCCTTACGAGCACCTCTTTCCTTCGCTTCCTCAACCGCTTTTTCCACAAAGGCCGTTGCTCCAGAAATAACAACCTGCCCTGGGGAATTATAATTTGCAGCCTGGCATTCTCCATGAGGAGCGATAGTTTTACACAGATCTTCTACTATATCTGACTCTAAACCAAGCAAGGCAGCCATCGCTCCTTCTCCCTCCGGAACCGCCTCTTGCATAAGAGAACCTCGGAGATGGACAAGACGAACTCCATCCTCTAAAGATAGAGCTCCTGCCACAACAAGAGCTGTATACTCTCCCAAACTATGGCCCGCTATATAGGCTGGAGAAAAGTGCAACCCAAATTCTTGAGAAAGAATCTCATAGACTGCCACACTTACTGTCAAAATAGCTGGCTGAGTATAAGCTGTCAGTGTCAACTTCTCTTCAGGTCCGTTAAATATCAACTGGCTTAAATGAAATCCCAAAGAACTATCAGCCCTTTGAAAGATTTCTCTTGCTATTGGGAACATATCGAAAAGGGATTTCCCCATACCAACTTCCTGCGCTCCCTGACCTGGGAAAACCAATGCATATTTCAATATACGGTCACCTCGACTCTCTAGCTCTCAAAACGGGGTAATCGAGTAATAACATCAGCTGCCTCTGCGAACATATTCTGCAAAATTTCGGCAGCTGGCCTCACATCATGAATAAGGGCTGAACTTTGGCCAGCCATCAGAGATCCCCACTCTATATCTCCATCTACCACTGCGGCGCGAAGTCGCCCTGTTCCCAGCTTTTCTATATCTTCAACCGAAGCTCCGCTTGTTTCTAGTTCTTCAAACCGAGCTGTCAATTTATTGCGCAAGCAACGAACTGGATGTCCCGTGCTACGTCCGGTAACCACATTGCTACGATCTCTTGCATTGATAATTGCTTGTTTGTAGTTTTGATGGACCGTACACTCAGTGCAACACACCATACGAGTCCCTATCTGAATTCCTTCTGCTCCAAGACAAAAAGCCGCACCTATCCCTCTCCCGTCTGCAATTCCACCAGCCGCAATAACGGGAAGTTGCACAGCATCCACAATTTGTGGGACAAGCACCATAGTCGTTAAATCACCAATATGGCCACCTGCCTCTGTCCCTTCTGCCACTACAGCATCTGCACCTTGCTTTTCTACCCTTTTAGCCTGAGCTACTGAAGCAATAACCGGTATAATTACAGTTCCCATGGGTTTAAGCTTTTCTATTACCTTACCTGGACTTCCAGCCCCTGTAGTGACTATAGGAACCTTATGTTTAGCTGCTAATTCTACTGCGTCATCAGCCGTAGGAGACATCAGCATAATATTAAGGCCGAAAGGCTTATCAGTTAACGTCTTTATTCTCTGGAGCTCTTGATCTAGTATCTCAGGAGGCATATTGGCTGCCCCTATAAGTCCCAAGCCACCAGCATTACTCACCGCTGCGGCAAGGGTAGAATTTGCAACCCATGCCATTCCCCCCTGAATAAGAGGATATTTGGTGCCGAGAAGTTGAGTTACTCTGTTATTCCAAACCAAAATATGTTCACCTCACATCTCGTACAAAATCGCTCCGTAAGTCATGCCTGCCCCGAAGCTCGATAAAACTAATTTTTGGCCTTTTACCAAATTTACACTATCAAAAAGCTCCGCCAATGCTAAAAATATAGATGCTGCTGATGTATTTCCATAACGATCAAGGTTAACGAAAGCTTTATCCATGTCCACATCCAGACGTCGCAAAACGCCCTCTACAATTCGGAGGTTCGCTTGATGGAAAAGCCACCAATCAATTTGATCGGACTGATAACCAGCAGTCTGTACCATTTTCTTCAAAAAAGAAGGGAGCAGTCTGTTCACGAACTTAAAGACGTCATTCCCCTTCATATGAACATAATGAAGCCCTTCACGGAGAGTCTCTTCTGAGGCAGGATGTTCTATCAGACCTCCTGGAAGAGTTATAAGATCCGACCTCGCACCATCAGAACGGAGTTCTGCTGATATAAAATGCCCCTGCCCCGATAAAGAAGGGCCTAAGACAAGAGCTCCTGCTCCATCCCCAAAAAGAACACAGGTATTGCGATCCTGCCAGTTTATAATACGGGATAACACCTCTGCTCCTACCACAAGGACTTTGTTCCAAAGTCCACATGCTATCCCGGAAACCGCCACCGTTATGGCATAAATACATCCGGTACATCCCGACTGCACGTCAAAAGCGCCGGCCCGAGATGCTTTAAGTTTTCCCTGCAATTTAGGAGCTACTCCAGGGAAAAGAGTATCAGGAGTATTGGTAGCTACAATAACCATATCTAGTTCTGATGGAAGGACGCCACTGTCCTTTAACGCCACCAGGGAGGCATTATATGCCAGATCGCTTGTTAGTTCATCGTCTCTTGCTATACGACGCTCCCGAATGCCAGTTCTTTCTCGTATCCACTCGTCACTCGTTTCCACCATTTTCGACAGATCGTCGTTAGTCATAATACGCTCTGGGACATACATGCCTGTCCCCAAAATTGAAACCTCACGTCCACTAAACAGGCCCATTTGTTATACCTCCCTGTTAAGCTCGTTAGATATCAGATCAACGCCTTTCTGAAGCACAAAGTTACGTGCAACTCGTATAGCACTGGCCACAGCCGGAGCTTTTGATCGTCCATGGGCTTTCACTACAACTCCATTTACGCCTAGAAGGGGTGTCCCTCCATGCTTTTCATAATCAAAACGACTCCAGAGATCTTTTAACATCGGAACCATAAAAAGAAGTCCTATTTTAGGCAACATCCTCCGATCGATCTCATCTTTAGCGATGGAATACACTGCCTGGATAACACCTTCAGCAAATTTCAAGACAACATTTCCAGAAAACCCATCGCAAACAACTACATCAGCCTTACTAAAGGGAATTTCGTCTCCTTCTATATAGCCGGTAAAATTCAAAGCGCTCGCTCTTAATATTTCTCTTGCGCTCGCTATAACCTCATCGCCCTTTATATCTTCTGATCCGTTAGAGAGAAGCGCCACTTCTGGAGAAGTAACACCCAGAATACATTTTGAATAAATATCTCCCATGAGAGCAAATTGAAAAAGATTTACTGGTTTTGCCCGCACTGTGGCGCCTACATCAAGCAAAAAGGTATATTTATTTAGAGTGGGAAGAGCAACACCCAAAGCAGGCCTATCAATTCCAGAAATACGTCCTACTACAAGAACACCGCCAGCCACTATGGCTCCTGTATTTCCTGCAGAAACACAGCCATCCACTTCGCCACTTCTCGTCATTTCCATGGCAAGACGCAAACTAGAATGCCTCTTCTTGCGAATACTTTGACTAGGGTGATCATCCATAGCAATATACTCTTCAGTATGAACAATAGATACTCTTTTCCGTACCGAATTTTCAGCGTTAGTAACGTAGGGTTCAATTTGGCGTTGATTCCCCACCAGAATAATCTCAAGATCCTCAAATTCTTTACAGGCTAACAAAGCACCTTTACAAAGCTCACGAGGAGCGTTGTCGCCCCCCATTGCATCGAGAGCTAGCAACATTATAAAAAGTCCTCCCCTCTAATCTTGTGGCTCGAGGGAGTCGATGGCAACAGCAATAAAACGGCCGACAAAAATTTCCTGATCGCCAACCCGAGTTCTTACGCTCACTATATATTTATTGTCTTTATGAACACCGACTTTTGCCCGAGCAATTAACACATCGCCCACTTTGGCATGCCTCTTATACTCGCCTCTCATAGAGTCGATTATAACCATGTCTGCTTCCACTACAGCTATAGCTATAGAGCTGGCTTGAGAGTAGACATAGTGGTCGCAAACATAATCCGTGTGACGGAACGCCATTTCTTTTTTCGTCTGAAGAACAGATAGAGCCCATTTATTAGGTTCGAGCTCGAGGAGATCGCCTACAACCTCACTCTGTTTTAAAGAACGGAGCTTACTTGTTGCCCGCTGCGCCATATGCTTGGTCCTCTCTCGCAACTCTGGAACGCCAAGCAATGCCCGGTCAAGGCGAATAGTGCTGACACTAGCCTTTAAGGCTTGTGCCAGTTCTTTGTCTGTATAAAGCGGATTTTGTTCAAGGAGTTTCAATAGTTTTTCCTGCCTGAGTTTCTTTTTTTTTGAACGGATAACAAACTCCCTCCAGTTTTAAGACCAGGTATCAACATCTGATCTGATGACTGGGTCAGTATAATATTTTTCTTCCTGCCGGTCAAGAAGATTTTCGCCTATAGAGGGCAGAAAAGGACAAAGCGAAAGCTCGCAGTTAGCGTGCATATACCTCACCATGAGCAACTATCAAGGACAGAAAAAGAATAAAGCGGAAGGCTTACACTATAAATGCCTTCCGCCATCATTTTTGCTTTTATATTCGTTACTGTAGCAAACTTATGCTTCTTCCGTTACTTCTTCAGATGTAGAGACAACCTTGCGGCCACGATAATATCCGCACTCGGGGCAAGCACGATAGTTCATAATCATCTCCCCACAATGAGGACATGTGGTAAGCCCTGGAGCAGTAGCAGAACCAAGCCAAACAGCCTTCCGTTTATGTGTACGCGCATGTGATACTTTTCTTTTAGGTGTTGCCATGTCAGTTCCCTCCTTTACTTTAAACTTCAGAATCTTCGTCTTTAAACTTCAGCAAGTCCGCGAGACGTGGATCGATATTGTTTTGGCGACAACCGCAATCGCCCTTGTTCAGAGAAGCTCCGCAAATAGGACAAAGTCCTCGACAGTCCTCTTTGCACAAAGGATTAGTGGGGAGACTTAAAATCAAGCTTTCCCACACTTGTTGCATAATATCCAATTGCTTCTCCAGCATATCAACCCTTACAAGATGCTCGTCATCTTTTCCAGCAGCAGTTTCTTTATCTCGCAAAGAGTAAAGATACATGAAATGTGTCTTCAATGCAATATCTGTCATCTCAAGACATCGAATACAGGGAACTGAAATAGTCGAATCTAAATATATATCCACCATCAACGACTCATCAGCCCAACGAGACTCGGCGTGTACATGAAGGGGCGTTTTAAAAGAATAAAGCTCCCCCACATAAGAGATTGTATCTCGAATAGCCACGTCCCAATCCATTTCTGTGGTACCGAGATGCACATCCTGCTCTGGAATTTGCATTCGCAGCGACCAGTCAGATGGCAGATCACTAATAGGCACAGCAAACCCTCCTCATACAGCCCCTAAAATACTCCTTATTTAAGTGTTTCTACGATGCTTTGAGTATCTCGGGCGATAACCAACTCTTCGTTCGTAGGAATAATAAGCACTTTGACCCGAGAGTCATCGGTGCTGATAAGAGTTTCTTTCCCTCGAACATTATTCTTTTCCGGGTCAATAGAAATACCCAAAAAGTCCAAGCCACTACAAACCTTTTCTCGGGCTGCTGCGCTATTTTCACCAATTCCAGCAGTAAATACAAGTACATCTATACCGCCCATAGCTGCTGCATAGGCACCAACATATTTCTTAATGCCATAGTAAAGCATGGACTCTGCAAGCTCTGCCCTCTTATTTCCCTTAGAAGCTTCTTCTTCAATATCACGAAGATCACTGCTCACTCCAGAGATGCCAAGAAGGCCGCTTTCCTTGTTGAGAATATGGCTCATTGCCTTAGGATCAATATTTTCCTGTTCGGCAAGGAACGTCAAGAGAAGAGGATCAACGTCTCCAGCTCGTGTTCCCATTATAACTCCAGGAAGAGGGCTAAAGCCCATACTTGTATCGATAGATTTACCTTTATCTACTGCCGCAATAGAGCTCCCGTTACCTAAATGACAGGTAACTATTTTAAGATCTTCCACTTTCTTCCCAAGGAACTCAGCAGCTCTGCGAGAAACGTAATAGTGGCTCGTACCGTGGAAACCATATCTGCGAACTCTATATTTTTCATAGTAATGATAGGGGACACCATACATATAGGCATAGCCAGGCATCGTCTGATGGAAGGCCGTATCAAATACCCCCACCTGAGGCGTGTTGGGGAGTACTTCCTGCATCGCTTCAATTCCCATAAGGTTAGCCGGGTTGTGAAGAGGCGCAAGAGGCACGCATTCCTGCAACGCATCAACAACAGCCTTATCGATCAAGACAGAACTTGCAAATTTTTCACCACCATGTACCACTCTATGGCCTACGGCTCCAAGCTCGTCAAGGCTCTTGAGCACACCATGTTTCTCATCGAGAAGGGCATCGAGAACTAACTTTATACCAACCTTGTGGTTGGGAATATCTACGTTCTGAACGATGGGATCCATGCCAACTTTCGTATGTTTAATACGAGATCCCTCTATCCCTATACGCTCTACAAGCCCCTTAGCCAGTACGTCCTCTGTCTCCATATCAAAAAGTTGGTACTTCAACGAAGAACTGCCGCAGTTAATAACTAAGACTTTCATTATTTCTAGATTCCTCCCTCTTCTTGACCTGATAGTATTCTACAAGGTATCTTAAATGGATCATAA
The DNA here is from genome assembly GCF_000526395.1 of Aminobacterium mobile DSM 12262. Taxonomy (NCBI): domain Bacteria; kingdom Thermotogati; phylum Synergistota; class Synergistia; order Synergistales; family Aminobacteriaceae; genus Aminobacterium; species Aminobacterium mobile. The sequence continues at coordinate 1,089,783 of NZ_JAFZ01000001.1, read as the reverse complement.
TCAAAGAAAGCGTGATGACGTATGAATCCCAAAATTGTGGGAATCATCGCTGAATATAATCCGTTCCATAATGGACACTTCTACCATTTAAAAGAAGCCGTGAAGCGAACAGAAGCTTCAGGGGTTGTCGTTGTTCTCTCCTCTCATTTCACACAACGAGGAGAACCGGCTTTCATCGATAAGTGGCAAAGAGCTGCTTCTGCTCTTGAAGCCGGAGCTGATGTCGTTATAGAACTTCCAGTTTTCTTTTCGTGCCATAATGCCGGCATTTTTGCAGCAGGAGCTGTAGACATTCTCGCTGCTTGCAAGTGCGTAACTCACCTTGCTTTTGGTATGGAAAACAGCAACTGCCATATCTCCACAATCCTTGACATTCTAATTCACGAACCCGAACCTTTCAAGAGAGAACTCCGCAACCTCATGGATGAAGGATATTCTTATGTCCAGGCTAGAGCTATGGCTCTGGATAGCATTGTAGCCGGAGGCGGACAATTCATTTCTCTACCTAATAATTCTCTAGCTCTGGCCTATCTCCGCCGCATTAAAACCCAAAAATACCCTTTATATCCTCTCGCCATAGAACGGGTGGGGTATGGTTATCATGATCCCCATTCAGGAACATGGGCCAGCGCAACAGCTATCAGAAAAGCTTACTGGAGCGGTAACTACAAACAGGGAGAGAAAGGAATTCCAGAATTCTCCAGAAAGATCATTAATACGTCTCTTAAAAGCGGCCGGTGTCTTCTTTCTTTCGAAAACCTATGGCGTTTTCTTCAAGTATCCCTTATTAGATCTACCCCTAAGGAAATAGCGAAATACGCAGAGATGCGGGAAGGGCTGGAAAATCTCTTCTACAAACTGGCCTTCACTAGTTCCTCTTGGGATGATTTTTTCTCAAGGGCAACATCTCGACGTTACACAAGAAGTACTCTGCAACGCTTAGCCATTCATTTCCTTCTTGGACTGACTCATTGGGAAAATCGAGCTTTTCAACGTTTGGGGCCACAATATATCAGAATATTAGGATTCTCAGATCGTGGACAGGATATACTACGAGAAATAAAGAAACACGGCTCCATCCCTCTTATAACGAGGGGACATATGCCTTCATCCAAAGGGCCAGCAGCCCAACTCCTCCAGATAGAAAATAAAGCTTCGATTTTATGGGAAAACCTAGTTCCCAACTCTATAGTTAACCACGAAATCAAAGCCACCCCTTTACGCTTTTAGGGTATCCTTTTTACCTCTGACTTTGGATGGGACGAGGAAACCGCTCTCGAAGCCTCCTGTAAACTCCAGGTGGAACCATCTCCTGTACTGGCCCCCCAAAATTGAAAATCTCTTTCACGGCACTGCTTGAAAGATAAGAATATTTAGCGTCAGTAACAATAAAGAGCGTTTCTATATCCGGGGCTAGCTGACGATTCATTAAAGCAAGTTGGAATTCATACTCAAAATCAGAAAGGGCACGAAGTCCCCGAATAATAATGCGGCTCCGCTCCTGACGCAAAAAATCAACAAGCAGCCCATTAAAAGAGCTTATCTTCACGTTGGGGAGATGACTCAAAGCTTCACGAGCCATTGCTTGGCGCTCTTCCACCGTAAAAGCAGACTGTTTCTGAGGATTCAACAAAACACTGACTACCAACTCATCAAAAAGGGCTGCCGCTCTCTCTGCGATATAAATATGCCCGTTAGTAATTGGATCAAAAGACCCTGGGTATACAGCCCTAATAGGGCGCCTCATCGGGAGTCCTCCTTCCTCTCCTTTTTTAAAAATGTCAGGACAGTATCTCCGTACGTACGACGGTCATCAAGCACAAATAAATGTAATGGCACTTCAACACACTCTCTTACTGAGTGCTCTATAATTAACACTCCATCGTCCTTCAATAATCTTTCGTATTCGGTCATAAGTTCGATAATTTTAGAGGGCCACCCCTCCTCATAAGGTGGATCCGCAAAAACAATATCAAAAGAAAACTCTCTTCTCGCTAACCACCCAAGCGCTCGACGGATGTCCATAGAAAGAACAATAAAATCTGTATCCTCTCCTCGAAACATTTGTCTAATAGCAGTTGCTCTTTTTCTCAGCAATTCTACTTCTACAACAGGTCTGGCACCTTTTTCATAAGCATAAAGCCCTACGCGGCCAGATCCAGCAAATAAGTCAAGAAAAGCCTTTCCATTAAGGGAGTCAAGGATATTAAACAACGCTTGGAGCACCTTTGAAGATGTGGGCCGTACATCTTTCATTATCCCCTTCCTCCATATAGAGCAAAAGGCTTAATGTCGAGTACCGGCGTTCCATCTATAGCATCAAGGCCAGAGACGTGAAGACAACACCCCTCTTTGCGCTTTAAAACACATCGACTGACACCAAGGAAATTAGGCCGTCGAGGCGAACACGTGGCAAAAACCCCTTTTAAGGGACGCGCCAGATCTCCTTTGGGATGAACGTGGAAGTGGAAAGACGAAGATCTATGAAAACGAAAAACTATTATGATCTCCTGTCCCTCCCTAAGGTCATCTAATCCCAGCTCATAAAAAGGTTTAATCTCGATCTTAGCCTCTACATCTTTCAAAAGATCAGGGTGAACCGGGTCTTTCACTGGCGAATGAACAACCCCTATAGGGTAAAAAGTACACCCCTTCACTGTCTCAACCCCTCACGACGCAATCGTTCGGCAAGGTAAAATATAGATTTCTTGACTGCTGGCGTACGATACACCAAGCAGCTTCCATCAAGCTTAATAAGAGTTTCTTTCTCTTCTTTCACTATTTTCAAAAAGAATTTTTGCTCAAAATTTCCGTCCGTAGCAATTGTTTCGAGTAAAATAACTCCTTCGGGAGAAAAATAGGAATTTCGATATGTCCAATGACACTCGTTTTCACTCTCGCTCTCTCCTTTTATTGTTTGAAAAAAAGAGCGACTCCAATCTATAACATCAACTTTAGTATGCATCCTCTCACCTTCTTTTACCAGGCGCTCCATTAAAAATGTTTCTTTCTTGCGAATCTGTATCCTATAAATATCTTTCCCCTGCGCCAACCATTTTCGTTCGTATTTTGTAGTAACAGGCCGGACAGGATTTTTAACATAAGAATAAAGAACCAATGCTGGGTGAACAGATAAAACATCCCGTACTTCCAAAGCATACCACTCTTCATCGGTAACAAGCTCAAAAATTCCATTAGGAGCCAAGACTCCTGCAAGCACATCAGAAAAGCCCGGAGCAGTAACCCTTCGCTTAGAGTGGCGAGACTTCGGCCACGGGCAAGGGAAATTCATATATATTTTATGGATAGATCCATTCTCAAAACATTCCCTCATAAGAAATCGGGCATCTCCACACATAAGATATACATTCTCAAGTCCTAACTGTCGTACACGCTTTGCCGCTTTCAAAACGCATGTTTGGGAAACCTCAATACCAAAAAACGTATCGTCCGGATATGTCCGAGCCATATGGACAGGAAATTCTCCATTCCCAAAACCTATTTCAACAACATTTTGCCCTTTCCCAAAAGAGGAAAGATCAAAAGGGATGCTCATTATTTCTGGACGCAATATAACGCTCTCCAAAGGCAAGGAAATCACTAAAACGCCTCCTCCTCTTACATCTCTCTTCGCCGTGAAAAATAAAGCAGATAGATTATAACAGCCTTTCATAATCCCTTGGGAATTAGTTATTATAACAATGATAAACCACGAATAGAATGTTAATATAATAACATTGACAGCTCCTTTCGTTGTGATAATATGACCCCAAAGAAGGGAGCCTTTATCTCTCTATTTAGAAAAAATTGATTAGAGTAAAAAATGCAAAAACAATGCACTTGTGTGAAAAATGTCCATCTCTTGTCAAAATTTTTCCTTTATCAATACCTATTTCTTTTTTAGCACTTAATTATTATTATATTTCAATAGAAGGGCTTATACTTATTGGTTGGACCAGTAGTGAAAAAGCTCATGATTGAAAATACTTAGAGGGGGTACATGAATGGCTAAGCAGTGGAAAACAATGGATGGAAACACAGCAGCTGCACACGTTTCCTATGCGTTCACAGAAGTTGCTGCAATTTATCCGATCACGCCTTCTTCACCTATGGCAGAGGTTATCGATGAATGGGCAGCTCATGGAAGGAAAAACATCTTCGGACAAACTGTCGATGTAGTTGAGCTCCAGTCAGAAGCCGGAGCATCGGGAGCAGTTCACGGCTCTCTTTCTGCAGGCTCTTTTACTACAACCTTTACTGCATCTCAGGGGCTTTTATTAATGCTCCCCAATATGTACAAAATAGCAGGAGAGCTGTTGCCCGGTGTTTTTGATGTATCTGCACGAGCTGTTGCCGGACATGCCTTGTCCATTTTCGGAGACCACAGTGACGTAACAGCTTGCAGAGCAACTGGATTTGCTTTCCTTGCTTCTGGAAGTGTTCAGGAAGTAATGGACCTTAGCGGAGTGGCTCACCTTGCAGCTATTAAATCAAGCATCCCGTTTGTTAACTTCTTCGACGGATTCAGAACTTCTCATGAAATCCAGAAAATAGAGGTTATGGAGTATGAAGATCTCGCTAAATTAGTAGATTGGGATGCTGTAAAACGATTTAAAGCCCGCGGCTTAAACCCCGAGCGGCCTTATCAGAAAGGTACGGCACAAAACCCTGATATTTATTTCCAGGCAAAAGAAGCAGCGAACAAATTTTACACTGATCTTCCTGACATGGTGGAAGAATATATGCAGGAAATCACAAAAGTCACTGGTCGAAAGTACCATCCCTTCAACTATTATGGAGCTCCCGATGCTGATCGCGTCATAGTCATTATGGGTTCGGCCTGTCAGGCGGCAGAAGAGGTTGTAGACTATCTCAATGCCAAGGGAGAGAAGGTAGGCGTCATTGAAGTTCACCTTTATCGTCCTTTCTCCGCTAAATACTTCTTTAAGGCCCTGCCCGCTTCTGTAAAGAAAATAGCTGTTCTTGACCGTACTAAAGAACAAGGTGCTCTTGGTGAGCCTCTCTATGAAGATGTAAGAACACTCTTCTACGATAGAGACCATCAACCGATTATTGTCGGTGGCCGATATGGTCTTGGTTCTAAAGATACCACTCCTTCCCAGATTAAAGCTGTATTCGATAATCTTAAGAATGAGGAACCTAAAAATCATTTCACTATTGGCATAGTAGACGATGTAACTCACACTTCTCTTGAGGTAAAAGAGAACATTAGTACAGCTCCAGAAGGAACCATTCGTTGCAAGTTCTGGGGGCTTGGATCTGATGGTACTGTTGGCGCTAATAAAAACTCCATTAAGATCATTGGAGACAACACAGATATGTACGCTCAGGGATATTTTGCCTATGACTCGAAAAAGTCTGGTGGAGTCACCATCTCCCACCTACGATTCGGGAAAAAACCCATCCGCTCTACATATCTCATAGATGAAGCTGACTTTATTGCTTGCCATAAGCAGGAGTACGTACATCTCTATGACATCTTGGCGGGTTTGAAAAAAGGAGGCACCTTCCTTCTGAACACCCAGTGGACTACTATAGATGAGCTGGAGAAAAATTTACCTGGAAATGTAAAGAGATTCCTTGCTCAGAATGATATTAAGTTCTACATTATCAATGGAGTTGATCTTGGCGTAGAAATAGGGTTGGGTAACAGAATCAATATGATTATGCAGTCCGCATTCTTTACGCTCGCTAATGTCATTCCTATTGATGACGCAGTAAAATATATGAAGGATGCTATCAAGAAAACCTACGGTCTAAAGGGAGAAAAAATTGTCCAGATGAACAATAAAGCCGTAGATGCGGGTAAGGACTCTCTTATAAAAATCGATATCCCTGCAAGCTGGAAAGATGCGGAAGATGAGTGTTGCTGCTGTGGCGAAGAGAGACCCGACTTCATTAAAAATGTCTGCGATGTCATTAACAAACAGGAAGGAGATAAACTTCCTGTAAGTGCATTCGTTGGCAGAGAAGACGGCAGCTTCCCCTCCGGCACAGCTGCTTATGAAAAACGAGGAGTGGCCATCAACGTTCCTGAATGGCTGAAAGATAAATGTATTCAGTGCAACCAGTGCTCCATGGTTTGTCCTCATGCTGCCATTCGTCCCGTGCTTCTTGACGAAGCAGAAGCAACAAAAGCTCCCAAGACTTTCGTCACAGTAGACGCTAAAGGGAAAGAGTTTGCCGGGCTGAAGTTCCGTATGCAGGTCAACTCCCTTGACTGTTTAGGATGCGGGAACTGTGCAGATATCTGCCCTGTAAGCGCTCTTGAGATGAAACCTATCGCTTCTCAGACTGAAGCAGAGGTCCCTAATTGGGATTTTGCCATAACAGTATCTGACAAATCCCATCTCACAAACAAAAACACGGTGAAAGGCAGCCAGTTTGCTCAGCCTCTTCTTGAGTTCTCTGGTGCTTGTGCTGGCTGTGGAGAAACACCTTACGCAAAATTAATAACCCAGCTTTACGGAGACAGAATGCTCATTTCTAATGCTACAGGCTGTTCTTCCATTTGGGGAGGCTCTGCTCCAAGCATGCCATACACCACCAATGCGAAAGGCCAGGGGCCAGCTTGGGCTAACTCGCTTTTCGAAGATAATGCTGAGCATGGTTTTGGAATGTATCTCTCTGTGAAAAATACAGTAAAGCAGCTGACAGCGGTTGTACGAGAGCTTCTCGCTCTGGATATTCCTACTAATATAAAGGCTATTTTTGAAGAGTGGCTAATTTCCAAAGACGACGGAGAGAAATCTAAAGTGGCTGCTGGGAAAATATATTCCATCCTCAATAAGGATCTTGGCAGCAAAGAAGCAAATGAGCTTCTCGCCAAAGTAGCTGAAAAGAAAGACTATCTTGTGAAAAAGTCTGTCTGGATCTTCGGCGGAGACGGTTGGGCATATGATATTGGTTTCGGTGGCCTTGACCATGTGTTGGCTTCTGGAGAAGACGTGAATGTCTTTGTGTTCGATACAGAAGTTTACTCCAATACTGGTGGGCAGTCATCTAAGTCCACACCTACAGCTGCTGTAGCGAAGTTTGCTGCATCCGGCAAGAGAGTTAAGAAGAAGGATCTTGGCCGTATTGCCATGACCTATGGTTACGTTTATGTAGCCCAGGTAGCAATGGGTGCTGATAAGAACCAGCTTATGAAAGCTGTAACTGAAGCTGAAGCTTATAAAGGACCTTCTCTGATCATTGCCTATGCTCCATGTATCAACCACGGAATTAAAGTAGGAATGGGCAAATCTCAGGCTCAGGAGAAGAAAGCTGTAGAAGCTGGTTACTGGCATCTCTATCGCTATAATCCTCTTCTTGCTGAGGAGGGTAAGAACCCCTTTATCCTCGACTCTAAAGAACCTAAGGCCGATTTCAAAGAGTTCTTGATGAGCGAGGTCAGATACTCTTCTTTGATGAAATCCTTCCCCGACATTGCCGACCAGCTCTTTGACAAAGCAGCCAAAGAAGCAAGAGAGAGGTATGAAACCTACAAGCAGTTAGCTGAAATGGGTAAGGAAACAATAAAAACTGAAGCGTAAATAGCTTCACGTAAATGAAACGTGAGAGGCAGTCTTCTTAAGAGACTGCCTCTTTTTTATCCTCCAGAACACGTGGACAATTTCTAATAGAAAGACCTTCTCAACTCTTGACCACGAGAGGAAGATTAGGTACAATACCCAAGTCATCGGGACGTAGCGCAGCCTGGCTAGCGCACCTGCATGGGGTGCAGGTGGTCGGAGGTTCGAATCCTCTCGTCCCGACCATGAATATACAAGGGGCGCTAAATCTAGTAGGCGTCCCTTTTTTGTGTCTTTTAACCATTCTCTAGTTTTTTCTCTCCAAGGGCTAAAAAGCCCCCAGCAGGGGGTCAAAAACAAGCGGATTTTCAATGTCAAAGCCTTACATTCAAGGGGGTTGATGACATGGGATATGCCACTGTGGGTAACATTAAGTCATTTCCGCCTAAAACTTGGCGGAATGCATACAATGTCCGTTTAAAGATCTTACGCTTTTTTTTCATACTGTGTCTCATAAGGCGGGGGAAAGTCCCATTTCGCTGAAGCTCAACATTACGCCATATCCCCAAGGGTAACGCGATCATTTGTATCTCCGTCTTTGCTTGTTTGCGCTTACTTTTGATCGCTTGCCTTCCCATCCACCCCCAAACAAGACACAAATCTTACATTTTCTGCAAGAAGGTGCTATGATCGTTTGAACAATATTGACAATTATGTTATTTGCTCGATAGTAATACACCTCGTTGTTGGGTGGTCAACGTTGGGAGAAAAAACAAGGTGCGTTTACTATAGACTTCCTATCACAAAAAAGCGCTCAATGCGAAAACTCGGATTACGTGCACACCTGATCGTAGCGCCCCCGAATTAATGGACAGTATAAAGAGACGATATACTGGAGATCAGAGAGGTGCCGCAGAAGATGGGCAAATATTACACACCGGATTTCAAACTTGAAGCAGTAAAACGTGTGAAAGGGAGGAAACATTAATGAGAACCCGTAAAGCGTTGCCTGTTCTTATGAGTCTTCCGTGTGTTATATTAATTTTTATCATCTTCATCCTGCCGTGTTCTGGCAATGTCGCTAATTACCCGAACACAGTTTCGGCCGCAAGAGAAATAATATGGGAAACTATTATCTCTGGAGGGGGAAACTCCGCATCGGTAGCAGTGATGGACAGGGGCAATATAGTGTATTCGGAGGGATTTGGACCGGCAGACCGCTCACTTAACCGTCTCGTGGACAAAGACACTCGGTTCAATATAGGCTCAACGAGCAAAATGTTCGCTGCCGTGGCAATTCTGCTGCTGGCAGATGAGGGTAAATTAAGCCTCGAAGACCCTGTGGTAAAGCATATACCTGAATTCGTAATGAAAGATCCCCGATACCGGGACATTACAGTGCGGATGCTTTTCAATCATTCTTCAGGCCTGCCTGGCTCCACATTTGTTTTTGGGTACAAGGCTGACAAGGATCACCGGACCCTATTGCTTGAAACACTGAAGAATGCGGATCTCAAGCACACCCCAGGTGAAATGAGTATTTACTGCAATGACGGTTTCACCCTGGCCGAGATGATCGTTGAGCGGGTTTCAGGGAAGTCATTCGCCTCGTTTGTCACCGAAAGAATATTTACTCCCCTTGAGATGTGGAACTCGAGTGAAAGTGTCGGCGTTACTGGAGGAAAGATTGCCGAATTCTACGATGAAGAGGGGAATAAATATCCCCCCGAGGTAGTAACGGTGCTGGGCGCAGGCGGACTCTCCTCCACTCCGGAGGACCTCTGCCGGTTTGGGGACAGTTTTGCCCCCGGCGGAAAGAACATTCTTTCAGATTCCTCGCTAAAGGATGTTTTGAAGGGACAGCCTACCCCCTTTTCTTCTTTACTGAAGGGGGATGCCCTTTTGGACGCCTTTGGGTGGGATTATGCACTCCTTCCGGCCTATCGGGAGAATGGGTACCAGGTTCTGGGTAAAAGCGGCGGGACCTTGTTCTATTCAACCAATCTCCAGATTCTTCCACAGGAACGGATGGCGGTTGCAGTGATTTACTCCGGACAAGCTAGCGCCGCGGAAGCTACGTTCCGTATTATGGAGGCGCTCATGAAAGACAGGGGGCTCCTCGAACCGAAACCGGTTTTTCCCGTCAAACCTCAAAAGCCAGAGCCTATTCCCGATGAGTTTTTGAAACTCGAAGGATTCTATGTAAACACACAACAAGCTGTTCGCATGGTCTTTGACAATGAGAGTCATACGCTGAACGTCTACTCCCTCGCTTCTCCTTCGGAAGACGAAGAGTCGAAAGAGAATAAACAAAAGCCGATTCTTTCACTGGTTCACAACGGAGGCTTATTTCATGATTTTGCAACTGGTTACCGATATTACTTTCTAACGAAAGAGAAGACAGTTTATCTTGTCGCGGAAAAAATCCCGCGGTACGGGGCAGATATTCCCATGTTCCAGAAGATCGATCCAGTAGAAAAAACAAAAAGTCTGTCAGTGGAAATGGACGGCAGGTTTTGGCTGATACGCAACGCTTCTCAGTATGTGCAACTTCCTGATGTTTTGCTGGTAAAATCCGAAGTATACGGCGATCTTCCCGGGTATGTGAAATTCTTTGGAGTGAACAGGGCGGAAACCCCCGACTTTGGGGCAATTGCCGCAACAGGCTTCCGCGATCAGTGCAATATCCAGCTCTATAAGAAAGACGAAGCTATCCGTTTGAAGGCAATCCAGTTCGTTTATTCAAGCGAGGATATCGCAGGAACGCTAGTACCGGGGGAAAATACCATAATGATCGGATCTGAAGGCGAAAACGAATGGAGGAAGGTCGAACAGGGAGGTATTATGTCCATCGAAAAGCCTGCAAATGGCAGAGTGATCGTTTTTCCCGGACGGCAGGTGGAGAAAGTTTACGACAGCATTATAGACAGCAGCGAGCTCTTCGTACCTGGGGGAAGCCTAGTGTTCCTGGCAGGAGAACCAGGAGATCTGTTTTCGATAATAGTGCGGTAAAATTTTCCGTTTTTTCCCGTTACCAATAAAAACGGCGATAATAAATTCGACAGGCAAAGTATACTTCTGAGGACCCTTTTTCAGGAGGATGCAGATGGCGTCTACTATATTTCCTACTTCTTTGTTCTAAGAATGTTTGCGCTCTCTATAATTTATGGCATAATACGAAATCGGTTGATGAATAAGGAAAATAGATGCGGAGGAAAAATGAAAGACCAAACGTTTAAACATAAATCAAGCTTAGGACAAAATTTCCTACAAGACAAAAACATTCTGGCTCAGATTGTCAAGTGGGCCTCTATTGAGGAGACAGATATTATATTGGAGGTTGGAGCTGGACAAGGCGTCTTAACCCAACAATTAGCGTTGTCCCCTTGTGCGTTTGTTTTTGCTCTGGAAATAGATAAAACACTTCATGAATATCTCGACCCACTTGAAGAACAATATAAACCTCGCCTTTCCATATTTTGGGCGGACGCCATAACATTCGATTACGAAAAAAATCTGCCGGCTATTCCTAATAAGGTTGTCGCAAATATCCCCTATCACATTACTACTCCACTTATATGGCGTCTTCTTGAGGCTTTTTCAGGCAAGGGGTTACAGTCTATGCTTTTTATGGTTCAAAAAGAAGCTGCTTTACGTTTAATTGCTCCTCCTAAAACTAAAGATAGATATCCGCTAGGTATTACCTTAGAATTGATGGGGGTACAAAAAATATTGCGAAAAGTACCGCCTCAGGTATTTTTCCCTCAACCTAATGTGGAATCTGCCGTTATAAATATAAAAGTTGAGAAAAATTTTGATTTACCCAGGCAAGAAAGTTGGAGAAATCTTCTCCGCGCCTCTTTTGCACAAAGAAGAAAGACATTGATAAATTCAGCAGCTCGAAATGGCATTGATAAAGAAAGTCTCATAGAAAGTTTCTCCACTCTTCATTTCCCACCTACTTTAAGAGCTGAGGATTTAACAGGAGAAGAATGGCTTGCTCTTTGGAAATCTCTTTATAAAAAAATAACATAAATAAATGGAGCCCTTTCTCTGTAGAAAGGGCTCCATTTTTACGAAAAAAATTTAAAAATTCCTACTCCACTTTTTCTTTAAGAGCCTTACCCGGTCTAAAAACAGGAACCTTCTTTGCAGGAATCTTAATAATCTTTTTGGGGTCCTGAGGGTTTCGTCCCTCTCTGGCAGCTCTCTCTCGCACTTCAAAGGTTCCAAAACCAACAAGTTGAACTTTATCGCCCTTGGCAAGAGAATTCTCAATAGCCTCCAATACTGCCCCCACGGCGGCACCAGCTTCCCGCTTATTCAAACCTGTTGCTTTGGCAACCGCATTAACAAGATCTGTCTTTGTCACCCTAAACTACCTCCTTTTCTTTTGATTTAATATAAAGTCTTGTTACAGACACGCTTTGCGACGATTTATTATTACCAGTAACATGGCATATGGTCAAGTCCGAATTTCATTTTATTGCCTTATACGCCAAAAAAGTCGCAGTGGGGATCCATCAAAAGTAGACATTTCTCTTATTTTGTTTTCTATATGTCTCTTAAAAGATAGAGGAACTATTTCTGGATCATTTACAAAGAAAACAAATGTTGGAGGTTCTATTTCTATTTGGGTGCAATAATAAATTTTAAGGGCCCGTCCACGCTTATTGGTAGGAAGCGATTGAAAGGCCAAAACATCTCTCATAAGGCGATTCAATTCTGTAGTACCTATGCGACGCTTACGATTCCCGTGGACAGTAACAACAGCTTCTAAAAGTTTGTGAAGACCACGTTTAGTCAATGCTGAAACAAAAAGAATAGGTGCATATGTTAAAAATGGCATCTCTTCATATATTTTTTTCTTCATTTCATCCCCAAGTTTAGGTGACACTTTAAGGGTATCCCACTTATTAACTACAAGAATAATTCCCTTCCCCTTTTCTATCACCTGGGCTGCCATTTTTTTATCTTGATCAGTAGCCGGTTCGGAAGCATCCATAATAAGCAAAGCTACATCACTACGATCTACCGCCTGAAGAGTTCTTACAAAAGAATAATATTCAAGATCGCTATCAAAACGGCTCTTTTTACGAAGCCCTGCCGTATCTATAAGACGAAAGTCTCCCTTCTCTGTCTCTATAACAGTATCTGTGGCATCTCGAGTCGTTCCCGGGATATCACTGACCAGAACACGTTCGCCTCCAGCTAGAGCGTTAATAATACTCGATTTCCCTACATTGGGCCTCCCAACAATAGAAACGCGAATTTCGTCAGGGTTCACTATTTCTTTTTCTTCCGCTGGTAAAAAAGAGGCAACCATATCGAGAAGATCATCTATATACCGTTTATGAAGAGCGCTGATCCCTATTACATGTTCAAAGCCAAAGGTATAGGCATCATAAACACGATCTTCATGCACTCCATCATCGAGCTTATTAGCCACTACAACAACAGGTTTGCCAGACTGACGAAGAATCTGCGCCACATCTTCATCCATCCACGTTGGCCCTTCCATCCCATCAATAACAAAAAGTATAACCTGGCTTTCCTGGATGGCTAAAGTCACCTGTTTACGAATTCCATCCACTAGTGGATGGTCATCACGAATAAGGAGACCACCCGTATCAACTATATAAAAATTTTTTCCTTTCCACTCTACTTCTCCATAAATTCGATCCCGAGTCACCCCGGGCATATCGTCAACAATAGCTTCTCGACGTCCAAGAATTCTATTGAAAAGCGATGATTTCCCTACATTAGGGCGACCCACAATAGCAACAATGGGCATAGTCTCGCTCCTCCTTTAAAAATATCCTAGTCAATCCAAAGAGCCACGCTAGGAAAGCCCTCTTTAGATCGAGAAATATGAAACCAAGGTTTCAGTATGTCCATCAACGCGTTAGGGTGACGGACAAAAACCCAGAGAGAAGGATCTTTATCCCCTGGGTCCATAACTTGTACTTCGTGGTTTTGCATGTATTCTAACAATGGCTTTTTCATAGCCAAAGAAGTTGTTATCTCAGCCATCATGCTATAAGGGGGGAAATCAAAATCCTTTCTTTCTTTCAATTCCCTGTGCCAAAACATATCCCATCCCCTCATAAGCCCTCGCTGCCAACCTTTACCAGGTCGGCGCGACTGAACAATAACCTTACGATCATCGGCTCCTATGCCCCTCCAACAAGATTCCCATATAAGCCGAAAAGCATCAAAACGGGACCGGTACGTTACTTTTCGTGATTCGCTATCTGCATCAATCCAGCCTATTAAACCTACCATTACTTCATCACTTAAAGAAAGAGCAAGCCTTGAACCGACAACGATACCACCTTTTTTTAATTTTAAAAGCGTTTCGCGAAGAGCCTTTTTGCTTACATTCTTATCTGAATGCCATTCTAACACGGGGATATGGGCGCCAACTAGGGCTTTAGCAATAGGCGTTATGGTCTCAAGCCCAGGACGCCGACCTATAAGCAGCAGGCTTCCACAACGAGGACATCGCTCGGGCACTGCCGCAGAATACCCACACAAGGGACACACAAGACGAGAGGCTTTCTCTTCAGCACGAAGAAGGACTCCACAGTGATGACATGTCAGTGTTCCTCCGCACTCCTCACAGGAAATTTCCCCTGCATATCCTTTGCGGTCAAGGATCCAAAGGGCCGTATGTCCCTCTGAAACACAGTTTAACGTTCCCTTCACCAAAGATTCACTTAGAGGTATCGAATGAGAAATACCCGGAATTTCCGCTTGCCCGGAACATTTCATATCAACAAAAGTAAGTCTGGATTTTGGCGAGTAGCTATTCCTCCCCAGCTTTTTGTAAAGATACACTTTAGATGAGGGCAAACGACCTCCAAGAAATATAGAGCATTGAGCGATACGAGCTCTCTGCATAGCCACAGCACGACTATGAAGATGAGGGTAAGCTTGCATGCGATAAACAGGGCTGCTCTCTTCATCCACTAGAATAGTATTTAACTGGGGTAAGGGAGCAAAAACAGCGCCAGGACCCCCAACCACTGTATTAACTTCACCGCTACGAACCAACTGCCATGCTTCCCACTGTTTTTTCCCTCCACTAGAGGGCCAAAAAACGACGTTCGAGAATCCCTCAGCCTCCATACGAGCACAAAAAAGCTCGGCTACTCTTCCTTCAGGGAAAAGGAGAAGGGCTGGACCGGGGTTTTCCTTGAGGTGAGATATATATTTTTTATAACGCCCCTCATCTTCCGGAAAATAACAATACTCTTCTGCATAACGTTTTACAGGTCTTATGCCCCCCCCATTCGCGAGAATCTTACTGTCTATACAATCACCTTTAAGGAGAAAAGATGGAGACATTACTTTAAGAGCAGTTCCTCTCCCACAAAAAAAATAAGCCCCAATCCACTCACTTAGAAGCCAAAGATCTTGGGGGAAAGGAGAAACCGAATCTATCACTGAATGGAGAGGACGAATACGATACGTCTTAGAAGAATTCTTTTGTTCCGAAGCAACGCCTAACGAAAAACCGATACGTTTTGAGGGTCCCATGGGAACAGAAACACGGACTCCTTCTGGAAGCACATTCTCACTGCTATAAGTAAGGCTGTTCCACCATGGACCAGGAACTGATACCTCCACTAAGGTCAATGGCTCAGTCTCCCCTGCCGAAGATCCGCCACTATGTTCCAGATATGCCATGCCACTTCTTCTTTCGAGCCTTCAAAATCCGTAATGTCGCCCTCTCTAGTAATGATTTTTACTCGATTGGTATCCGCGGCAAAACCGGCATCTGTAGCGGTAATATCATTAGCTATGATGAGGTCCAAATTCTTTCTTTCCATTTTTCCTCTGGCATGTTCTACTAAATGACCACTCTCTGCCGCAAAGCCCACAAGAATCTGATGTGGCCCTTTACGCTTCCCCACCTCTGCAGCAATATCGGGATTTTGAACTAACTCCAAACTGAGAGTATCCTTCCCCTCCCTTTTTATCTTTTCTTCAGAGGTATGAGCTGTTCTGTAATCGCTTACAGCAGCTGCTTTAACGATTACATCCATATTCTCCATCTCTTCTATTACAGCATTACGCATTTCAAGAGCAGTCGTCACTGATCGAAAAGATATTCCGTGAGGGTGTGGAAGGGAAACAGGACCAGAAACAAGTTGTACATGTGCTCCTCTATACCAAGCTGTCCGAGCAAGAGCAAACCCCATTTTCCCACTGCTCGGATTACTGATGAAGCGAACAGGATCCAAAAACTCCCATGTCGGACCAGCTGTGATGAGAGTAGAAACTCCATCGTAATCACGGAGGGGAGAAAGGGCACGCCATGCTTCTTCAACTATAACCGATGTGTCAGGCAGCCGCCCCTGCCCCTCATAACCACAGGCTAACGTTCCTGATTCCGGATCTATAACTTTGTAGCCTAATTCTGCCGCTCGTTTTACATTATTTTTCGTAGCCGGATGTTCTAACATGTGCACATTCATGGCGGGAAAAAGAAGAATTGGAGCTTTTGAGGCCAAAACGAGAGCATCAAGAAGCATTTCACCCTTACCCTCTATAAGACGTGCCAAGGTTTCGGCTGTACAGGGGGCGACAATAACGACTTCAGCCCAATCAGCAAGATGGATATGGGGGATCTTCCAACCATTTTCATCTGAAAGGAAATCCCTTTGTCTCCATACTCGTCTTCCTGCCAAGGTTGAAAGCACCATAGGGCTTACAAAAGCTTCTGCGCTTTCTGTCAAAACAACTTCTACCTCACAGCCAGCTTTTACTAAGGCTCGAAGAATCTCTGGCGCTTTATATGCAGCTATACCTCCTGTAACTCCTAATACTATCCGTCGCTTATCCTTCCATTTGAGCATTGGAACCACCTGAAAGAAACCCCTCAGAGCGCGATTCAGGGAGATGAATTTTGATGTTAGCTTTTTCAAAATCTCGAATTGCATGAGAAAGATACTGCTCAGAGTTTTCTTCAAGTACACGGCTCTTCTGTTCGCTTACTCGGCGAGCCCAATTTGCTACAAGGACTGTTAAGAGGTACTTGTTACTTACTCCAACTTTTTTCTCTAAGTCATCTATGTCATAAAATTTCATAGAGGAACCTCCTTTTAACGATTAATTCTGTAATTTAAAATTATTTCTCGAATTTCCATAACTGCCCGCTCTACTTCATCATTTACAACTACATAATCGTACTTCTCAGACATCTTCATCTCTTCTACTGCGTTATGCAACCGTAATTCTACTGCCGAATCCTCTTCCGTCCCTCTCTTTTTAAGTCGACGCTCCAGTTCCGCTATAGATGGGGGCATAATAAAGATAAGGACACACTCAGGACATGCGGACCGAACCTGAAGAGCTCCCTGCACATCTATTTCAAGGACGACATCTCTTCCTTGGGACAGCTCTTTATCCACATCTGATTTCAGAGTTCCATAACGATGATCATGGACATGAGCCCATTCAAGAAAAAGACCTTGATCCACTAGACTTTTGAAATATCCCTCGCTTATGAACCGATAATCCGCCCCATCCACCTCACCTGGCCGAGGATCTCGTGTTGTGCATGAAATGGAAAAAATAAGGTCCGGCATTGATTCAAACAACCTCTTGCGGACTGTCCCCTTTCCTGCTCCACTTGGCCCTGACAGGACGAAGAGCCTTCCTCGCTTATTCTGTTGCCTCATCGTCTGGCTCTTCTTCAAAACGGTTAACGATCGTCTCCGGCTGTATAGCGGAGAGGACCACGTGGTTGCTATCCGTTACGAGAATAGCCCGAGTTTTTCGGCCTTGAGTAGCATCTATAAGGCGCCCTTCATCTTTGGCCTCTTCTTTTAGACGTTTTATAGGAGCTGAACTCGGATGAATAATCGCAACGATCCTTTCAGCGACAATCATGTTTCCGAACCCAATATGAACTAATCGATAGGACATGGCCATCACTCCACATTCTGTACTTGCTCTCGAATCCTTTCAAGAGCTGTTTTTGCTTCTACTACTAGCCAACGAATATCCGAATCCGTTACTTTAGAGCCTATAGTGTTAATTTCTCTATTCATCTCCTGGATAAGAAAATCCATCTTCCGTCCCTCAGATTCTGAAGATTTCAGTATAGATTGAAATTTTTTTATATGGCTCTCTGCTCGAGTAAGCTCTTCAGATATATCCCACTTATCCGCCATAAGAGCAATTTCTTGAGCTATGCGACCTTCATCCAAATCTGGGCCGTTTTCTTCTAAGATTTTTTTGATACGCTCTCGAGTTTCTACCATAGCCTCATCTCGCGCATTTATCCATCTGTTTTGAATATTATTTAGAAATCCATGAAAGGAAGAAAGGTGCGTATTTATATCCTCTTCCAGATGCGCTCCTTCTTTTTCACGCATAACTTGCAGTGATGACACAGCCTTCCTCACTATGTCTTCAAGGGCTTGCTCTACTTCTTTCTCCATATCTTGTCTGTTCGATGGAGAATCTGTAACTCCAGGAAGATGAAGCAAAGAAACAATGTTTATTGGATCAGATATGTGGAGATCTTCTTGAATCTTTTGAATTTGATAATAATAATTTTTCAAGATATCAGAATTTACGGTCACGGCCAACAGATCAGAGGGCCATGTGACATCTACAGACAAACGAACTTTCCCACGTCTGAGGGAACTTCTTACTTGATCGTTAATAGAAGGCTCACAAAAAGATAATTCTCGGGGAAGACGAATAGAAACATCCAAGTACCGATGATTAATTGAGGATATCTCTACAGAGAGCGTCCCCCACTTAAAACTTTCACTTTCTCTACTGAACCCTGTCATGCTTAAGAGCACGATGAATCCCCCTTCATTTTCTGCCTTTTTAGTTCGTATCAAACAACAAACGCTCTACCTCTTCAAGCAAAAGAGGAAGCCCCTCCCCTTTCAAAGCACTAATAGGAACCACTGGGGTGGAGCTTCGTGCCTGGATCTGAGCCAGAAGATATGGAATTATATCTGTATCCATCTTGTCTACTTTATTAAGCACTATAAGTCGAGGGATATCTCCCGACTGTATCTCAGCAAGAGTGGCCTCAACTACATCAAGAGTTTCCATTATATCTGGAGCGCTTCCATCAAGAACAAGAAGAATCAACGCCGAGGCAGATATTTCCTCAAGAGTTGTCCTGAACGCTGCCACTAAGTCTGGAGGGAGCTCTCGAATAAAACCAACTGTATCTGAAAAAAGTATTTGATGGCCTTGAGGGAGCCACACTTTGCGAACATACGTGTCCAGTGTAGAAAAAAGCTGATCCGCTACAAAAAGGTCCCGACTCGAACTTAGCTGCCGCAAAAGGGTAGATTTACCACTATTTGTGTACCCAGCCAGCGCTACAGTAGGGAACCCAGCCTTTTGCCTCCGATCCCGTTGGAACGTTCGTCTTTTACGCACACGTTCCAATCTCTCATTAATACCTCGAACACGCCTTTCGAGCTTCCGTCGATGCCGTTCAAACTCTGTTTCTCCAGGCCCTCGAGTTCCAATCCCCCCGCCCAGTCGGGACATTTGACGGCCCAACCCCTTCAAATGTGGAATTTCATATTCACAAAGAGCAAGTTCCACCTGTAAACGAGCTTCTGTAGTACGAGCTCTTTTCTCAAAAATTTTCATGATAACAAAAGGCCGGTCCCAAACATCCAGCCCTAGAATTTTCTGAACATTAAAACGTTGTCCTGGAGTCAGCCGCTCATTACACACAAAGAGATCGGCCTGTACTTCTTTGCAAAATAAAGCCGCAGCCTCAATCTTCCCCTTCCCCAGCATATAAGCTGGATCCGGTTTCTCTTTTTTTTGAACAATCTCTCCTACAACAATTACCCCAAGGTTCTTAAGAAGCATAGCAAGTTCATCAAGTAAAGTTCGATAATCAAAAGGGGCTCCAGGAGAATCGAGAGCTGCCACAACAGCTCGCTTGTAACTTTGATTCTTCTGAGTATCAATTAGTTTCTTCAAGTTTTTTCAGCGCCTCTTCAACATCCTCTAATAACTTGAGTCGGCCCTCTTTGGAAGAGAGTCCTATTGTCCTCTCCGCTGGAACTATAGCTGGCCCAAACGTTACTTTAATTCGAGTAGGTCGAACGAAACGGGCGCCAGGAGGCATGGATTGAAAACTCCCCTGGATATATGCTGGTATGATAGGAGCACCGCTCTTCATAGCTATCAAGGCGACACCACCCTCTAAGGGTTGAAGCCCCCCATCTCGGGAACGAGCCCCCTCTGGGAAAAGAAGAACATTTTCCCCTTGTTCTAAGAGCTCTAAAAAAGCCTTTAATGCCGCACCGGCACTTTGACTATTCTGTTTTACAACTGGAATGGCTCCTAATATCCGAATAAGTAGGCTTAAACCTGGGATTGTAAAAAGCTCGGATTTAGCCAAATACCTCAGCCGCCTCGGGAAAACAGCCCCGATAATCACAGGGTCTAGATTACTGCAATGGTTCGCCGCCACTATTACTGGCGAAGTAGATATAAGAGATTTTTTCCAGATAACAGTAAGTCTATTATATATTTTTAACACTAAGAAGCAAAACAGTTTTGCCAGCTTGTAGAATAAATGGTTCATAAAGCCACCTGTTGAGTATGTTCTTTCACGATATGAATGATTTTAGCAACAACATCTTCAATAGTCATATAAGACGTATCGATAACCACAGCGTCTGGAGCTTTGCGAAGGGGAGCCGTTGCACGATTCGTATCAAATTCATCACGACATCGAATCTGGCGAAGAACTTCTTCGAAGGTAACTGTCTCTCCTCGTTCGACAAGTTGCTGATAGCGTCGCTCTGCCCGAACTACGTCACTTGCCGTTAAAAATATCTTTACAGCAGCATCGGGAAAAACAACTGTTCCCATATCCCTGCCATCAGCTACGAGTCCTGTCTCTTCGGCTTGTTCTCGTTGCGTGGCAAGTAAACAGTCCCTCACTGCGGGAAGTGCCGCATACCCCGATACTATGCTATCTACCCATGGTGACCGAATATGTTCTGTCACGTCGGCACCATTAATATAGACACAGCCATCTCCTAAAGAAACCTTAATTTTAGAAAGCACGATGGCTAATTCTGCACCTTCCGTTGGCTCAAACCCCATAGTATTCAAGTAAAAAGCAAGAGCCCTGTAAATAGCGCCCGTATCAAGATAATCCAGCCCAAGATCCTCCGCTACCCGTCTGGCTACAGTGCTTTTGCCAGCCCCCGCTGGCCCATCAATGGCAACAACCAGATTTTTCATTCTCATCGATTACAAATCTCCCATCTCTTCCAGCTCTTGCGTTGCAACCGTCACAAAATCAACTATCTCTGAAAGTAATGCTTCGTAATCAGAAATACCAAGCCGATCAAAAACATCCGGATAGAGAGGATACTGAAGGCCTTCTGCTCCAATACCAACCCCTAACATAAGGCATAAAGAATTGGCAAGATGTACAGTATCTATAAGGGGTTGATGTTGCTTGACTTCATCAGGAAGGCGATCCGGCGTATGATGGCAGGCTGCAACGTACTGATATTGTTCAGGCAATCCCCACTTCTCTACCAAGAGCGAACCTACAAGAGCGTGGTCAAAACCTAACACCTGAATTTCAGCGTCAAGAAACGATATTTTTTCTTCGTCTATAAGTTTCATGATAAGGCTATATCCAAAGCGAACGTAATCGTTTAAAACCACCTTTCCTATATCATGAAGTAAACCGCCGACATACGCTTCTTCTGGTGTGGTTTTTCCTGCCCTTTGGGCCAAATATCGAGACGCATAAGCTACAGTAAGGGAGTGCCGCCACAATTCCCCCCGATTAAGAGCATAACCGTTAAGACTTTTATCCATAAAAGAGTATACTGAAGCAGCAAGTACAATATTACTTATATTTTTATACCCTAGAAGAGAAATAGCTTCCGCAACACTGCTTATCCTTCGAGACATACCGTAAGCTGCTGAGTTCGCTAAACGCAAAGTACGCACTACAAGCCCTTCATCACGAGCCAGACTTGTCGCTACATCTTTGGCGTTGCTTTCAGGGTCATTCAATAATCTGAGGGTCTCTATAACAAACTGAGGGAATGATTTTATTTCTTTAACACGATTGACTATTCGCGATTTGATCAATTCCCTGGACCGATCGTCCATATAGGTCATAATTCCACCCTCCGTATCTATGTGAAAGAGCTTAAACAAAACCACCTTGTTGTATCTTTTTTAATAATACATCTTGCGACAGCTTAACTATGTGCCCTGTTTTAAGGTTTCTTAGTTCCATTCTACCAATTCTTCGACGAATAAGCACCCTTACCCTGAATCCGAGTTTTTCGGCCATTAATCGGATCTCTCGTTTCAATCCTTCCCCGATCTGGATAAAAAGCCACATCCCCAACGGTTCTCGTTTTAAAACTTTCACGAGAAGCGGGCGAACAAAACCACCCTCAATGGTGACCCCTTTTCTCCAAGATACAAGATCTCTTTCAGAAACCTTCTTATTCAAAAAAATCTCATAACTTTTAGGTATATTCGACGAAGGGTGCATTAGGAAATGAGCAAAATCCCCATCATTTGACAATACTAAAAGCCCTTCACTCTCTTTGTCGAGACGCCCTACAGGAAAGATCCTCACCTCTTCATATTCTTTCGGCAACAATTCTATAACAGTTCTATCGAAGGGGTCTTCTACCGCACAAACAACCCCTCGTGGCTTATTCATAACAATATATACTTTTTTCTCTGGCACAACTTGAGTACCATCTACACAAACAACGTCATTCTCATTGACGATTATGGAAAACTCACAAACAATTTCACCATTAATAGACACTCGCCCTGAACGAATAAGATTCTCGGCCTTGCGGCGAGATGTCAGCCCACACGCTGCAAGATAACGATTTAACCGCATTATTATTCATTCCCCTTCATCCTTTTGCGGGGCAAATTCTTCCACTTCTTCTAGCGTAGGAAGTTCTGATATAGCCGATAGGCCAAAATGCTCTAGAAAAGCGTCTGTCGTCCTGTACAAGAGAGGAGAGCCCGTTCCTTTTCGTCTCCCGGCAATACGAATAACCCCACAAGAAAGAAGAGTTTCTAGTACTCTTTCACAGCGCACTCCCCGAATCTCTTCTATCTCCGCTCGCGTTACAGGCTGATTGTAAGCGACAATCGCCAAACACTCCACTGCTGCACGGCTCAAACGAACCTTCTGATGAGAAACTATCTCTCGAAAATCAGAAACTATACCGGCCAGATCTGGAGCTGTACATATCTCCCAGCCTTCCGCCACTCTGCACAGAACGAGGCCATGACCATCAGAATAATGAAATGAAAGCTCCTGTAACGCGCCCTCTACTTCTCCTCGTTCTCTACGTGTAAAGCAAGCCAGTTCTTCAGAAGAGACAGGGGTCGTCGCTACAAATAAAAGAGCTTCAATTTGTTTGGCAAGAGATGACAACATCTCCAAACAGCTCCTTTTGAAACAGGTCGATTTTCCCTGTCCTAGACATTTCCAGAAGAGCCAACAACGTTACTACCACCACTGACACGGAAGAAGTTTTTTCCAAAACCACTGAAAGAGAGAGGCTCGCATGATCCCTCAAATACGTAGAAAGTTCCTCTATTTTTTTATCTATCTGTACCTCTTCCGGCACAGCCGAAGGGATCCCCTGCCAACCTTCAACGATTCTTCCCCGTAAAGCAGCCTGCAATGACTCCTCTTTTTGATGAGAAGCGAGCATTTCCCACCACAAACGACACAAGCTATAGAGATCACCTACATCATATACTGGAGCTTCTTCAAGCAACATTCTCCTAAAAAAACGATCCCTATACTCTTTTCTTTCCATAAGCCAAAAAGATACTCGTCTGTAAGGGCGATATCGAGATAGCTGTTGCAAAAGCTCTTCCTCTGATAGAGGCTCTTCTTCCGATTCACTGCACGACAAAGAGTCATCCTGCTCCTGTTCCGGAAGGAGAGCCAAAACTTTCTCTAACACAAGCCCTGCAGCAAGGGAAAGAAACTCCGCAATAACGTACAAAGAAGTCTTTTGTGAGCGAGCCAAGTAACTACCATAGATCCGCACTAAATCTGAAACTCGAATCTGGGTCGCTTGAAATTGACGGCTCTCCACCAAGTAGCATAACAAATCTAAGGGCCCTGAAAACCCCTCTACTTCTACCTGGAGAGGAAAGGTTCCTTTCCCTACCATATACGTTCTCTACTTTCTCGGAACAAACCCGATAGCTTCTACTATTTCATCAATAGTCTGCTGAGCAATTACCTTAGCCTTTTCAGCACCAGATAAAACAATATCTCGAAGGTTTTCTGCATGAGATTCATAGTAACGTCGACGCTCATGGATAGGAGCCATAATTTCCTTAATATGCGCCATAAGCATTTTCTTGCATTGTATGCAACCAATCCCTGCAGTTTTACATCCTTTTATAATCTCCTGACGCTGTTCCATATCGTTGTTAAACACTTTATGAATATCCCAAACGGGGCATTTTTCAGGATCGCCTGGGTCCGTACGTCTCTGTCGTGCGGGATCGGTTATCATGGTACGAATTTTCTCCCACATTTCCTCTGCAGTATCTGAAATATTAATGGCATTCCCATAAGACTTGCTCATCTTACGACCATCAACTCCAGGAACCTTTGGGGTTGGGGTCAGAAGTGTTTGTGGCTCTGGGAAAATGTTGCCATAGAAATTATTGAAACGCCGTGCCATTTCTCGGCTAAGCTCAAGATGGGCATTTTGATCTTCACCTACTGGAACCATTTCTGCTTTATAAAGCAGAATATCGGCTGCCATAAGCACTGGATAGCCTAAGAAGGCATACGTGCTTAAATCTTTATTCTGTATATTTAAAATTTGCTCTTTATAGGTCGGATTTCTCTGAAGCCATCCGAGAGGTGCCACCATGGACAGGGCTAGATGAAGCTCTGCATGCTGAGGGACATGAGATTGTACAAAAATAATGCTTTTCTCTGGATCAAGGCCCGCCGCAAGCCAGTCTAGAAGGGCTTCCTTACTGTTATCCCTTATTTTGCTACTATCTGCATAATCTGACATAAGAGCATGCCAATCTACAATGCTATAAAGACATTCATATTCATTCTGTAGCCGAACCCAATTAGTAAGAGCCCCGGCTAAATGTCCCAAATGAAGCTTTCCTGTAGGGCGCATGCCACTAAAAACTCTTTTAGCCATGTTTTCTCCACCTCATTTATTTATAAAAAATCTCTTTTACTATTCGCTTACAATCCTTAACGGCCCTTTATCCTCCAATTCAAAAACAACTATTTCAGGAGTCCTCAATAATGCTGCAAGGGAGGCCAAAGAGAAACGTTCCATTTCTCCATGATCAACTATACACAAAGATAGACCTGCTGAACAAGCATCCAATATCTGATGATATTTCATATCAGCTGTAATAAAGACCTGAGCTCCCTTGTCCATCGCCTCTTTCCAAAGATCTCCACCAGATCCTCCACAGAGAGCACCATGACACAAAGGTTTATTCTCATCTCCATATCCAACTACCCAAGAGAGATTCCACAAAGAACGAAGACTTGCCATGAGATCCCTCAAACATAGGGGGTGGATCAATTCTCCTACTGCACCAAGACCCCACGTTTTTTCTTCAGGAACTAAGGGAAGGAAACCATCTTTAAAAAGAACTCTGCCTAATTGTACATTAACTCCCTCCGGCGCTTTGTCCCAGTTTGTATGAAGACTTATAATAGCCAGATGATTTTCAAGGGCCCAAAGAATTGCTTGGCAGAGAGGTTCCTTAAGGTCTATTTTCTGAAGGGGAGAAAAGATCAGGGGATGGTGGACTACTAAAAGGTCACATCCTTTTTGGACCCCCTCCTCTACCGCTGACAGAGAGGGATCTAAGGCTACGCCTATTTTTGTTACAGACCATTGAGTGTCTCCTGCCATGAGACCTACATTGTCCCAAGACTCCGCTTTCTCTAAAGGAGCAAACGACTCGATCCTCAGAAGCACTTCCTCAACATTCATAATAGACCCCCAGCTGCATATAAAAAAATGCCGCCTCCTGCTGGGAAACGGCATTTATCTTCAATGGTGGGCCTACCTGGACTCGAACCAGGAACCTTCCGGTTATGAGCCGGTGGCTCTAGCCACTTGAGCTATAGGCCCAAAAAAGAACGCTGCCAATTATACGCCTCTTTCCCCCTTTATGACAAGCCCCTAATTCTTTATTTATAACATTATTGAGAAAAGGTGGGGGGAAATCTGTATCTAATAATCTATTCCTCTACAGAAATACAGCCGACTGGACAGCTGTCTGCCGCATCACGCACACACTCGGCACCTTCCGGCTTCATCACTTTCGCTACCCCGGCATCTTCGTCGAGAGAAAACACCTCGGGACAAATCTGAGCACATACGCCACAACCGATGCACTCATTTCGGTCTAAAGTCACATGCATGAAGACCGGTCACCTCCTCCTGAAACAGGATTTTATCTCAGGTAAGGGAGGGAGTCAAACTCTCTGCGAAAAATCACTCCCAAATACACACTTCAGGAGAAGACTTCCCCATCCCCTTAAGCCTCAATAAGGCTGTATAATTCGACACTGCCTTCTCTTCCGGTTCTGCCGCTGCAAGAAAAACACCAATGCCACAAACTTCAGCACCAAACTCTTTTGCTACGAGCAGCATTCCTGCGGCAGTACTGCCTCCCCTCATAAAATCGTCCACAACAAGAACCTGGCTTCCGCGTTTTAGTTGTTTGGTACCCATGTACATAGGCCGAACCTCTCCAGTTTTAGTGGGGAAATGCACAGCCACAGCAGATCCATCGCTAGGTCGATTGCGGAAACGACAAACGGCCAATGGAACACCTAAAGAATATGCGGTAAAGAGCCCAAGAGGGATACCTTTCACTTCTGACGTCATGACAATATCTGGTTTCGCATTCTGAAAAAGAGTAGCCATAGCAAGCCCTAAACGAGAAGCATAGTATGGATTGAAAATAATATCGCTATAGTAGATGAGACCGCCAGGTAAAATCCGATCCTCGTGAGAAAGTAAGGCTACTATTTCTTCAAAAAACTGCTTCTTCATCTCATCTGACATGGCTGGGACAAAAGAAGCTCCTCCAGTCCGCCCCCGGTCAACTTGAATTCCACCAAGCCCCTCCTGAGTTAAAGCTGCGTCAATCATAACTACGTCATCACTGATAACAGTTTTTGAAACCCCAAAATCTCCAGAGAGAGCTGTGAGTGAAATTTGCCGTGATGGTGCTACCAAAAAACGGGATACTGTCCGAATAAGACGTTCCGTTCTCTGTCCTTTCAACGATCATCACTCCATAATAGAATTTGTTCAACCCAATTAAAATTTTCAAATCGGGAAAGCCGTACTTGCAATTTTACTGGATCAAAAAGAGCGAAAACACTACTTCCACTCCCTGAAAAGCCATAAGCTAACGCTTTCTGTTCCTCGCTAAACCTAAAAAAATCTTCATACTCAGGGTGCCGTTTTAATAGCCATGGAGAGAAATCATTGGGCAGGAACCCCACTCTCTTCTTTTGTGCAAGTTTCTCATATATGCCGTGAATTTCATCCAGACACTCTGAGGTATTAAGAGGGAATCCCCCCTGTTTTTCATAAAAGGAATCTAGCCCTGCATATGCTTCCGCCGTAGCCACTCTCCATTTAGGTATGGCTGTAACAACCAGAAAAGAAGGCAACGCCGGCCAAAGTGTACATTGATCTCCTATCCCCTGAACAAGAGCAAGAGAAGAAGCGCTTAGAAGGAACGGAACATCTGCTCCTATCTGAGAGGCCAAACCTGTAGATATTTTTATACCATAATACTTCTCGACCCAAGAAAGAAATGCCGCCGCATTCCCACTTCCTCCCCCTAAGCCAGTTCCTGGAGGAAGGTTTTTTTTCACTTCAATTTTGAAAGGGGATAGACACATTTTTTCTCTTCGCAAGACACGAAGAGCCTTTTCTAAAATATTTTCCCCTTCTATCTGCATATTTCGAGTCGTTACAATATCCTTAACATTATCTTCTTCCAGAGTTGAAATTGTCAATAACTCAGCCGATGGAAGACGTAAAAACAGAGAGACCAACGAATGATACCCACTCGGCAGAACCCCTGTTATTCGAAGGGTCAGATTTATTTTCGCGTCTGATTGCACGGAATATGTTACCAAAGCCCTACCCTCCTCTATGTATATTGCCTCGACATACATACGAAATGCCCTGGCGTTTCGTACGCCAGGGCATTCAAAGCTGCATTACAAGGCTATTTATTATGGTTTCCGGACAATGGCACGAGCTCTACTTCTTTTGTCAAAAGCTCTGCATAACTAAAGGAGACTTTGCTATCCTGCGACTCCACATATAAAGTAAAGAGATTCGGATAAGTCTCAAGGACAATCCCTTGTTTTTCCTCTACTTTGCGACGTCCTTTGGATGTCCGGTATTTCACACGTAGACCCTTGTACAATGCTACTTTCTCCCGAATTGAGGCAAGGTTTCCAGCCATCCAGGGTCACCCCTAATATTAAGTTTTATGAATTATAACACAAAATCGCATAAAACACAAACTATGAGGCTAGAACCTTGCTAAATTGTTACCTTATCATTGACTTTTTTTCTCTAAGCGCTGCAAGAGTAGAATTCTTTTCTCTCCAACTCGGCGAGTAAAGCCCTTAGCATCCATATATTCCAAAAGAGGAAGTATATACTTACGACTGCTCCCCGTAATGTCACGTACCGTGCCTATCGTCATGTTATCTTTTATTTCCTTAAGGATATGAAGAAGCTTGTTCTCTACCCGCTGTGACAGTACATATTTCCCTCCCACAAGAGATGCCTCTCCTCGCTCCCGTATATCCTTGAGAAAACGAGAAAAATCTTTCTCCTTCATACCTAGCCCTTCCTGAACTTCTTCTATCATTGGGAGCTGAAACTCTTTTTCGTCACAAAAGGCATTGAAACGATCCAGATCCTTAAAAAAAGCAGAATCATCTTGAGGTGCGAAATCTGGAAGCCTTACTACATTCTTGTTTGCTATCACTAACACGCCATCAGCTTGCAAGTGATCAAGAAAGGTACGAGCCAATCTGCGCTCTACAGTTTTCAAAGGCCCGGTCAACAAGTCATCTATAATGGCTCCTTCCTGATGAGGACGCTCTTTATGGAAGGAGTGCAAGAATGATACTGTCCTCTCTAATAGATCACTGTACTCGCTCCACGAGACATAATAATCGGCCCCAGCTGAAAGAATAACTATTTTTTTTCTTTTTTCCAAACTTTGGGCCAGTTTATCCAAATCTTCCGGTAATTCCTGAAGGGCAAGCACTCCATCACTTTTTTTAAGGATTCCGTGTGAATGAACTTGAATTTCCAATCTTTTCTCAGAATCCTCAGCTTCCAAGAAATGGTTAAGGCCATCCATATAATCTTCCTTGGCGCCTTTCCCTTTCGGCTTGTGCCCATAGGGAGACAGTATTTTGCCTCCACCAATAGTGACAAGGGGACTGTAAAACCTGATAACAAATCGTTGATCTATGGAAGCTACAATATCTTCTTCCATTACGAGCTGCGCTACCGTTTTTTCTCCAGGCAAAAGTTTTGTCTTGTCAAAAAGAGATACCCTGGCAAGCACATCTGCTGTACCTACATGAAGCCTTACCCGCTGCCAATGGGAGAGAGGTTCCGGCGATGACGATAAAAGAGAAAGCTCCACATCACAACATCGAGTGGGGCGGAATATTTCTTTGGCGCAAACAATATCCCCTCTGCTCAACTCTTCAAGAGATACACCCGACAGGCTAATGGCCACTCGTTGTCCGGCCCAGGCCACATCTACGGAGCTCCCATGAACCTGCACACTTCGAACTCGAACGTCTCGGTTCAATGGCAAAATAGACACATCCATCCCCGGAGAAATCTGACCTCGGTAGGCCGTTCCCGTTACAACGGTTCCAAAACCAGAGATAGGGAAAGATCTGTCGATAGGCATAAAGAAAGGGCCTTGGCGAGTTCTGACTTTCACTCTATCCACAAGAGCACTCAACTCTTCCATAAGCTTAGGGATATTCTTTCCCGTCACGGAAGAAACTGGTACTATAGCCTTTCCTTCCAAGAACGTCCCTCGTACAAAGTCTGCCACATCCTCTATAGCAAGATCTAATAGCTCTTCATCTACTAAATCCGCTTTAGAGATGGCAATAAGACCATCTGAGACACCAAGCAAGTTAAGAATGGCAAGATGCTCTCTCGTCTGCGGCATAACGCCTTCATCTGCAGCAACAACAAGCATAACAGCATCTACACCAGAAGCTCCTGCCACCATCTGTCGAATAAATTTTTCATGACCTGGTACATCCACCAAACTTACAATACGCCCATCTGAAAGTTTAAGGGGAGCAAAACCCAGCTCAATTGTAATACCTCGTTTTTTCTCATCATTGAGCCGATCACAATCCACCCCTGTAAGAGCTTTAACAAGGGTAGTTTTTCCATGGTCAATGTGTCCTGCCGTGCCCAAAACTAAAGAAATTTCGCGGTTATTCACAAATTCCCACCTCCCCAATAGAAGAGAGAGATTCCACGATCCGACTCTCATCGCCCTCCATTAATGTACGGCAATGAAGTATCAAACAATCCTCTGACGCTCCTGCCACCACTGGCATGGCTGCATTACGCAAAAGGGCTTGGAGGCTTCCAGCACTACCTAATGCAGGGATCTGCAACGCCACCCCATAGCCTTTTATGATTGTGGTTGGGAAAGCTCCGCCACCTACTGCATCTTGGGTTTCCACCACCGTCGCAATTATATGCGGGAATCTTCTTTTCAGCATGCCCCTAAGACGCCGAGCTCTCTTTTTTAAAGTTTCCAACTCCAACGTAAGCATCTTTAATGTGGGAACCTCTTGCCACCGATCCTGAAGGTACATTCTGAGAATAACTTCAAAGGCTGCCAATGTCATTTTATCTACGCGCAATGCTCGTAGAAGGGGGTACGTTCGCAATGTATCCACAAGCTCTTTTTTCCCTACAATAGCTCCGATTTGAGGGCCACCTAACATCTTATCGCCGGAAAAAGTTACAAGGTCTACTCCCGCCTTAATACAATCTCGAACAGTAGGCTCTCCCACCAACCCCCAAGGAGAGAGATCCACAAGAACACCACTCCCCAAATCTTCCATGAAAATGAGGCCATTTTCTTTTGCAAAACAGCTCAATTCTTCTCTATCGACTATGGCGGTAAAACCCTCTATCTTAAAATTGGATGGGTGAACTTTCAGAACCATGGCGGTATTATCAGAAAGGCCTCGATGGTAGTCACGAAGGTGCGTCCTATTTGTCGCTCCTACCTCTACAAGACGGGCTCCTGAGAAAGCCATAATATCCGGTATTCTGAAAGAGCCCCCTATTTCTACCAACTCCCCCCGAGAGACAATCACTTCTTTTTCCCGAGCCAGCGCAGCAAGACATAAAAGAACGGCACCTGCGTTATTGTTAACGACAATGGCAGCCTCAGCCCCTGTTACTTGGCAAAGCAGCCACTCTACGTGAGCATTCCGCTGTCCTCGTTTCCCCTCTAGCAAGTTAAACTCAAGTGTATTGTACCGAGCTGCAACGTGACTTACAGCCTCTACCGCTTCCTGGGGAAGACAGGAACGGCCCAGATTAGTATGAACAACCACCCCAGTAGCATTCACTACAGCTTGCAGGCCTGGCGTGGTTCGTCTCTGTAAAATGGCCTCAGCTTTCGTGTTCACTCCTTCTAGAGAAGCGTCTACTGGCACGTCTTCTAACACTGCTTTTCGGACTTCTGAAAGAATCTGTGAGAAAACACCTTTTACCATTTCCCTGCCAAGCTGTCTTTCGTATAAGAAAACCCAGGGTTGGTTTAACAACCCGTCCATAGCGGGAAGTTTTTTTAAGATTTCATTTTTCTTTGCGTCCATATGCACTCCCTGCCTTCCTGTGCCTCATCCCTTCCCATAGCACCTTCCTATGAAAATGTGCCCGGCGTCACCGTCTCAATCAAATCCAACATTTCGAGCTCCTCACAACACCTTTCTATGAAGAAGTGCTGGAAAAAGAGAGAGGGATGAGATACATTTATAATTGTTATTCCCAAACAAGGGTATTATAAATTACGAGTCTTTATCATTGTACTCGCAAGACAGGCAGATATACAGACCTGTTATATTTCTTAAAATAGAGATCGGAGGATATGATAATGAAAACTGAAATTGACGCTCGGGGGAAAGCATGCCCACAGCCGGTTATAATGACCAAAGCCGCAGTTGAAAAAGGAGAAAAAGAACTTTCCGTCTTAGTAGACAATGACGTAGCGGCTTCCAATGTTCAACGGTTCTTGACCAAAGAAGGCTTTTCCGTATCCCCTCATAGGGAGGGGGACACTATTGTCATTGAAGCTCTTGCGGGAGAAAACACTCATGCTCGACCCCAAGAGAAATCTGCCCCTTCTTACCCTTCAAAAGGGAACAAAGAAGAAGTGGCTATATTTATTACAAGAAACATTCTCGGAGGTCACGACAAAGAATTGGGAGAAGTCCTCATTAAAGGGTTCCTCGGCACTTTGGCTCAAATGGACTGCCCTCCCCGTTTTATAGCCTTTATGAACGAGGGTGTACTCCTCGCATTGAAAGGGACATCTACGTGCGACCATCTTCTAGAAATGACGGAGAAGGGGACAACTATTCTCGTGTGTGGAACATGCACAAATCACTTTGGAGTAACCGAGCAAGTTGGAGTGGGAACTATTTCTAACATGTTTGAAATTACTGATACATTGCTCAAGGCAACAAAAGTTATTTCGATATAAAATCGACGAGGTTCCGGAACGGAAGAGAACTAAAGACGGCATTCATTAAAAATGATGCCACTTCTTCCGTTCCCTTCTCTGGCTTTATTTCATCTAAAAGGTCTTCAGGAACTGGAACATAAATTGCCCCAATGTTATCGTCAAGTTCATCGCGACACGCCATAGCAACCCCTTCGTCGAACAAAACAATCCATCTAGGGAATGTGATCCCCAAAATAGTCCATTCCATATCAGGGATATCAGACGATATTCCCAGACTCATAGCGCTATCCTGGACTTTTTTCTCTTTCTCCAACCATACCCCCAATTTGTCCACTTCCTGCCCTACAAACATAACAAAGGTTTCGTTATTCTGCCCTGCAGCATAAATACGAACCATCGTATGAAGAGGGAAAAACAGCGTAGCTTCCTCCCTCGCCATATAGCTAAGGGCACCTTGAAGGTTCTCGCTTACCCGAACTCCATAACTTTGAGGGTACAGGGATTCTTGAAAATAAAAACGAGGAATGCGCAAAAGGATATGTTCAAAAAAATTTTCATCGCCAGAATAGGTTTTTAAAAGCCAATACATTCCCTCACTTCCTCACTCTTTATATGATGAGAGACCATATAGAGTTAGCAACTCGCATTCCCTTTTGGGAGAGTGCCAATGTTTCGCCGCTGAAAGCAAGACATTCTGGTGGCACATTTTCCAAATTATTTAAAATATCCTGGAGTAACACCTCTCCATATTCCTCGCAAAAAGACGGTAGATGGATTCCATAACGGGTTCGCAATGCCAAAACAGCTGCCTCTCTTCCCCGCTTCTCCCTCCTCAAGCGTTCTTCTCCTGCTAAGGGAGAGATGCCAGATGATATGCGTTTCAAATATTCCTCTAGCGTTCTCACGTTCCAAAAACGAGTCCCTCGAAAATATCCCCATGCAGAAGGCCCAAGAGGCAATACATCTCGCTCGAACCAATAGGCTTGGTTATGACGACACTCTTTCCCCTTTCTAGCGAAACTCGCTATCTCATACTGAAGAAGCCCCTTCTGTTCAAGATACCACTGAGCCCATCGATAGTGAACATACCCATTCTGAACACCTGTTGGAGGAGTCCGCCCCCAGAGGGATCCTTCCTCAATGGACAACTGATAAATAGAGAGATGAGGTATCTCCAAATGGACAAGGCAAGAAAGAGACTCATGCCACTTTCTCAACGTCTGATTTGCTAGTCCAAACATCAGATCGGCGCTTACATCAAAACCTTTTTCTTGTAAAAGGTCTAAGGCGCGCAAAGCCTGCAAGGCCGAATGGGGTCTCCCCAGCCAACGTAGCTCATCGTCATGGAGACTCTGGACACCAAGACTTACCCGTTTCACTCCCCACTCTCTCCATATGTAGCAATGTTCTCCCGTTAAAGAATCTGGGTTCCCTTCCACGGAAATTTCCACATCTGGGGAGAAAACGATATGTTTCTTCAATATCTCAATAAGACGCTCCCACTGCTTCGAAGATAAAAGCGTAGGGGTTCCACCACCAATATAAAGTGTCGATACGTTCAGGGGGCCCCCCAGCTTCTCTTGCCACCCTCGTAACTCTACGTCAAGAGCACTTATAAAATCTTCTTTCTCTCCTTCGTTGCCCCATATACTATAAAATGCGCAATAAGGGCACTTCCGTACACAGAAAGGCACGTGCACATACACAGATAAAGATGTTATTGTTCATCCTCCTCATCCACTTTAAGGAAGGCTAGAAATGCCTCTTGAGGAATGGATACTCTTCCTATCTGCTTCATCTTCTTTTTTCCTTCCTTCTGCTTCTCAAGTAATTTCCTCTTTCGGGAAATATCTCCTCCGTAGCACTTGGCCAACACGTCTTTACGAAGGGCTTTTACGTTTTGACGAACAATGACTCTCCTGCCTATGGACGCCTGGATGGGGATCTCAAAAAGTTGACGTGGAATGAGCTCCTTAAGCTTTCGAACCACTGCCTGCCCTCGATGATAGGCTGCATCCTTATGACATATAAAAGAGAAGGCATCTGCCGCTTCGTTGTTGATCAACACATCTACCCTCACCAAGTCAGCTGCTTTAAAACCACGATATTCATAATCCAGCGAGGCGAACCCACGAGTCTGAGATTTGAGCTTGTCATGAAAATCAAGAATAAATTCAGCCAGAGGCAGATCGTACACTAACCGTACCCGCTCTGGAGAGAGATAGTCCATAGAGATAAAGGTACCTCGCTTATCTTGGCAGAGCTGCATAACTTTCCCAACATATTCTGAAGGAAGAAAGCTCGTTAAGCGAATGATAGGCTCTCTCACCTCTTCTATCTCAGAAACATCCGGGAAATCCGAGGGACGATGGGCTTCTATTGGCTCTCCTTTTTGGGGCGTAATCTCATAGACAACGTTGGGAGCTGTAGCGACGAGTTCCACTCCAAATTCTCTGCGCAGCCGTTCCTTGGCTACATCCATATGCAAAAGGCCCAGGAATCCGCACCGAAACCCGAACCCCAATGCGACAGAGGTTTCTGGATCGAAGGTAATTGAAGAATCGTTGAGGGTTAATTTTTCCAGCGCATCTCGAAGCTGAGGATAATCGTCTCGCTCTACCGGATAGAAACCGCAAAAAACAACAGGTTTAACTTTTTTATACCCTGGGAGAGCCATTGCACATGGATTATTCCCATCTGTAATTGTATCTCCTACATGGGCTTCTGCTACTGTTTTTATATTAGCAACTACGTAACCTACCTCTCCAGCAGAAAGACTCTCTACAGGCTCAAGAAGTGGTTTGAATACCCCAACTTCCTCTATTTGATACATAGACCCCGTAGCCATAAACTTCACCATCTGCCCGGCTTCCAGCGTACCGTTCATCACTCGAACGTAACAAATGACCCCACGATAGTTATCGTAAACAGAGTCGAAAATCAGGGCTTGAAGAACCCCATCTACATCCCCAGTGGGAGCTGGAACTAATGCTACTATCCGTTCAAGAATATCCTGAATGCCAATTCCTTCTTTCGCACTGGCCAGGATAGCATCTTCAGCATCAATGCCCACTACCTCTTCTATTTCGCCTTTCACTGTTTCTGGATGAGCCGATGGAAGATCTATCTTGTTTATTACAGGAATGATCTCGAGATTATGATCTACAGCCATGTAGGCATTAGCCACCGTCTGTGCTTCCACACCTTGAGAGGCATCTACAACCAAAAGAGCTCCCTCACAGGAAGCAATTGAACGAGAAACTTCATATGTAAAGTCTACATGTCCGGGAGTATCAATGAGATTTAAAACATACTCCTGGCCATCTAACGCGCGATAGTTCATACGTACCGGGACCAGTTTTATAGTAATGCCGCGTTCTCGCTCCAGATCAAGGGAGTCGAGAAGCTGCGACCGCATTTTACGCCCTTCGACTGTTCCCGTATATTCAAGGAGCCTATCGGCCAATGTAGACTTACCATGATCGATGTGGGCGATAATACAAAAGTTTCGAATTTTTGAAAGATCCATATTAGGAAAATTCCCTCCGCTTCTTCTTTTTCGAAGACTCAAGATTCTCTATAAAAAAACTCAATCCAACGGGCCATCTATTGAAAAAAGATCACTTACAGCTCAGGATAATTGATCTCAGGCATGTCACACCTCGAAAAAACATCCCTCATCAATATAGATTTATCCAGTAACCAATCCACCCAATGGACCCAACCTAAGAAGTACGTCAGCTATAACTACAGCTTCATACTGAGAAATTATACCTGAAAAGGCGAAACACACATATTCATATCGTTTTGACGAAAATACAACTACTGCGGGTTGAAAACCCGAACCAAGGCGAACAATACTCCTTGTCAATAAGGTGGCACATACATAGAGGCAAAACTTTGCTATCCCCATACGAACGCCAGCCCTACCCTCAAAAATGAGCGCAGTGGATAGCATATATTCCTCCATCTCTTTTAACATAGTATCATTCCCTTCTTCATTCCGGGGGAAATTTTATATTGACATTTAAACAAACTATCACGATAATGTAAGCATAACAATTTTGCCGGAGGTGCTTTCTATGGAAAAAAGAGAGCTATTATATGAAGGTAAAGCAAAAAAAATGTTTACCACATCCGATTCTGACACGCTTATAATCGAGTATAAGAATGATCTCACAGCTTTTAACGCTCAAAAAAGGGGCTCTATTGAAGGGAAAGGGTCTCTCAATAATTCCATCAGTGCCGCTCTCTTTGAATATATGAATAAAAATGGCATTCCCAACCATTTTATAAAAAAAATAGACGATGTGCATCAGCTCGTAAAAAAAGTACGAATCCTTCCCGTGGAAGTTGTCGTCCGAAATATAACAACTGGAACACTCTGTAAAAGACTCGGTGTACCTGAAAATGTAAAGCTCCCCCGTCCTCTAGTGGAGTTTTATTATAAAAGCGATCAGCTTGGCGACCCCCTCATCACAGAAGATCATGCTGAACTTTTTGGATGGGCCTCTAAGGAACAAATTACATTCATGAAAGAGACCAGCATCAAAGTAAACGCTCTCATGAGCGCTTATTTTGATGCCATAGGCATTATTCTTGTA
Organism: Aminobacterium mobile DSM 12262; assembly: GCF_000526395.1. Lineage (NCBI taxonomy): Bacteria > Thermotogati > Synergistota > Synergistia > Synergistales > Aminobacteriaceae > Aminobacterium > Aminobacterium mobile. Next base: position 1,052,795 of record NZ_JAFZ01000001.1, on the reverse strand, counting down.
GATTTTAAGCTTGAGTTTGGAGTGGATTCCAATGGCATTTTGTTCCTCGCTGATGAAATGTCTCCAGATACCTGCCGATTCTGGGACAAAACAACCATGCAGAAACTAGACAAAGATAGATTCCGCAAAGATCTTGGCGATGTTCTTGGGGCATATCAGGAAATATGGCGACGAATTTCTGAAAAGGAGGGGCACTAATGATATTTCATGTAAAAATTCTAATTTATCTAAAAGATGGAGTGTTGGACAGTCAGGGTAAAGCCGTAGCTGGCTCCCTGGCTTCTATGGGGTATAAAAATCTGAGGGATGTTCGCATAGGACGTTATATTCAACTTTCCATCAATGCTCAGAGTGTAGAAGAGGCCCGAAAGCAAGCAGAATCCATGTGCGACGATCTTTTAGTCAACTCACTCATTGAAGATTTTTCAATTACAGTGGAGGAATAGTCGTGAAAGCAAGTGTGGTTATTTTCCCTGGAAGCAACTGTGATCATGACGTCATTTATGCCTTGGAGCACGTGATTAAAGCCCATGTTCAAAAAGTGTGGCATAGAGAAAAAAATCTTCCGGAAAAAACGGATCTCGTTGTATTACCTGGTGGTTTTTCTTACGGAGACTATTTACGAACTGGTGCTATGGCAGCTCGTTCCCCTATTATGGGGTCAATAAAAGAATTTGCAGAAGATGGAGGGCTCGTACTCGGAATTTGTAACGGGTTCCAAATTCTGACAGAAGCGGGGCTTCTCCCCGGGACCTTACTCGCAAATAAAAACTTGAGATTTATTTGCAAACCATGTTATCTCAAAGTAGAACGTACAGATCTCCCCTTTACCAACCTTTATAAGCAAGCACAGGTGGTCCAATTTCCCATAGCTCATCATGAAGGCCTTTATTATCTTCCCAGCAAAGAGTTAGAAGAGCTTGAAAAAAATAATCAAGTTGTTTTTCGTTACGTTTCTCCTGAGGGGAAATGCGGGGAAGAATACAATCCGAACGGCTCTCTTCATGACATTGCGGGTATTACAAACTTAAAAGGAAATGTTCTTGGTTTAATGCCCCACCCGGAACGGGCCAGCGAAGAAATACTTGGTGGTACAGATGGAATTCTTACATGGCAATCTATCGAAGCCTGGATTGCAAAGGAAGGTGTCTGATATGGATTATCGCGCAGCTGGTCTTAGACGAGAAGAATACGAAGAACTCAAGAAGGTTCTTGGCCGTGAGCCCAATGAAACAGAATTGAGAATTATGGGGGTCATGTGGTCAGAACATTGCAGCTATAAATCTACAAAACATCTGCTTCGCAATTTCCCTATAAAAGGAGAGTTTGTAGTACTAGGACCTGGCGAGAATGCCGGGGTCGTAAATATTGGCGAGGGATGGGGCGTTGCATTTAAAGCAGAAAGTCATAATCACCCATCTGCCGTTGCTCCCTACCAAGGAGCAGCTACTGGCGTCGGCGGAATTATTCGCGATATTCTGGCTCTTGGAGCAAGACCGGTAGCTTCTATGGACGGGCTCTTCTTTGGTGCTCCCGACAATCCCAGAACGCGGACTTTAGCCAATGGAATTGTGGAAGGGATCGGGGGGTATGGAAATGCAGTAGGAGTTCCAACTGTAGGCGGGAAGACCCTTTATGATTCCTGTTACACTGACAACCCCCTCGTCAATGCATTTAACCTCGGACTTGTACGCCTAGACAGCCTCGTAAGCTCTCAAACAGCCAAACCTGGTCTTCGGGTTCTCATCCTCGGCTCTAAAACGGGACGAGATGGTATAGCGGGCGCAGCTTTCGCCTCTGCAGAACTATCTGACGATACGAAATCTAGTCGTCCATCCATCCAAATAGGTGACCCTTTCGCCGAGAAGCTGCTGATCGAAGCTTGTCTTGAGCTTCGAGACAAAGGACTTATTGTAAGCATGCAGGATATGGGAGCTGCTGGCATCACGTCTTCATCAAGCGAAATCGCTGCAAAAAGCGGTGTCGGAATGATTCTACACTTTGATAAAGTTCTCCTTCGAGAAGAAGGTATGACTCCGTGGGAAATAGCCCTTTCAGAGTCTCAGGAACGGATGCTCCTCATCGTTGAACCTAAGGATAAGGAAGAAGTAGAAGTTATTGCTAAGAAGTGGGAACTCGACTGCACTGATATTGGAGAAACGGTACTGGGAGATCAATATACGATTATGTGGGGCTCAGAGATCGTTGCAGAAATGCCAGCCTCTCTTATAGGAGAGCGTTGCCCTTCAATATCCTGGCCTTCCCGACGCCCTGAAAATCTGGAGAATAGATGGGAGTTCCATATAGAAGAGCTTCCCCTGCCGAATAACTTCAATACAGCCATCCTTGATCTTTTAGGCACTCCATCTTTAGGGGATAAAAAATGGATCTATCAACAATATGATCAGATGGTTCAAACCAACACAGTCCAAGGGCCAGGAGCCCCAGTGAGCGTAATACGAGTAAAAGGGACGGAACGTCTTGTAGCCATGGCTATGGATTCAGATCCGTGGAAATGCTATCTCGACCCCTATCGCGGGGGTGCTGAGAGTGTGGCCAAAACAATCCGAGCCTTGACAGTGGCAGGAGCCTTGCCTCTAGGACTTACAGATTGCCTCAATTTCCCGTCCCCCGAAGTACCTGAACAGTACTGGGAGCTCGAACAAGTTATAAAAGGGATGGCAGACTGCTGTCGGGAGTTGGAATGTCCTGTAGTGTCTGGAAATGTAAGCCTTTACAATGAGAGTTCTTCTCAGCGGATTTATCCGACGCCAGTAATAGGGACAGTAGGAGTCATAGATTCTTATTCCTCATATCTTCCAAGCGGACAATGGCAGGAAGGGGACATACTCTTCCTTGTAGGTGCAATGAACCCTCCTCTTTCAGGGAGCCAATATGTACTTCAAACCACTGGTAAAGTATCTGGACGTCCTCTTCCATTTGTACCAGAAGCTGAAAAAGATTTTTGCGACAGAGCTTTACAAACAGCTAGAGAGGGACTTGCGCGAAGTGGACGAGCCATTGCCGGTGGAGGTCTGGCTATAGCCTTGGCCAAAGAGGCGATTGAATCAGGGATAGGAGCAACCATTGCCTGTTCATACCCAACACGAGGCGATGTGTTTTTGTTTGGGGAAGGATCACCACGAGCTATTTATGCCGTGCCCTCATCAAAAGTAGACCAGTTCCTTTCCACGTGGAAAGGATTCCCTCTAATGGAACTAGGGGCTGTGGGAGGGAAAGACTTGACATGCAAAAATCTTTTCCATATCTCTGTTTCTGCTCTTCGCCAAAGGTGGGAGGGGAAATAAATGTGCGGTGTCTTTGGGGCTTTTTCTCATAATGGGCACTCCGTTCTAGAAGACGTCTATCTCGGCCTCTATGCCTTGCAACATCGGGGGCAGGAATCGGCTGGCATTACATGGATCAACAGTGATAATACCATGCATTCCCAACGTGGGAACGGTCTCGTACACCTTGCGCTCGATCAAAGCGAATTGGCAAAGATCAATACGAACTGCGCTATTGGCCACGTTCGTTACTCTACTGCAGGAGGCTCGGACATTAATAATGCCCAGCCTCTTACTGCCAGTAATTCGAAGGGATCTGTGGCAGTAGCCCATAATGGGAATATCACCAATGCTGAAGCCCTAAAACAGTATCTTGAGAATAGAGGGGCTATTTTCCATTCTCAAACTGACACAGAGGTCTTGCTGCATCTTATGGCCCATCAACCTCATAAACCCTTTATCGACGCTCTCATAGATTCGTTGCGACGACTGAGAGGGGCTTATTCTCTCGCCATCATCCTTAACGGCACACTCGTAGCGGCAAGAGACCCTTGGGGGTTCCGACCTCTCGTTCTCGGTCAGCGAGAGGATATTACGTACATCTCGTCAGAGACCTGCGCCCTTGATCTGGTGGGAGCTCAAGTTATTCGAGAAGTTTCTCCCGGTGAAGTAGTGGTTATAGACAAAGAAGGACTTCACTCTATAAAAATACCAGTCCAGGTAAAACGACACTATCAGTGTTCTTTTGAGTATGTTTATTTTGCCAGGCCTGATAGCGTTTTAGCAGGGAAATCTGTTTATGCTGTACGAAAAGCTCTGGGGCACTGTCTTGCCCATCGCGCACCGTGTCCAGGTGCTCATATGGTTACGGGAATGCCAGACAGCGGAACTATAGCCTCTATGGGCTTTGCGGAAGGCAGCGGCCTCCCCTACGAAAAAGCCATTGTCAGAAATCGTTATGTAGGACGAACATTCATTGATCCTACCCAACGAGTTCGCGAATTAGGGGTCAGGATAAAACTAAATCCCATTACGGAACTTACTAAGGACCGAAAAATAGTCGTTATCGACGATTCTATTGTTCGAGGTACTACCAGTCAGAGAATTATAGCGATGATCAGATCTTGTGGCGCCCAAGAGATTCACGTGCGAATATCGTCGCCTCCTGTATGCTTCCCTTGTTACTACGGAATCGATACACCAAGCCGAGTCGAGCTGGCTGCGGCTCGAATGGATATAAAGGAATTGCAAAAGAAAATCGGAGCCGATTCATTGCAATATATTACTGAAGAAGATCTTATAACCGCCATTGGGCTTCCTAAGAGCGAACTATGTACCGCCTGCTTTACTGGGGAATATATGGAAGGAGAAGAGCCGGATGATTTGGAGTTATAAAGAAGCTGGAGTAGATATTAATAGCGGGAATGCATGGGTAAAGACAATTGGACGCATTGTCAATTCCCAACCTCGAGACCCTAACGTTGTGGGGGGAATTGGGGGATTCAGCGGACTCTACCGCATTACAGAAGACCTCCTCTTAGCTGGATGCTGTGACGGGGTGGGGACGAAGCTTGAAGTAGCCAAGGCTGCTTCCGACTACAAGGGACTTGGACAAGACCTCGTAGCCATGAACGTAAACGACCTCATTACATGCGGCGCTCGCCCTCTATTTTTCCTCGACTATATTGCCTGTGGCTATCTTGATCAACACGTACTGGAACCTATTGTTCAGGGTGTGGCCGAAGCATGCACAGAAAGCGGCTGTGCACTCCTTGGAGGAGAAACAGCAGAAATGCCAGGCGTCTATCCAAAAACAGGCTTCGATGTAGCTGGCTTTGCCGTGGGCATGGTCTCTTCTCGATCAGTTATAAATGGAAGTCATATTACCAAAGGAGATATACTTGTGGGGCTACCGAGCTCCGGAGTTCACAGCAACGGTTTTTCCCTTGTACGAAAAGCGTTGCTAGAGGGGCCAAAAGCTCTGCCTCTCCACGAAGTCCTTCCAGAACTCGAAGAATCTTTGGCAAAAAACCTACTACGCCCAACTCGCCTCTATCCTCGTATTGTCATGAAAGCACTCGAAAACCATGAGATACGGGGAATGGCTCACATTACAGGCGGTGGGTTAGAAGAGAATATCCAGAGGGCTCTTCCTTCAGGACTGACTTTACGCCTAGATTTTTCTGCATGGGAAAGGCCGGCTATTTTTAACCTTATAGCCAATGCCGGCGTAGAAGAGAAAGAAATGCGGCATGTATTCAACCTCGGCATCGGTTTTTGTTTTATTGTTTCACCTCAAGATAAAGATTCTCTTGTCACCTTTCTCAAAAAAGAAGGGGAATCTCCCATTGTATTTGGAGAGGTAGTCTCGGCATGACGGCATCAGTTGCCATTTTAATTTCCGGCAAAGGGACAAATATGAAAGCCCTGTTAGACCGGAAGGAGTCAGGAGACCTCTCCTGTGAAATCCCCTTCATTGCCAGCGATACATCAAAAGCGGAAGGGCTGCTCCTGGCACAAGCCATGGGAATAAAGACAGAAATTCTTCCTTACAAAGAGAAGGGGAAGGAAGAAGCTGAAAGGGTGCTTGACGAAATGTGTCGTTCTCATCATGTCCAATGGATTGTTCTGGCAGGTTTTATGAGAATTCTCTCTCCATGGTTTGTAAACAGATGGGAAGGAAAGATACTTAATATCCACCCTGCTCTTCTCCCCTCTTTCCCTGGGAACAGAGCTATTTTGGATGCATGGGAATACGGCGTTAAAGTAACAGGGATAACAATTCATCTTGTAGATCGAGGCATGGATTCCGGCATTATTCTTGCCCAGAAAGCCATAGTCATCAAAGAGGAGGACACGCTAGACAGCCTCACAACGAAGATTCATGAGACTGAACATGATCTTTATTGGAAGACCCTCAAAAAGGCAATAGAAGGTCAATATTCTTTTGACGGGAGGAGAGCCATTAATGACAGCTACTAAAAGAGCCCTCATTTCGGTTTTTGATAAAAAGGGCATTGTGGATTTTGCAAAAAATCTTATAGAGCGGGGATGGCAAATAGTATCAAGTTCTGGTACAGCCACAAAGCTCCGGGAAGCAGGAGTTGAGGTTCTGGAGGTTTCAGACCTCACTGGTTTCCCCCATATTCTTGGAGGGCGAGTTAAGACTCTACATCCCCTCATTTCCGGAGGCATTCTTGCACGCCGCCAGCTTCAAGAAGACATAAAAGATGTTGAACAATACAACATCCCCCTTATTTCCATGGTCGTTTGCAACCTGTATCCCTTCGAAGAAGTCGCTAAAAAAAGGGCCCATATAGATGAACTTTTAGAGAACATAGACATAGGCGGAGTAACTCTTATTCGAGCCGGGGCTAAAAATTATCCTCACGTTATTATACTCACAGACCCGGAAGACTACTCTCGTGTGCTGGAAGAACTGGACGCTGAAAGTGACGTAACTCTTCCTACCCGGCAAAATCTGGCATTGAAGGCTTTTGCTCACACTGCTGCCTATGATGGTGCTATTTTCGATGGTCTCTCCCAAGAACTGGGAGCTACCACAGAATTTCGCAAAGAACTATCCATACCCTTAAAAGAAGTACAGACCTTACGTTACGGGGAAAATCCCCATCAAGAAGCGGCTCTTTATCTTCCCCGCCTGGAAGAGCTGCCATGGGAACAGCTTGCAGGAAAGCCTCTCTCGTATAACAACATTCTCGATCTTGATTGTGCCATGAGAGGAGCCGCCCTTCTCCAGGACGCTCCTGGAGCCTTAGTTATCAAACACACCACCCCCTGTGGCATGGCTTACGGGAAAACATCGAAAGAAGCCTACGAAAAAGCCTTCCGCTGCGACCCTCTTTCGGCATTTGGCGGTGTTGTAGGATTTTCACGCCCTCTTGATATGAATACGGCGCGCTCTATCGCTCAACACTTTACGGAAGTAATTCTTACTCCAGATATTTCTCAAGAGGCCCTCGCTTTCTTAAAACAAGAGAAACCTTCTCTTCGCATCTTGAAATGGCAAGGAGGCCGTGTGTTCCCCTGGCAAGTAACCAGCACTTGGAGTGGATTCCTTGTACAAAAAGACATGCTTCCACCTATTCCGAATCCTGATAAAGGCACATGGATTGGACCGAAACGCGAAGACCTTTGGGATGATCTCCTTCTCGCCTGGAAAGTAGCATATCTGTCAAAAAGCAACGCAGTGGCTATAGTAAAAGACGGCGAAGCCGTAGGAATAGGCATGGGATTCTGTAGTCGCGTTTTTGCAGTAGACTTCGCGACCCATCAGGCCCAAGAGAGAGCTAAAGAAGCTGTAATGGCCAGTGACGCATTCTTTCCCTTCCCTGACGGAGTAGAATCTGCAGCAAAGGCTGGAATAACGGCCATTATACAGCCTGGCGGATCTGTTCGAGACGATGAGGTTTTCGCGAAAGCCCAAGAACTTGGAATCTCCATGTTCATTAGTGGCTGGCGAACATTTCGTCATTAAAGGAGGGAATAGCCCATGAAAGTCCTTGTTATAGGCGGAGGTGGGCGAGAACATGCTCTGGTATGGGCCCTCTCAAAATCTAAACTCGTAGAGGAAATTCATGTGGCTCCAGGCAACGCTGGTATGCGAGGAGTTGCATTTCTTCACTCTGTCCATAGTGAGGGAACAGAAGAAATTCTCGATCTCGCTACACAAATAGACCCTGACCTTATCATTATTGGTCCAGAGGCCCCCCTTGTAAAAGGAGCCGCCGATTCTCTGCGAAACAATGGATTTACAGTGTTTGGCCCCGGGAAAACCGGAGCAGCCCTGGAGGGAAGCAAGGCTTTTGCTAAACAGTTTATGAGCCGATGGAACATTCCCACCGCTCCTTTTCACTTGTGTACAACTTTGGAAGAAGGGATGGAGGCCCTGAAAAAGCGTCACGCACCGTACGTTATAAAAGCCGACGGCCTCGCTGCAGGAAAAGGAGCTTTTGTAGTCGACAATTTAGAAGACGCTCAAAGCATAATTTCAGATCTCCTCGTAAAAAAGACATTAGGTGCTGCTGGAGAAAAGATAATAGTGGAAGACTATATGCCTGGCCTTGAGCTCACTGTCCTTTGTGTCAGTGATGGGAAAGAGTATCGCATCTTGCCTCCAAGCCAGGATCATAAAAGGGTCTATGATAATGACAAGGGGCCCAATACTGGAGGAATGGGGGCATATTGTCCTGTTCCCTGGGCTGGATCCTCCCTAATGGAACGAATTGAGAAGGAGGTTATTTCTCCAACATTTGAAGGACTCAAGAAGGAAGGGATACCATATTGTGGCGTCCTTTATTTTGGGCTCATGATCGACTCTCACTATAAGCCCCGCGTCGTAGAATATAATGTGCGTTTCGGAGACCCTGAAGCCCAGGTTATTCTCCCGGTCCTTAACGTAGACTTCGCTCAATTAGCTATGTCTGCCAGTACAGGCGCACTTTCTACTCTTCCCCCTATAGTAGCAAATGGATGGGCCGTAGACGTAGTTATATCGTCTGAAGGATACCCTGGCCCTTACAAAAAAGGGCTTCCCATCTCAGGGCTTCATGAAGCAGCCGCGTTAAGGAATGTCCTTCTTTTCCATAGCGGTACATCTTTAAATCAAGGAGGAGAAACAGTTACGAATGGCGGAAGAGTTTTGAATATAGTAGGACTTGGCCTTTCATTAGAGGATGCTTTGGCACGATCTTATGAGGGAGTAAAATATATCCACTTTGAAGGTGCACACTATCGGCGGGATATTGCCGCAAAAGCCCGAATATAAGGAGGAAGAGAAAAGCTTATGGACACAAACAAACAGACACCAGTTGTAGGTCTGGTCTTAGGTTCTAAATCAGACTTGCCTGCCGCGCATAAAGCAGCAGAGATATTAGAACAATTTCACGTTCCCTTTGAAATAACCATAGCTTCAGCTCATAGAACCCCTGAAGATGCGGCGCTATATGGGCAAAACGCCGAAAAACGAGGATTGTGCGTTATTATAGCCTTGGCAGGCCTATCTGCAGCCCTCCCGGGAGTCTTGGCTGCTCACACATTACTTCCCGTTATCGGCGTTCCTATTTCTGCGGGATCCTTAGGCGGCTTGGATGCCCTTCTTTCTATTGCACAAATGCCTCCTGGCGTTCCTGTAGCTGCCGGAGGCATAGACAGCGCAAAAAACGCAGCTCTTCTCGCATTGAGAATTCTTGCCATCAATAATAAAGAGCTTCGTGAAAATCTGGCTCAATACACTGCCTCAGAAGCCGAAAAAGTACGCAATGCTCGACAAACAATAGTCGACCTGCCAGTAGCCCCTTCAGAAGCTTTCCAAGAACAATAATGCAAACAATATAGGACAGTTTCGAGAAAATATCTTTACGTTCCGGAGCTGTCCTGTCTTTTATTGCATCTATACAAAAGCACAGGCATCTCAAATCTTAAAATTTACTCTTTTTGGTAACCCACCATGGAGCCATATTTGTATCTTGATGTCCAAGGCCAAATATCTCCCACAACGCTGAAAAAGCACCATGAATTCGATTGGCAAAGGCAAAAATAGGAACCAGAGGAAGCCAAAATACCAGTAACAGGTCCTGCCTCGGCCTTTCTGAGAGTAGGAGGACAAAAACGAGGAAGAGAATCACCATTGCCGCGAGGTAAAACAAATACACTAAAGCCATAGTTCCAGCTACAACGCCCAAGGGATAAGCTATAAAGAGATACGCAGTATAAATGACAACGACCACGGGCATCACCACTTGAAACAAGAGTCCTGTCCAGAGCAAGGCTATAAAATTTTTCCACCCCACTAATCGTGGTGAAAAGGTTCGCCAATGCTTTCGGAAGTACATAAACGACAGATCTCCATCCCAACGAAGCCTCTGTTTGAAAAAGTCCCTAAATGTATCTGGGACATGGGTAAAACCCATGGCTTCAGGATCAAAAACAATGCGAAAACAATGATATCGACCCAAATAATTCTTCACTCGCAGTGTAATATCCAGATCCTCAGCAGTTCCGGCATCCCACCCGCCAATCAGCTCTAAAACGGAACGGCGAAAAACTCCAAAAGCCCCCGAGATATTGTTGACCAGCCCAAAAGCGCTAAGTCCTGTTTTGGCAGCCTGAATAGAGAAAAAATATTCTATCGCTTGAAGTCTGGTAACTAAGCTGGCCCTCACATTTCGTACCCGAAGACACCCAGCTACACATCCGACCGTGGGATTCTCAAAATGTCTGGTGGCACGTTCTACCATGTCATTGTCGAAAGATGTGTCGCCATCCAAAGCCATGATTATTTCACCATCAGCAAAGTTCATTCCCGTATTGAGAGCCGACACTCTGCCACCTCTTTGCCACTTTGGTACCACCTTTAAAACTCGGTTGGGAAGCCGATCCACTTCGCCTTTCATAGACAAAGCCGCACTGTAAGTCTCTTTATTAGCCGCAGCACCGTCTATAATAGGCACAATCTGGATCCGACCAGGATATAACTGTCTGGACAGAGAACGAATAGTCTGTTGCACCGCCTCTCCCTCACTGTAACACGTTATTAGACAGGAGACAGAAGGATAGTAACTGCTTCTCCAAGGAACTTCGTTCATCCGAAGTAAACCGTAACGAAGTACTCCCATCAAAATTAGCAGATAGACAGGCATTTCCAGAAAAAGGACAAAAGGAATGAATCTGAGAATTATTTCCCACGTCTCAGAGACCAAAGGAGCTTCTAAAACCAGAGCAATAATTTGGAAAAACGGCTCAGGTATTAGCATCAGGACTCAAGTTCCCCTAAAATTCTGGCAAGTAAAGATGAAGCGCTCTCCCCCTCTCTCATATTCTGAGATGAAGAGAATGCTACCAGTTGGAATTGGGGCTTAGGTGACGTTTCTGCTAAATTGACTAACTCTAATATCCGGCCACCCACTACAGATGCCCCTGCTTCATCTGTCATAGGCAAAAGAAGCAATAATATACCAGTAGCTGTCCTGGTCGTAACATCAGTATTTCGAATAAGCTGCCTAAGCCGCTCCGCTAATGCGTCCACAATTTGAGAAGCTCTATGACGGCCTAGTTTTTCGGAAACCTGAATTAAATTTACAAACCGAACACCTATCACAGAGAAAGTTTGATCCGGGTAGCGACGGTTCAACAAAATCATCCAATCTAAAAGTTGGTTAAAATACGCGGGAATAACGTAGTTCAGCCGATCTAGAAGAGCATATACATCATCAATGGACCCAACCCTAGCTGCAGCTCGCCCTTTCTCTGATATTCGGTAACCATGAATTGTATTTACGAGAAGTTCCTCTGGATCTGACCTCGTTTGGCAACTGAGGCAATCCACAACAACATGGGCCTCTATGAATTTATGTCCGCAATCGTTGCACAAAAAACTCTCTAAAGGATGATCGTAATCCGAACCTAAATGACGAAGGTGAGTACCACAGAAAGGACAACGATAACCATTCTCCTGGAGAAAATCATCTACCGGCCCCACCCTGCCACAAGTAAAACAGTGAATAAACTCTTTGGGAACAATATCGATACTCCCACAATTGGGGCAAACGTCGATATAATTGAGATGAGTACATTGGCACTTGGGGCACGAGCGTATGCGGTCAATCAAAGGTCCTTGTGACAACAAACCTCTATCCCTCAAATTTCGAAGCCATTGCCTCGTCTCGCTCTCACCACCCAAGAACTCTGCAATGGGATACCTATATGCGTCGCAGGTAAAAGGCTGTAGCAAGGGATTCAGTCCCTCTTGTCGAAGAGCCAAATAGGCCAAAAGACGAAAATCTCTGCTCAGCTCCAAGCTTCCCCGGTCCACTTCATTCAATTTCCCCCACATATCTGCCGTCTTTTCCCAAGCTTGATCTAAAGACTTTATAGCCCCATCGGTAAAGAGCGCAGAATCGGAATCCAGAGATGGAGAGCAAAACACAGGCAAATAACAGGTTTCTGGGATCTTTCTGATCTCCTTGACCGCCATTAAAACAGTCTCTTTAGAAAAGTCCCCATCTAGAATAACTCCATGAACAGATCGTATTTTAGCAACCAGATCTTCCAGCGTATCTACATCTATAACCCCATCTTGAGGCGCAAAAGAAATATTGCCGCAGTTGACAAACCGAAGAAGCCGGATCTCTTCCATAGATATGACACCTTCCTCACTGGTAAAAGCAACTACCACGGCCATCTCCCTCCCCAATGAACAGTTACAGGAAGCCCCTCCACCAAAAAGGCCTCCGGAATGGGAGAACGTGTACTGAGGGTAACCCGTACTGTCTGACGAATCTCTGTCAGAGGTTTTGAAAGAGACAATGGCGCAGGCTCGGCTAGAGTAGGTCTCCCCACAGGGAAAGCCTCCACCATCGTTCCTTCAGGGAAACGTATTCGGACTTTCTTACCCTTCTCTACGAATCCGAGATCTTTAGGGTTCAGGAAGGTAACTATAGATGCAGTTTGAGGGTCAGCCACTACCGCTAAAGGAGCCCCCTGAGCCAAGGCTTGGTTCACAACAGCAAAAACAGCCAAGACAACTCCTGACACGGGAGACGCTAAAGCTACCCCACCCATAATATCTGCCATAGCAGCAAGTTCTCCATCAATTTGCGCCAATCTAACCTGTTGAGATTTATACTCTCCAGAGGGAGCCAATGCTAAATTCAGATCTATTTTTGCCTTAATCACATCAGATTCAGCTCGAAGTACCCTCTTCTGAGCCTCGTTGAGGTCAGCCTTTGTAGCTGCTCCAGCATTAACAAGTTCCTGAATCTTAGATCGATAAGCTTTTTCTTCTTTCAAAACTCTCTCCGCTAAAACCAAAGCATCCCTGAAGGGTTCAGTAGAAATGTGACGGCTCGCATAATCCATCAAGACTTTTCTTTCTGCTGTCAGAGGGGCTCTTTTCATCTCCAGCGTAGGATCCGCTACTTTAGCCATCACGTCTCCCAATGCTATATGCTGGCCTTCTCGAAGATGAACCTCCATTAAAACTCCAGATGTTGGGCTGTTAATCGGGGTTTTCTCCATAAAGATCACCCCAGGAGATGTAGCCCAAAACACCCCTACACTTACCTTGGCTATAAAAAACAGCAAGGGGCTAGAGACCAGCAACACAACAAAATACCATCGCCACCGCGGAAAAGTTCTTCTAGCTGGAGCATAAGGAATTCGTACCCCTTTTTCCTGAAAGGGATCTCGACTCTTCCCAGAAGTAAACCGCACTTTCATCGGACCATCTCCTCATAATCTTTCCAAGCCTGAACAACCACACCCCGGTAGTTCTCTTCTTGGAACACTCCGTTGTAATAGGCAATTCGACTCCATAGAATATCCCGTCCTAAGGTGGCATAGCTTTCGCGGGGAGATAAAATAGACTCCACACTTTGTGCTAAAAGTAATGGAAGATCCGGGTATTTTTTAAGAAGGGCTCCAAATCGATCTGTCACCATATCCACGTTGGTGGAATAAAACATCACTGCTACGTCCTCCATAGACAACGCCACTAACCCTCGCCCCATAATTTCTCCTAACTCCCCCTCCAAATAACGAGGATGGACAGAAAGAGATAGAGGAAGATCTGTATTATCTCGAACAACCTTCAACGTTTGGAGCAATTCCAGAGCAAGCTCAGACCTCTTAGACGCAGCACCAGGAAGAGAATCTGGCTCTAAATCTACGTGAACCCCCTTAAAAGGGAAGGGGGCAAAGAAACGGATTAGTTGAACAAGCTCCATTCGATGCTCTGGCAAAATCCAGGTAGGATCGCCAAGCAAAAGATCAACTTGAATTCCCATGTACGTTGCCTGTTCTAAAAAGGCCATGAGAGATAACCGGGAATTATTCGTGCTAAAAGAGCGGATCTCCTGTCCATCAAAAGAGAGCAATATTCGACAGAATCCCGCTTGTTGAAGTTTTTTCAGTTCTCTATGCCTCGTCTCGCTCTTGAGGAAGGGAGCCGCATTCCACACATAAACTGAAGTATTCTTCCTTGATGGTGTCAGAATTGTAGATGTCTGAACATCTTGCTCTGGAGAGGAAATCATTGCGACTGGCGACTTCGGCAAACTCGCAAGAGGCTTATCAAGGCCTAGCATAGATAAAGGACATCCTCTCTGGACCTCTCCTTCAGGGAAAAAACGAACCAGCTCAGAAGCAGCCTGAAGAACCAGTATTTGGGCATCCACTAATTCCAGAGCAGCACGGAGATGGGCATAGCGACTCTCTTCAAGTTTCTCAAAAGCATCTCCACCAATACGATCATAGCGGAGGTGATGCACTCTTACGGCCTCTGTGGAAGCTTGCACTTTTGCTATTCCGGCCTGAACAGATCGAGAACCGTACTCCAGCAAAGATAAGGCGTCTTCCAACTCCCCTTCAAGGCGAAGGCGTTCCTTCAGCTCTTCGGCTCTATGTCGCTCTAAATCTGCTTGAGCAGCTAATCTAGCCTCATCCTTTTTTGCCCTTAAAGAAGCGAAGGGTTCTTCTACTGTAAGTCGGATGGAAACTCCTGCCCCGGAAGTCCCAGGGAAATCTCGACCAGCGGTAGCACCAAATTCTACAGTTCCATCCCGATCAATTTTTTTTGTGATCTCGAGAATGCGACCATAAATATCCAAAACTCTATTGTTGTATCTCACATTAGTGAGATGGGCCACTCCTAAAGGGCGCCTCTTCTTATAATCCCACCCCGGGAGAGTTGGGAATGGAACTTCTTCGGTCACCTGCCAAGACTGCCCTGTAGCCAATCGAATAACCTGAAGGGCCTGTGTTTCCATCCGAGAGGAAGCGGCCACGTCTCGAAGAGCTACATCATAGACAGACAAAAACTCCAGTCGATCCGCCTCTAAAAGAAACCCTTCTCTTACCCTCTTCGACAAGAGGGCCTCTGTCGCTTCTCGACTCTTCAAGAAATCAGATAAGAGACGGCGTTTCTGCCCCTCCCCCCACAAGACCATATAAGCCTTTCTAAGAGAAATCAGATTCATCTCTCTGGTTCGCTCTGCCAAAATTCGTCCCTCTAAAGTTCGAAGCTCACTTTGAAGGATCTCTATTTTCTCTTTGGTCCATGTACCTAAAATGGGGAAGGAAACGCCTGCTCGAGCAGTAACTTTATTATAGGAAATTCGTTCTTCGGCGGTTTCAGACTCTGGTTCATCGCTATAACCATAAGATATTCCAGCAAAAAACTTAGGGCCACTTCTCTGACGTACAAGGTGTTCTATATGTTCATCCCGCGCCAAAGCCGCCATAGAAGACAGAACTTCTGGCCCTTGTTCGACCATGTTTTCCAACTCTGCCAGAGAAGGGAGGGAAAGACTTTGGCTTCCATATAAAGTAGAAGTCGCTATCGATAAAAGAGCCCACGCCAAACAGGCTATTCTGAGCAAAAACATACTGATAGAACCTCCATGTAAAAATCGGAACTTGCAAGTTGATACTGACACTGCAGAGGCAGAGTCACTTATATAAAAATTGAGAACGTACCCATGCGCTCAAAATTGTAACATATTTCATATAAAGCTAAAACGGCGGAACATGGTAGATAGGAAATCATATGTTAATGTTCAAACTTAAGGGTATTCATATCCCTGAAACGAACTCTATGGTGAACAAAAAACGACCTCTCAATGGATGCTTCGTTCCCTGAGTTTACCTTCTCCCCCTATCATGAGTAGCAAAATAGCCAATACCCAGAATAACTGCAATCCAAAAATAGCGCAGGCGACCTTGAAAGAAGAGCCCTACTTTTTCTCGTCCAACGAGGGCTGTAAAACTAAACACCACCATGACAAATACAGTAAGTACGGCTAATACCTTGCCCCTTGTAGTAAGCGGTTTTCGTTCTGGCATTCTAAAATCTGTCTCCCTTCTTAGGCGACTATTTTTTAAATATTAACAATAATTGTACACCGTATAAAGCTCTTTGCCAAAAAGCAAAAGCCTGCTAACTAAAAAATTAGCAGGCCATATTTCACACTCTCTACTCTATTGTTTTACCTTCCAAAATCTACTCTTTTTTCGTATTCCATTTCTTATGAAGTTCTGCAATAAACCCTTCCTCATCAAGTTTTGTCAGGACTTCATTTATAGCTTCAAGGAAAAGAGGCTCTTCTTGGCTTACAGCCAAAGCCTGTTTTGCCCCTTTCAGCTCAACTGTAAAAGATTTTTTAAGTTGTCCTTTAAATTCTTCACTATTTATATAGGTTTCTGCCACCGTTTCATCCATGAGAGAGGCGTCAGCCCGTTTTAGGGCTACTTCTCGCACAGCATCGTTAAGTTTAGGGAAGCGCTTCACCGTTACATCCGCAACCTCGGAGATAAACACATCCTGTGTCGTAGCTAGCTGTACTGCTACGCTTTTCCCCTTTAAATCCTCCATGCCATTTACATCAGGGCTATTTGTAGGCAGTACAAAAGCACTGAGACTTACCATATAGGGTTGAGAGAAAGCCACCTTTTTGCTTCGTTCCTCCGTAATGCTGAGAGCAGCGGCTATCATATCAATTTTTCCTGTTAAAAGAGATGGGATAACACCATCAAAGGCCATATCTACCCATTCAACTTTCTTACCCAGCCTTTTCCCTACTTCGTTGGCCAAATCAATATCGAACCCTACAAGAGCTCCCGTCTTATCATGAAACTCAAAAGGCGGATAGGAACCTGACGTACCCGCAACAATAGTATCTTTCTCCATAACTGATGCAGCCTGTGCAAATCCACCCCATAAAACAACCACTGTCACCAACAGAACAAATACCCAACTGTTTTTTTTCATCTATCGTCACTCCTCTCTATTTATGAAAAAAATCTTTACTACATAATTACTGAAAAATCTCTATGGGCATTTTATCTTTATGAACCTGTTTCCACGTCTTCAGCGGTAATCCCCATATTTTAATGAACCCAACCGCTGCCTGATGATCAAAAACATCTCCCTCTGAGTAAGTAGCTATATTCATTTGATAGATCGAACTGGGAGACTTCATGCCTCGAACAACTGCTTGCCCTTTGTAAAGTCGAACTTTCACAACTCCATTTACATATTCTTGCGTCGTGTTTATAAAAGAATCAATAGATTCTTTCAGAGGGGAATACCAATAGCCCTCGTATGTGAGTTCCGCAAACTTTGTCTCCATTTCCTTTTTAGCCGCAAGCACTTTCTTATCTAAAGTTAACGTTTCAAGAGCTTTATGGGCTGTAATTAAAGTTATGGCGGCAGGACACTCGTAAACCTCTCGGCTCTTAAATCCTACGAGACGATCTTCGATCATATCGATACGTCCTACACCGTGTTTCCCTGCAAGATTGTTTAAAGACTGAATCAACGCAATCCCATCCATTTTTTCTCCATTCAATGCTACTGGAATTCCCTTTTCAAATGATATCTCCACAAACTCTTGATGATCTGGAGCATTCCACGGATCCACTGTGAGGATATAGGCATCAGAAGGGGGTTCATTCCAGGGATCCTCTAAAATGCCGCACTCAATGGAACGTCCCCATAGGTTTTCATCAATACTGTATGGAGATGCAGTAGTAGCCAAGACAGGAATTCCGTGGGCCTGTGCATACTCCATTTCAGCTTCTCGACTAAAGTGCCAATCTCGAACAGGAGCCAACACGACAAGTTCAGGGTTTAATGCATTAGTACATACCTCCATTCGCACCTGATCCTGTCCTTTACCTGTACATCCATGAGCAACAGCGCCTGCATTCTCTTTTTTTGCCACCGCCGCCATAGCCTTTGCTATAAGAGGGCGCGAGAGAGCCGAATTAAGAGGATAGGTTCCCTGATATAGAGCATTTGCCTTCAACGCTGGCCACACAAATTCCTTTACAAACTCCTTCTTAAGATCCATAACGTAGGCTTTAGAGGCACCACTATGTAAAGCCTTATTTTTGGCTTTCTCCAGATCTACAGATTGCCCCACGTCAGCTGTCATGGTAATGACCTCATATCCCTGTTCTGTCAGCCACATAGCAGCAACAGAAGTATCTAATCCTCCACTGTATGCTAAAACAACCTTCTTCTCTCCCATATTCTGTTCTCCTCCCTTAATGTCTCAAAAACAAACAAGCCCGTCCCTCTTTTTAAGAGGGACGGGCTTGTAACCCGCGGTGCCACCCACGTTGACAAAAGGGGAAAATCCTTTTGTCCTCTCCTTAACATCTCTACTTGATTCCCCATGGGGATCTTTCTTCGAGATCAGCTCTAGGGTTCTATTCTTCTCCTTCACATTCCAAGAAGACTCTCAGCCTCCGGCCTTCTCTCTCTGTAGGTGTGTTTGGAGAATACTCTTCCCTTTCATTGCCGTATCATGCTTTTTTGTATGAGAAGCATTATACACGACAATGAACTTCTGTCAACTATTTTTTTAAAAAGTACCTAAAAGTTTATTTTTTCAAGGCCATTCCCTGAATACCGCTCAAGAGATGGGTAATGGGTCATGTCCATATGAACAGGTGTAATAGAGACATAGCCGTTGGCAAGAGCCCAGACATCGCAGCCTTCTACCAGCTGATCCTCCGGCTGACCTGAAATCCAAAAATAAACATGCCCCTTAGGATCTTCCAGTTTCGTCACTTTCCCCTCATAAAGCCGGACTCCTTTTCTTGTTACTTTGATTCCTTTTAACATGGCGATCGGAAGATTAGGAACATTAATATTGAGTAACACCCCTTCGGGAAGAGGCTCTTCCTCTAAAACTGCCAGCACTTTCTCCACTACAATAGCCGCTGTTTCATAATGACATTCGCTATCTCGAC